>NZ_MLQN01000006.1 GCF_001854545.1 Helicobacter sp. CLO-3
AAAAAGTGGTCCTAATAATTTACCAAAGAGGGTTTAATGCAATGGGAGACAGGGAAAAAAAAAAAAATAGAATAAAAATGCCCATTGAAATTTCATATTTTTTTGCAATTTTGAGTGTGGCATTGGAATTTACTTTTTTAAAACTTGAAAAATGCAAAAAGAAATTTTTTTGGAAAACTGGCCCATTTTTTCCAGGGGGACCAAATGCCCCCCCCCCCCCCGTTATGGCGTCAAAATTAGTTATCCAAGCTGTAATGGTTTTTCTAGTTGTTGCATAAAATTTTTATTGCCTTCTTTGTATCCATTAGCATTAAAAACATCAAGCTTTATTTTTTCAATAGATTTTTTTATATTTGTATCCCAAATCAAAAACCCAATAGGAAAACTACCTTGCACATTATCAAAGGTATTTGCAGGACAAATAAAACCTTTTTTCAAAACAGCCTTAAAATCTTTTCTAAAATTAACAAATGCAGTTGAATTTACATATTTTAATGTTGAAAAGCTAGCCAATATACAACCATCGATTTCCTTGTAGATTCTGATAAAAAATTGTGCGAACAGCTCTCTTATACCTAATCCCAAATTATGATACTTTGCATTTATAGCTGTTGTATTTGAAACACCTATTTTATTTGCCCCTGTGCCTGTGGTTTGCTTTGCGCTTCCTGCCTCCGCATAAGGCGGATTGATATAAATAATCAGCTTTTTGCGTTTAGCCTCATCTTTTAAAATCTCTTGCAAATCTTTTGGGAGTTTGGATTTATGTATTACATTGCCTTTAGAATCTACCTCATCAAAAAAGCTATCATTCAAAAAATCAAAAGCAAATACATGAGAATCTAGCAAATTCGCGCCGTTTTTTATACGCTCATGCATGATTCCCACATCTTTATCATCTAATGTCGAGGCAAAGATTTTATATTTATCACTTAGCCCTGCTAGCAGATTCCCAGTGCCAGCCGCGCAATCCCAAATATAATACTCATCTTGGTAGTTTTCGCCCAGTGCTTTTGCAAGATAGCTTTGTGACTTTTCCACCCAAATGGGCGGGGTGAAAAACGCGCCTTTATACTCGCGGATATCTTGAGGCACAAGCAAATCGCGTCGCTCTAGGATATAATCCCAAAATTCCTCTTTTGGCGGGCGCTCGTAGAGATTCCAAAATGACTCGTGCAAATGCGCTTTGCCATTTTTAAATTCCGCTCTATCGCTGGTGAAAAGCCCCATATCATTGACTTTGCGATTTAGCTCATAGTGGTCTTTTTGCAAGATGATTTGTAGTTTGTCAGTAATCGTGTGATTTTCCACGCTTAGCAAATCTGCAAGGTAAAAATCCGCATCAAGTATGCCGTGCGCCTTTGCCTTGTCCCAATCAATCATTATGGCTTCTTTTACATGCTTTACCCATTTGAGATACACATTCACAAAATTATTTTTTGTGATTTGGATTTTGCTTAAGCCATTATTTTCAAGGGTGAAATTTGTGGCGATAAATTCGCGTAAATGTGCGCTGTCAGATTCAAAATAAAAGCGCATCTGCTTAGATTCTAGTAAATCTTTTGTAAGTGTGTAAAGCTGTTTAAACTCCTTGCTTGTGTGATCGCTGGGAGTGACATTCCAATTAAAATCATTTTGACTAAAAACATGCATAACTTCGTGGTAGGGAATAAAGGCGATTTTCTCACAATCAAATGCGCCTAGGAAAAGTGGTGGAAGCGTATCTTCAAAACTGCGCTCTTTGCCAATGGTGAGGATTAACTGCACGAAAGATTCTATAATGTCCTTATCTTTGCCCTTTTTTGCCTCTGCCCAAAGGAAGTTGATATGCTCAAAAAGCGTTTTGTCAGAATATGAAATGCAAAAGTCGATTCTCCCTAGAATCTGCGTGTGGTTAAAACCTGTAAAAAAGTCTCTAGCAACTTTGTTTTTAAGCTCTTCTTCGGAAATTTTTAGAGGATACATTGGTTTTCCTTTTTGGGTTTTGCTTTTTTTGATTTTGCTTTTTTTGATTTTTGATTTTGCCCTTCTTTGATTTTTGCTTTTATTTGATTTGACCTTTTTGGGGTTTTGTTTTTTGCGCTGGTTTGGATTGCCTTTTGGTTTGGCTTGGTTTTGTTATTTACTTCAACTTTTGGATTCTCGGCTTTTAGATTCTAGGCTTTTTGGACTCTTGTTTTTGATTTTTGGCTCGCGCCGCTATTTTTGCGCTTATCATTCCTTCACACTCATTCCTATCAGCACGGATTCTATGAGTTCATCGATGTCGCCATCTAGCACCGCGCTTGTGTTGCTTGTGGCATAGTTTGAGCGCAGGTCTTTTACCTGCTGATAGGGTGCGAGGACATAGGAGCGGATCTGATGCCCCCAGCCTATCTCGCTTAGATCTTTGGAATCTATCTCGCCTTGCTGTTTTGCGCGCTCGAGTTCATAGAGTTTGCTTTGGAGCATTTTTAGCGCGGTGGCTTTGTTTTTGTGCTGTGAGCGGTCATTTTGGCACTGCACGACGATGCCTGTGGGAAGGTGGGTTATGCGGATGGCAGATTCTGTTTTATTGACATGCTGTCCGCCCGCACCACTTGCGCGATAGGTGTCGATGCGGATGTCTTTTTCTTCGATTGTGATTTGTATATCATCATCAAGCTCGGGACTTACTTGCACGCTAGCAAAGCTCGTGTGGCGTTTGGCATTGGCATCAAATGGGGAGATTCTCACCAGCCTATGCACGCCATTTTCGCTTTTTGCGTAGCCATAGGCGTTTTCGCCTTTGATGATAAATGCCGCGCCTTTGATGCCCGCTTCCTCGCCATCTTGATAGTCTAGCAGCTCGACTTTATAGCCTCGCCGCTCCGCCCAGCGCAAATACATACGATAAAGCATGCTCGCCCAGTCTTGCGACTCCGTCCCGCCAGCGCCGGGCTGGATGGTAAAAATCGCATTTGCGCTGTCATGCTCGCCGCTTAGCATCACCGCTATCTCTAGCTGGCTTATCGCGCGGCTTAGCTCGCCAGACTGGGCAAAAAGCTCTTGCAAGCTTACTTCGTCATTTTCAGCACTTAGTAGCTCAAAAAGCTCTTGCGCGTCTTTGATGCTTTGCTCTATTTCGCGGTATTGCTGGAGGATTTTTAGCGCTTGAGACTTCTGTCTGCCAATCTCGCTGGCGCGCTTGGCATCATCCCAAAATCCCTCTTCTAACTCTTGCTTTTCTATGTCTTTTAGCAGCGCTTCTATCTCTTGTGGCTTGATGATGGCGTGTATATTTTGGCATTTTGTCTGCAGTGATTTGAGTAGCTCGGTGTATTCGTATGCGTCCATTTTTCCTCGATGTAGGCTTTGTAGCGTTTGGTATTTGCTAGTGCGCTTTTTGGCGGGCGACAAAGCGCGCATTATACGCCAAAAGCCTTTATGATTTGCTAAAGTTTTGGAGGCATTTTACATAGAA
Source organism: Helicobacter sp. CLO-3 (assembly GCF_001854545.1). Classification (GTDB taxonomy): domain Bacteria; phylum Campylobacterota; class Campylobacteria; order Campylobacterales; family Helicobacteraceae; genus Helicobacter_B. The sequence goes on from NZ_MLQN01000006.1 coordinate 3,443, forward strand.
AGTGTATAATCACGCGATAAGCCACAAAAAGGACAAGATAATGAATGATTTAGATTCTAGTCAGAATCCGCAAAATACGCACGAAAATCCGCGTCAGAATCCACATCCAAATATGCGCCCAAATCCGCGCCAGCCCATATCCATACCAGCACTTTTGGAGATTAGCAAAGATGATTTTTTAAGCACGCCGATGCTTATGCTAAATATTTTGCCAGTGGTGCTTGGCGTGCTGTTTTGGGTGGGGATTTTGTATGGGTTTTCAGGCACGATACTTTCCTATCTCACGCACTTTTTGCCAGAATCTTGGTGCTTGAGCCTTGAGAGTGCTAGTTTTTGGGGTGCAGGCGCGCTAAATGCGATACTTTGGGCGATTTTGTATATCATGCTTGGATTTTTGGCGATTTTGCTAGCGATTGTTGGCAATCTTTTTGTAAGCATTTTTTACACGCCAATCGTCGTGTCATATGTGAGGAAGCGCCACTACACAGCCGCGCCCAAAAGCGAGGGCGCACCGCTACTTGCCGCGCTCAAAAATTTCTCCATATCTCTAGCGATTTTGTGCGTAGTGTGCGTGGTGTGTATCCCGCTGCTGTTTGTGCCACTGCTTGGCGGGCTGGTGATGCTTGTGCCATTTTTTATATTTTTTTACAAGACGACATTTTTTGATGTGGGCTGTGAGGTGCTGGGCGCGCATCGATATGCCGAGATTTGGCAGGCAAAATGTCGCTATAGGGTGGCTTTTGCGGCGTATGTGATGGGGCTTGTCCCGATTTTGGGCTTTTTTATGCCGCTTTTTCAGGTGATTATGATTAGTCATTTTTATTTTATGCAGGATTTTGGCGAGGATTTTAGCCGGAGTTTTGATGAGGCGGATTCTGGCGCGCGAGAATCTAAATAAGCAGAATCTAAATAGGCAAAGCCAAAATCTAGAATCCAAACAAACGCGCTCAAATAGGCAGAATCTAGCCCCGCATTTTTTGGGATTTTTGGCGCTGGATTCTGGCGATTTTATGAAAAATAGATTCTAGCAGTCTATATTCTCAAGTGCTAAATTTTGGCGAAAAATATCGCAAAATAGGCAAAATAAAATCTCAAAATTCTGCACCAAACAAAGCTACGCCAAAAAACCAGCGCCAAAAAACCCAGCGCCAAAATTGACATAAAAGCAGAATCTAACAGCCAGCCAGAATCTAAAACTTACCAGAATCCAACCTTGCCAGAATCCAGCAATTTAAACCAGAATCCAAAAACCGCGAGAATCTAACAATTTGCCAAAATCCAAAAATCCAAACGAGAATCTAAAACCCGCTAGAATCCAAAAGCGCGCCAGAATCTAAAAAACCAAACGAGAATCCAAAACTCGCCAAAATCCAAAAACCCAAATAAACAAAACCCAAAAACACTAAAAGCAAAATCCAAAAGCACACCAAAATCCTTGCCAATCCCTTTGTTTTCATCAGTATTTCACTCTCATTTTATGTATTTTTATAAGATTTTTGCATTTTTTTGGAAATTTTCTTGCGTTTTTTTTTTTTTTGATATTGTGCGTTTTGGATTCTGGGAGCGATCTGGCAAAATGTCAGATAAACTGGCAAACAACAGATAAAATGGCTAGCAAAGATTTGATACCGGCAAATCTTAAAATGTTTATACCAATACTTCTAACCCCTGTGTTGCAAGCATTTCTAAGCCTCGCACCAGAATCTCAAAACTCGCACAAAATGATAAAGACATTTATCAAGTCCATCTACAAATGATAAAAAATACTAGTTATATAATGTATAATATAGCATCTATTCCTATTTTACACATTTTGCAAAAAATCTTCATAAATTTTTTACAAAATTTATTTCGTTTTTTTTTTTTTTTGATATTATGCGCTCTGGATTCTAGAGCCAAAGATCGGGGAGTCAAGCCTAAATTTGACATTTGACCCTATAAGAAGCGTTTTGAATGCCTCCTCAAGGCGTTTCACAATCCTTAGCTCTAGAATCTGTATAAATCTATCAATCTCATCTGATAAGGAAAAGTATGGAACATGTCAAAGTCTCCCTCCGCACCAAGCTCATTTGCGCTACGATAGGCGTTATTTTGCTTATTTTGGCTATCATCAGCGTGATAAACTACCGCTCCAGCGTCTCTACGATAAACTCGCTTTATTATGCCTTGCAAAAAAAGATGCTCGACTCATCATTTAGCGTCGTCGAGGATGCAGTGGAAGGCGAAGCGGTGCAAAGTTTGCAGTTTTTGGCGCGAGAATTTAGCCAGATGCAGCTAGATTCTGTATCAGACATCGCGCAAGCGCGCTTGCTTATGGATTCTATCGCGCAGGCGCACAACTATGAAAATGTGTTTGTCGGATACGAAAATAATGACTTTCTCATCGTCGCAAAAGATGATAGACAAAGTGCGAAAAAAGGCGGCTTTGACACACTTGATAATCTAAAAAATCAGCTTTGGTATAAAAAAGCGATAGAAAAGCGTGGCTTTGTCGTGCTAGACCCCTATGTCCCGCGCGGCGGCAGTATCGATCCCACGCGCAAACTCTCGCTTGACAAAAATGGCAAATCCCTAGCCGTAGTCGCGCTGCCTATCATAAAAAGCGGCAAAATCATAGGCGTCGTGGGGCTAAATCTCTCTTATGATGAATTGCAAGAGCATTTTAAGCTATTTGACCTTGAGCAGCTGCCGAGTCTTTCTATTTTTATCGCGGATTCTGAATATGCTATTTTCTCGCATGATGATCACAAAGTCGTGCTAGCCACACCCGGCGAGCAGCCTGTGGAGCAGGCACTCGAAGAAGCGCTTGGTAAAAACAAGCAAGATGAAGGCACAATATATTATCTGCATGACAAAGTAGAAAAAGTGGCGCTTTTCAAGCGGCTAAAATCTGGCTGGGTGGTGGCAGTCTCTGCTAGCACGAGCGATTTTACCAAAGCGATACAAAAGGAGTTTATCGCGACTATGCTTGTGTCGCTGGTGCTGCTGGCGTTTGGCGCTGCGATGCTGTATTTCCTCATCTCTTATCTGCTAAAGCCTATTACCACGATAACACAAGGGCTTGATAAATTTTTCGCCTATATCAATCACGAAAGCAAGCAGGCAAGCCTGCTAGAGGTGAAAAGCAACGATGAGTTTGGCTATATGGCGCACTCGATAAACAAAAACATAAACCACACGCAAAAAAGCCTAGAAAAAGACACAGCGCTCGTGGCACAAACGCTAGAAATCGTGCAAAAGGCAAATGAAGGCTTCGTGCATGACACCATCACACTAGAATCCAATAACCCACAACTCATGGAGCTACGCAATGGGCTAAATCACTTTATCGAGGCGATAAAGACGCGCATAGGAAGCGATTTTAACGAGCTTAGAAAGGTGCTGGATTCTTATGTGGGGCTTGATTTTTGCGTGGAGATAAAAAACACTAGCGGACATGTCGAGCTAGTCACGCAAACGCTTGGCAATGAAATCCGCAATATGCTTAGATCAAGCGCGGAGTTTGCCAATGTGCTAGGCGAGCAAAGCAAAGAGCTAAAATCCTCTATGCAGCGCCTAACTGATGGCACACAATCCCAAGCCAGCTCGCTAGAGCAGTCTGCTGCGGCGGTGGAGGAGATAAGCTCATCTATGCATAATGTCAGCGAGCAGACAAGCGAGGCTACCAAGCAAGCAGAGGATATCAGAAATATCGTGGGCGTGATAAAAGACATCGCCGATCAGACAAACTTGCTCGCACTAAATGCTGCTATCGAAGCCGCGCGGGCGGGCGAGCATGGAAGAGGATTTGCCGTCGTCGCGGATGAAGTGCGAAAGCTAGCTGAACGCACCGGCAAAAGCCTAGGCGAAATCGAGGCAAATGTCAATGTGCTGGTGCAAAGCGTGAATGATATGAGCGAATCTATCAAAGAACAAACTAGCGGCATCGAGCAGATAAACGCGGCGATAGCGCAGCTGGAGAACTCTATGCATGACTCGCTTGATGTCGCAAATAGCACCAACGAAATCACCAATCGCGTGGCTGATGTGGCAGGGAAAATACTTGAAGATGTAGGCAGGAAGAAGTTTTGATTAGAAAGAAGTTTTTAAATTAAGGGGAAGTTTTAGTGGCAAGGAGTTTGGAGGGGCTTTGAAGCTTTGCGCTTTTGGCTCTTTTAAGCTTTTTTCTGTGGTTTTGATTTGCGCTCCGGATTCTTGGATTTTGTGGAATTCTTGCTAGGATTTGGCTTGTGCTTTAGATTTTAGATTTCAAGTTTTGGATTCTGGCAATCTGGCAAATCAATGTCACAAAAAGCAAGGAGGTGGTAAGACTCCGCCCCGCCAAAGCAGGAAATCTTAGTAGCACTTGACTATAACTACGCAAAGCAGTATAATCACGCTGAAGATTTTTAACTGGAATCTCTTCAAGCTACACCTCCTTATTTTTTGATAGGGAGGAAGCTCGAGGCTGCCATGCTCTACGCAACCTCAATTCCTATTCTACACATTTAACCCTTAAAACTTGACATAATCTTGACTAAAAACACTTAAAATCATCACAAACCCGCAAATCTACCAAAACTCGCTTCCTGCTTCGCACGCCAGCCATAGCTGCATTTTTTCACATTTTAGAATCCAATCGATGATAATTATTGTATAATAGCCTCTTATTTTGCAAATTTTAAGGACACCAAAAATGACCCAAGAAGAATTAGATGCGCTGATGAATGGCGGCGATTCTAGCTTGAATGATGCTGATTTGCCCGATGAAGCGCAGGGTGTCGCGGCGGCGGATTCTGATAAAAAATCGCATGCCAAAGATGATTCAAGCGAGTTTGACCCGGACAATTTCCGCGTGCAAGCCTCCAAGCAATGGCCCCCGCCCCCGCCAGATAGGGACAATAAAGTCGTCCATCAGCTCGATGATGTCACGCGCGACACGGAGGTGAAGGCGGGCGAGGTGTTTGACCAGCTCGATATCGTGAGTGCCAATGCTGAAAACATCCTCAAATCCTCTAAAAAACTCAAAGAATACCTAGCGCATCAAGAGGAGCTTTTTACCAAGCTTGCCGAGCATTTTCCGCATGTGGAGAGTTTCAAAGGCGCGCTAGAATCCACCAAAGCGATAAAACAAGAATCCGCCAAAATCGCCGATGCTGCCAATGCCTGCTCTGATGCGATGCTCCAAGCTATGGATATCATGCAGTTTCAAGACATCAACCGCCAGCGCATCGAGCGCGTCATCAATGTGATGCGAGCGCTCGCGCAATACATGAACTCGCTGTTTGAAAGCAAAATCGATGACAGCAAGCGCGTGGCTTCTGCGGTGTATATCGCGGGCGATGATAACCCAAATATCGCCGATGCCGAAGACATCGAGAATCTCATCGCATCTTTTGGCAATAAAAAATAATTGCTTATTTTGGCTTGTCGGCGCATAAGCGCGCGGAAGGCTGCGATAAAACAGGCACGCGATACAACAAGCGCCACGCCAATAAACAACAATTTCAAATAAAATCAAAAGGCTAATAATATGGAGATAAATAATATAGAATCTAAAAAAGCGGATTCTAGCGGTTTGACGCCCGGCAATTTGGATTCTAGTGTTTTAGATTCTGGCGTGGATTCTGTGGATTCTGGTGCCAAATCTCATGCAGAATCTACACATATAAAATCCGCGCGCACAAAATCCACTCGCGCAACATCCAGCCCAGAATCCAGCCTTGCATCGCCCACAAGCCACGCCAAAAAAGTCCAGCTTCTCTCCCCAGCTGGCAACCTACACAAACTAAAAATCGCGCTCGCCTATGGTGCAGACGCCGTATATGGCGGCGTTAGCCACTTCTCGCTTCGCAATCGCGCGGGCAAAGATTTTAGCTACGAAGACTTCGCAGAAGGCGTGCGCTACGCCCATGCGCTTGGCAAAAAGGTGTTTGTCACCATAAATGGCTTCCCTTTCAACTCCCAGCTAAAGCTGCTAGAAGCGCATATCTTAAAAATGGCGGATTTGCGCCCTGATGCCTTCATTGTCGCCGCGCCCGGAGTCGTGCGCCTAGCCAAAAAAGTAGCCCCACAAGTGCCTATCCACCTCTCTACGCAGGCAAATGTGCTTAGCGTGCTTGATGCGGAGGTGTTTTATGAGATGGGCGTGAAGCGCATCGTCGCCGCGCGCGAGCTTAGCCTCAAAGATGCGCGCGAGATAAAGCGCGCGATACCAGAGCTTGAAATCGAGATTTTCGTGCATGGGAGCATGTGCTTTGCCTTTTCTGGCAGGTGTCTAGTGAGTGCGCTGCAAAATGGTAGAGTGCCAAACCGCGGGAGCTGCGCTAATGACTGCCGCTTTGATTATGAATACTTTGTCAAAAACCGAGAAAATGGCGAACTTGTGGCGTTTGATGGACAAGAGATATTTGTCAAAAACCCCGATAATGGCGTGCTTATGCGCCTCAAAGAAGAAGAAGGCGTGGGGACGCATATTTTTAACTCCAAAGATTTGAATCTCGCAAGCCATGTCAAAGAGATTTTGGATTCTGGCGCGGTGGATGCGCTAAAGATAGAGGGGCGCACCAAAAGCACCTATTATGCGGGCATCACAGCGCGCACTTATCGCATGGCGATAGATGACTACTATCGCGGTGTGAGCGATGCGCAAAGCTATCAAGCCGAACTTCACACGCTTAAAAATCGCGGATTTACCGATGGCTACATCGTGCGCCGCCCATTTGAGCGCCTAGATACGCAAAACCACCAAAGCGCGATAAGCGAGGGCAGCTACCAAGTCAATGCCGAAGTCGATGAGAGCGGCACGCGCGCCCTCTGTCGCCACACCATCCGCGCGGGCGAATCCAAAGAAATCGTAGCGCCCCTAGATTCTAGCATCATCTGTGGCAAAAACGAGCGCGGCGAGATATACAAAGAGGGCGATAGATTCTACATGCGCTTTGATAGCATCGCACTAGAAAATGGCAAAGAAGTAGAATCCATACACAGCGGCAATACCAACGCCATCTTGCTCCCCCTCCCCCTCCCGCCTTTTAGCTTCCTACGCGAAAAGCTACCAAAGTGATAGTAGAGAATAGTGTTTATTAATTTTGCCTAGATTTTTTGGTTTGTTTATAGGCGCGCTTTGCCCTAGTGCCCTCCCCTAGCCAAACTAGCCTATAAAACCCAGCAAAACTCAAGCAGATAAAATTAGCAAATTAGATTCTGCCAAACTTGGATTCTGCAAGCAAAGCTGCATTTTGCAAATTCACTCCACAAAATTCACTCTAATAAGTAACATAAATCCGCATTTAAAAGCTACTTTTTACCAAAAACTAGCTAGAATCCGCGATTAAGCGGCAGCAAAAGCGTGCGCAACAATACAACCAATGCACGCGCCAAACAAGCGCAAGGCTATATAAAAAATAGTGCGCAGCATAAATGGCGCGAAACATAAATAATACAACCAACGCGCGCCAAAAAGCGACAAGGCGACAAGGCGACAAATCGCAAAAAAACGACAAATAAACCAAACCAATCTAAACACCACTTTTTAAGGCATTTTATGGCTTCTACACGACAAACAGCGCTCAAAAAGCTCTCATCTTTCGCGCAAACCATTTTGCGTAGCAAAGATTTGACGGTGGTGGCGTTTTTGCTCTGCATTTTGGTGATTATCATCGTGCCTTTGCCGCCTACGATTCTGGATTTTTTGCTGACTATTTCTATTATGCTTTCCATTTTGATAATCTTCATCGCGCTTTATATCAACAAACCCACCGATTTTTCCTCATTCCCTACCCTGCTGCTTATCGTCACGCTGTTTCGCCTAGCGCTAAACATCGCCACCACGCGCATGATTTTGACAGAGGGCTATCGCGGACCAAACGCGGTGAGTGACATCATCGCGGCATTTGGGGAATTTACCATTAGTGGAAATTATGTCATCGGGCTCATCATCTTTATAATCCTAGTGCTTGTGAATCTGCTCGTGGTGACAAATGGCTCCACGCGCGTGACTGAAGTGCGCGCACGCTTCGCGCTTGATGCGATGCCGGGTAAGCAAATGGCGATAGATGCCGATCTCAACAGCGGCTCAATCGATGAAAAAGAAGCCAAAGCCCGCCGCAACGCGCTAGCGCAAGAAGCGGATTTTTACGGCTCTATGGATGGTGCTAGCAAGTTCGTCAAAGGCGATGCGATAGCCTCTATCATCATCACCGTGATAAACATCATCGGCGGGTTCTTAGTAGGCGTGTTTCAGCGGGATATGAGTATCGAGGAGGCGGCTTCGACTTTCACTATCCTAACCATCGGCGATGGGCTTGTAGGGCAGATCCCAGCACTCGTGATAGCCACAGCCACAGGCATCGTAGCCACGCGCACCGCGCAGCAAGAAAACGCCAAAGAAGGCTTCGCGCAAAACCTCGTCTCCCAGCTCACCTCACAGTCAAAGACGCTTGTCATCGTCGGCATGATTTTGCTTTTGTTTGCATCGATTCCGGGCTTACCCACGCTTTCTTTGATGTTTGTGGGTGGGATTTTGCTGTTTGTTTCTTGGATATTATCGCGCGAGGACAAAAAAAGCCTGCTTTCTATCGTCATTGATTGGATAAACAAGCGCTTTAACACAAACTTCTCACTAGATGAAGCACCAGAATCCACCGCCAAACCAGACACCGCGCCAGCACCTAAAGCAGAAAAATCCCCAGAAGAAATCCGCAAAGAAGAAGAACAAAGCCTAAAAGATGCGCTAAAAATTGATTTTTTAGAGCTAGAGCTTGGATTTGAGCTGATAGGGCTGGCAGATCAAAAGCAAGGCGGGCTGCTTATCGAGCGCGTGCGCTCCATGCGTAAAAAAATCGCCAATGATTATGGATTCCTCATGCCACAAATCAGAATCCGCGACAACCTCCGCCTGCCCTCTTCCAACTACGAAGTGAAGCTAAAAGGTGTCGTGATAGGTGAAGGAATGGTGATGCCTACGAAGTTTCTAGCGCTTGATACCGGCGTGGTTGGCAAAAAAATGGAGGGCGTGGAGGTCAAAGAGCCAGCCTTTGGGCTAAATGCGATATGGATCGATGCCAAAGACAAAGAAGATGCGATAATCTCTGGCTACACGGTGTTTGACCCATCTTCTGTCATCTCGACACACATTAGCGAGCTAGTCACGCGCAACGCGCAAGAATTCATCACGCGCGACGCGGTAAAAGACATCCTCGATCGCCTAGCAGAAGACTATCCAGCGCTCATCGAAGAGGCGCGCAAGATCCCATCCACCATACGCGTGGTGCTGCAAGGCTTGCTCGCCGAGCGCGTGCCTATACGCGATATGCTTAGCATCCTTGAGACGACTATCGATAAGCAGGCGCAAAATATGGATATGGATGTCATCATCGAGCATGTGCGCGCCAAGCTCGCGCGCGTCATCACGCAGACTTTTGCGGATTCTGATGGCGTGCTGAAAATCATAGGATTTACGCCGCTTGATGAGGAATATCTAAAAGCGCGGCTAAAAGTCGATCAAGACTATGGACAGGTGCTAGCGCTCAATGCCGCAGAATCCGAGAAATTCACCAACGCGCTAAAAGAGACGATAGAAAAAGTGAAGGAGAAAAATATATATTTTGTCATCGCGACGGATTTGAAGCTGCGCCGCGTGCTGGCAAAAGAGGTGCGCGATATCAAGGCGCGCGTGCCAGTGATAAGCTATGCAGAGATAGAGCCAAACGCGCAATATGAGTTTGTCGGCGCGATACAGCCAAATTTTTAGAGCGCAAAACTAGAATCTAGATTCTGGTGCGAGAATCTAAAAGACTGCTAAAGAGTCTTTATCGAGAATCCGCCTAGAATCTAGGGCGCTAGAATCTAAAGTGTAGAATCTAAAGCGGGCAAAATCCAAAATGGGCGGAATCCAAAGCGAGCAGAATCTAAAGCGTTAGAATCCAAAATGGGACAAAATCCCAAACCAAAATCCAGCAAAATCTAAGGAGTTTTATGCAAGTTTTTCACCTCTCACATATTGATCTTGATGGCTATGGCTGCCAATTTGTCGCCAAAGAATTTTTCGATTCTATACAATTTTACAACGCAAACTATGGCAAAGAAGTCATGGCTAGGCTCAATACGATATTTTCGCAGATTGATGCAAAAATCGCGTTTGAGGAGAAATTTCACGCCAAAGAAGCAAGCACATTTCTCATCCTCATCACCGATCTAAACCTCACGCTAAGCGAATCAAAACACATCAATGAGCGCGTGAATAGCTATAAAATCAGCCAAAAAGATGTGCGCCTGCTGCTGCTAGATCATCACATCAGCGGCGAGGAGTGCGCGAAGGCGTTTGAGTGGTATCATCTCGATCACACCAAATGCGCCACCAAAATCACCTACGAGACGCTAAGTGCGATGTATCCTAAAAAGCTAGAATCCATAAAGCTAGCAGAATCCAAAGTGCAAAAGCCTTCCATCGCCCTGCCCTATTTGGATCAAGCGCTAGAATCTAGCCTAGATTCTGCTTTGGATTCTAGCCTAGAATCCGCATCAAAATCCGCGCCAGAATCCGCTTGCCACGCCTCGCTTGAAGTGCTAAGCGAGATGATAAACTCGGTGGATATTTGGAAAGAGGAAGGCTATGGCTTTGAGTTTGGCAAAGTCGCGCTCGGCGTCATCGCTGCTAGCAGCGAGCTAAACCGCTTTATGTTTGATAGAGAGCATCGCGAGTATAAGTTTTTTTTGCTAGAGCAGGCGAGGTGGTATCTCACGCGCAAAAAAGGCGCGGTGCTTTTTGACAACGCCGTGTTTTTGCTGAAAAAGCAAGCGCTAAAGGGCGATGCACAAAATGAAACAATGGATTTTATCACTAGCAGAATCCAAGCGAACTTGCTAGGCGCACAAAAAGAGCAGTGCCTCATCACATATCGCGACAAGCGGGGCTTTTTGAGCTATTCTATGGGCGGCATCAGCGTGCTTGCCAATCTATTTTTGCGCCAGAATCCGGAGGTGGATTTTTATATGGATATCAATCATCGCGGCAATGTGTCGCTGCGCGCGAATGGGAATTGTGATGTGTGCGCGCTAAGCCAAGAGGTGTTTAATGGCGGCGGGCATAAAAACGCGGCGGGCGGCAAGATGGAGGGCTTTCGCGAGAGCTTTTTTTATGAAGACATCAAGGCGCAAGTGCAAAATATGATAAACACAAAAACGCAAAGCGCGTAAATCACGCTCTCATAAAACGCGCAAAATTAATTGATGCGCGCCGAATCTAATGCCAGCCAAATTTTGCTCGCACCAAATTTAAAGGAGAATCTAAACTATGAACCCAAACGCCAAACACAACAAACCACGCGCAGAATCCAACTCAAACCGCGCCAAACACGCGCGCCACACCAGCGATACAAACCACAAACCAAAACAGCGCGAGCAATACACGCCAAAAACACAATATCAAAATATGCAAGGCGCGCCAAAAACGCAAAATCAAAATATGCAAGATGAAGAGTCGCTAGAAGTGCTTGATATGCTTTGTGTGGCACTTCATTTTGCTGGGCTAAAGGAGGGTGCTATCGAGCAAGCACTTGATGCGTATATGGAGGAGCTTGATAGCTTCGATGATGATGACGCGTATGGACAAGAGCAAATGATAGAAATCATCAAGCGCATCCGCACCACCTACCCCACCCTTTTCAACCCTCCGCGATAAAGACATTATTGTATTTTTTTTGCAATTTAAATTCCGCTTTTCGCAAATGAGGCTTTTCTTGTCATTGCAATAATTTTGCAAGAAGTCAAAGTAAAGCAATATAAAAGTAAAAGTGCGCCAAAATGGTTGTCTTATTTTGCTATTATCAAAAGCCTACAAAGATAGTTTTATGCTTTTTATAAATATTTTAGCGACAAAGACAATTTGCAATAAGAATAAAAAACTAGCTTATAAATCAGGTATAGGTTAGCAAAACCAAAAGCTCATCATCGAGCACACAGTTAAAACTATAGCTTTTTGAGCTCCACTTTGCGTTCGCAGCGCTCGATGGTGTTTAGCCTGTGCGCGATGACAAGCAGTGTTTTATCCCGCGCCACGCCATAGATTTCATCCATGATTTTTGCCTCTGTGTCAGAATCTAGCGCGCTTGTCGCCTCATCAAGCACCAATATCTCTGGGTCATCATATATTGCGCGCGCGATGCCTATGCGCTGCTTTTGCCCACCACTTAGCAATATCCCGCCTTCGCCCACGCGCGTGTGGATTCCATCATGCTCACACAAAAAGTCATAAATATTTGCCTTCTTGCACGCCTCTATCACGCGCGCTTCATCTAGCGTGCTGCCAAAGGCGACATTTTCCGCCACGCTGCCATCAAAGAGATAAATCGTCTGTGGGATATAGCCTATTTTTTTGCGCCATGAGCGAAGATTTTTATTGTCAATTTTTATCCCATCTACAAGCAGCGCACCGCTTTGTGGCTTGTAGATCCCTATGATTAGATCTACTAGCGTGCTTTTGCCAGCACCGCTTTCACCGCAAAATGCGATTTTATCGCCTTTGTTTATGGTGAGGCTAAAATCTTTGAGGATTGGTTTATTTTCCACATAGCCAAAGCTTATATTTTGCAGCTCTATATTGCGTCTAAACTCACAAGGTGCGTTGTCCTCATAGTCGGTGTGATAGAGCAAATCTTCATATACCTTTTGCACGGATGCACCAAGATATGCCATTGTATTGTAGTTTGTCAAAATCCTGTTGGTAGCGGGCAGAATTCTATAAAGTGCCAGCGCATACATCGAGATGATAGGTAGCACCGCGCTTGCACTCTCATAGCGCACAAGGATATAAATGACACTTACTATAAGCACGCTAAAGCCGATAGTTTCTAGTATAAGCCTTGGTGTAGGCATAATTGTCTGCACAAAAATTTCGGCATTTACGCGTGTGTGACTTGCCTTTTCAAATTCATCATAAACCTCTTGTTGATTACCTTTGAGCTTGATGATTTTAAAATTGCCAAAGGTTTTGGTGATAATTTCATTAAAGCGCGCGCCCATTTCTGTTCTAATTTGCCCCATTTTTGCAATTTTTTTGCTTATGGTTTTGGTGATAAGCAGCACCTGCGCGCCCAGTATCACGCTAAGTACCAGCGTCATTTTCCAGCTAGTGATAAGCAGTAGTGCATACATAAGACAAATGGTGAAAATTTCAGAAAACATTTGTAGAAGTTGTTGCACATATCCAGATGCCTGTCCAGACTCATTAACGATTGTATTTCGCACGGCATCTGTTTTTTTGCGCGTGAAATCAGCGTAATTTAGCTCTACTGATTTGCAAAATAGCCTATAGGCGAAAAAGTGATATTTGCGAAACGCAAAGCGGTTGATAGCATAGGTATAAGTGATGCCATAAACGACGCGAAAAAGATAAAACGCGATAAGCACCACGCTAAAAAATATCATAAACTGCAAGCTAGAAGCACAGCCAAGCCACTCATAAATATGCCTAGAAATGCTTTGAGAAGTGATGAGCTCGGGGCTTGATGCAAAGGTGACAAAAGGCATAATCACGCTAATGCTAATTGTCTCAACAATAGAAAAAACAATCGTGCCAGCAAGAAGGATAAGCAAAATGATTTTATCGCGCCTTGTAAGCAGCGCGCGGAGCATATTTATATGCGATTTGGCTTTTTGGGCTTTGGTGTTTTGGCGGCTTTTTTGGGATTTGGTGGGCGCGGCTTTGGTGTGGCTTTGGTGCGCTTTTGGATTCTGGCTTGCTTTTGGATTCTCTTTTGCGCTAATTGTTTTATATTCTTTGTTTTTAGATTCTAGTGTGGTGCTTGTGGCATCTTTTGTGATGTTATTATTTTTAGATTCTGGCATGTTTTCTCTTTTTGCTTGATTTTAAACTTAGATTTTCCCGCGCGCTTTGGCTACGCTAGCATGCGCGGCTTTGATGATAGCGCCTCTTGTGGCGCGCTCTTCTAGCACGCTTAGCCCTTCTATCGTCGTGCCGCCCGGAGTCGTGATAGCATCTATTATCTCTTGTGGGCTGTGTGATTCTAGCAGCTTGGCGACGCCTTCAAATGTCTTTTGCACGAGTTTGGCGGATTCTTTGTGCTTGATACCTTCGCGCACGCCAGAATCTATAAGTGCTTGTGCGATGAGTGCCAAAAACGCTGGCGAACTCCCACTAGTGGCGATAGCAGAATCTATAAGCTCCTCTTTCTCCACAAACACCACACTCCCAAAGCTCTCACACAGCGCGCGCGCCTCATCTTTTTTCTGCTCCAGCTCGCTAGATTCTAGCTTTTCCCTGCCATGCGCGTATTCGATAAACGCCGCAGTAGAGGAGAGCCCAAGCTTAGCGCCAATATTTGGCATGAGGCGGATGAAGGTTTGCGCTTTTAGATGCTGCTTTAGCGTGCTGATATTTACGCCCGCAAGCACGCTATACACGCTATGCGCCTCGCCTTTGAAAATAAAGCTCTCTAGCCCATGCGATTTTATAGCCAAAATCACGATAGCACCCTCGATGTCTATGGGTAGATTCCCATTTATTGGCATTATGGGCGCGCTTATTCTAGAATCCATGCCAGAATCTACACCAGAATTTAGGCTAGAGCTTGCGCCAGATTTCACACCAGAATCTTGGCGCGCAGATACGCCTTCTATTTTGCTGGCAAATTCGCTCGCCTTTTTGGCATCTCTGCCGCAAACTTCTATCACGCATTTTTCCGCACATTTTTTGCCACTCTCTTGAAAACGCTTGCTAATGCCTAGCGCGATAGCATGCGCCATATTGCCATAGCCGATGATTAGGATGTTATTCATGATGCCTCTCTTTTGTGATTTGCGAAGTCGCACTTGCTAGTCTTTGCTAGCCTTTTTGCCCCTATTTGCCGGCCTCTCTAGCTTGAAACGCATCATCAAGCGCCTCAAAACTCTCATCAAAATAATACACATTCTTGGCACCCATATTGGCTATATGACTGCCTAGCACCGATACTGTGTAGCCACTGTAGCAATGCAGCAAATAAGGCGTCTTGGGATGTGCCAAAATCTCCTCTGCCAGCGCTTGAAAATCCGCGCAGTGACGCGCATTTGGGATATGCCTTTGTCGGTAGTTTTGCGCTTCGCGGATGTCGATGATTTGCACATTTGGCAGTATAGATTCTAGCGCGGCGATATCTTCAGCAAAGATAGGCTTAGCCTTGCTTGGATGAGAGGGACTTTTTCTTGGTGTGTAATTTATCGCGTGGTTTGTTTTGGATTCTGGCATATTTTTCCTTTTTTGGTTTTGGATTTTGGCATTTGGATTTTGGGCTTTAGATTCTAGCGCGCCAAACAAAGAGTAAAACAGGGCGCTAAACAAATGATAAAACAAAGCGCCAAAAAGCGCCAGAATCCAAAAATCTAGATTTTGCAACCTTAAGGCAATTCCAAGATGCTAGAGATTCCAGAATCTAGATTCTGCGCCCCCTTTTTTTTGTGTCCCTCGGCGCTTTTTGGCTTCTCGCTCGTTAGCCTGCGCTAGATTTAGCCCGCCTCACCCGCGCAGCTGCTCGAGTCGCTCGCGTTTGGTGCCGATGTCTGTGATTTGGATTCCGAAGTTCCCATCCACGATGACGACTTCGCCTTTTGCTATCACCTTGTCATCGATAAGCACCTCTAGCGGGTCATTTGCCAGCTGGTTTAGCTCGACGACACTTCCTATATCCATAGAGATGACATCTTTTAGCAGCATTTTTTTCTGCCCGATTCTCACTTTCACAGTGAGCTTGACATCCATAAGCATGCCGATATTTCGTATCTCTTCTGGGTTTAGGAGATGCTGCTCGCCCCCGCTATTATCGCTACTTGCGCTATGCTCTTCGCTTGCATCATCGGATTTGAAAAGCTTTAGGAAATTATCTGATGCTAGGAATATAAAATGTGAGTTTATAGAATTTAGCGAGAAAGAAAACTCATACGCCTCGCTAAAAGCGCCAAACGCGCTAGGCGTGGCGGCGACTTCGATTTTTTGGGGTGCGAAGTTGATTTTTGGCATATCTTTTTGCGAGTTCATAGCAGTAGAAATCGCGCCAAAGATGTTGGAGTTTATCTCTTTTAGCGCATCTAGATCATCGCTGCTGGCTTCTTCTTGGCTTTGTCCATTGCCACCTAGCATAAGATCTGAAAGCGCGGTGGTAAGGTCTATGGGATCGATTATAGCGATGGTGCCTATAGTGTCGCCTGTGAAGCTTATGGTCGTGGCGGCGTAGGGGTATTTGGTAAGCACATCTGCGATAGAGCCTTGCTTGGTGTTAGAGATAGCTGGCGTGCTTCCTGTCAAACCCTCTATGGTAGAGGTGGCTTCTTGTATGAGAAGTTTGATAAATTGCTCCATTTTGATCCTTTTGCCTTATTTTAGCATATTTTTGCGTTTGTTGCGCGTGCTTTGTGGCTTTTGTGCAGTGCCTTTTGTGCGTGGCGCGCTAAATATGCCTACTATTCATCCTCTTCATCGCCTTCAACCGTGTCTATTTTGTTTTTGCGTTGCGTTTCTAGCATTTCTAGCACTTCTTTGACCTTGTCTTTTTCGGTTAGGATTTCATTTTTGATTTTGATGCTTTTGCGAAATCTCTGCAAGCCGATATTTGCCATGTATTTTTCGCGCCCATCGATGCTAACTATCACATCATTACTCGCTGTTTCATTAAGCCGTATTACATCGCCTATTTGCAAATCAAGCACTTCTTTTAGCGTGAGATTTGTCCCGCCGATAAACGCCTCGACATTGACATCCGCACCGCCGATAAGCGCTTGGAGCTCTTTGTTTCTGGATTTTTTGGAGCTGGTTTCGCCCATGATGAGATCGCGGCTGCCTAGTCTTGGGAGCACCGTCTCTAGCGAGATAACAGGATAGCAGATATTTATCATACCGCTAGAATGCCCGATGATGAGCTCCATAACAACCATGATGACGATTTCATTTTGCGCCACGATTTGCACGACATTGGGGCTTGACTCTTTGGCATCGATAGAGGGGAACATATCTGTAACCGAGCTCCACGCATCTTTTAGCGTCTGCATGATTTGGCGCAGAATCGTATCAAGCAGATTTATCTCTATATCGCTAAATTCTCGCGAGTTATCATAAGGATCGCCTTTGCCACCCAGCAGACGATCTATCATAGGAAAGACGATGCTAGGATTTATCTCCAAAACCCCTGTGCCATCTAGTGGCTTCATGGAAAAAACATTGAAACTCGTAGGACTTGGCAAACTCATAAGAAACTCGCCATAAGTCATTTGATCTACGCTGTGTAGCTGGATTTCTACGATGGAGCGCATGATGGCAGAGATTTGGCTAGAAAGCGCGCGCGCCATTTTGTCATGGATACTGCGAAATGCGCGCAGCTGCTCTTTGCTTACGCGGTTTGGGCGCTTGAAGTCATAGAGTGTGACTTGGCGCTGCGGGAGGATTTCTTGCTTTTGGAGGGCGTCATTATCCTCGCCATCATCCACAGCTTCGAGCAAGGCGTCGATTTCTTCTTGACTTAGTATATCAGCCATTATCTTTCTCCTAGGGAGTTTCGTATTTTCTTGATGACTTCTTTGGTGATTTGTGAGATTCTAGATTCTGTGATGTTTAGTATCTCTCGTATCTCGCTCAAACTTAGCTCTTCCAAAAAATACAGCTGGATGATGAGCTGCTCGCGCTGTGAGAATGTTTTTAGCGTGGATTGGATTTTGGCGATTAGCTCTTCTTTTTCTAGCTTGTCGATGATATTGTCTGGCTCTATTATGTTGTATTGCTCATCGATTGGCACTAGCACATAGATATCAGAGGCGATTTTGGCTTCTTTTATCTTCTCGACATCCTCGCCCAAAACTTCTGCTAGATACTCATCGCTTGGCTCTTCTTCATGTTTGTTAAAATACTTGCTAACTTCCGCATCTATCGCTTTGACTAGCTTGCGATTTGATCTAGATAATACATCAAGCGAGCGCAGATAATCAAGCATCGCGCCATACACGCGCGATTTGGCATAGCCCCAAAACGAGTCATTTAGATTCTCATCATAGCGCCTAGCTAGCTTTATAAGCTCCTCTGTGCCAATAGATATAAGCTCGCTTGCTTCAAGATGCGCTGGCAGGCGTTCTTTGATACGATATGCCATCGCCTTGACTGCTGGCAGATATTGTATCGCTAGCTGGTCTTGTGAGTATTGCTTTTCGTTTTCGTAGCCGTTTGGTTTCACTTATCTGCCTTTTTGGTAGATTCTTGCTCATCTGTTGAGAAGTCAAAAGTCTCGATAAACTGCTGCAATGCACGCGCCTGCCGCTCGGTGTGGTCAAACTCTGCATCAAAGTATTCAAGCTGGCGCTCTATTAGATCTTTGTTTGAAAGCATGGAGCGTTTGGGTTCTATCACATAGATATAAATCGCTGCCATCGTCAAAGAAATAAGATACATAGAAATCGTGACGACAATCGTCATAAACAGCATAAGCTCTGGCTCATCAAACTTCATAATCCCCATGGCTAATCCGATGAAAAACCCAGATACAACCGATAAGTTGATAAAATTTGATACACGCATGAACTAATCCTTGTCCTTGTTTTGCCTTATTTGCCTTATTTGGTGCTTTGCCCTTACAGATATCCAAGCAGCCGCCTAAAAAAGCTTCCTATGCTCTTTTGCGGAGTATTAAGCATATTATGTTCCATTTTGCTAATAAGATTTTTGGCTATCTCTTGCATGGTGATAGAAAATATATTATGTGGCTCGACTTCACATATTAGCTTTCGCTGCAAAATCGACTTTTTCACTGCATTATTATGCTCAAATCCGCCGAGTAATTCTAAGCGCAGATTTGGGATATTGTTTTGCGCGACGCTTTGGATGGTGTTAAACACTTGCTTGATTTGCGCTTGCGAAGAAGCCATATTTATTATCATCATACATTCATCTTTAAATTTTGCGTTGATTTTTAGCATCGCATACGCATCTGTTTTGGCAGAAGGCTCTGGCGTGGTGACAATGATGATATAATCGCTTGCTTGCAAAAATGCCTGCGTCAGCGCGCTAATCCCAGCCCCAGTATCCACGATAACATAATCAAATAAATTCCACACCTCCGCATCAGAGGCGAAGTCATTTAGCATATTTGATGCAGAATATTTGAGAATCTCCTCGCCGCTATCGCCGGGGATGAGATAGAGGCCTTTGCGTATCTCATATATCACTTCTTTGAAGTTTGCCTGTCCTTTTAGCGCGTGCAAGATATTTTTATCTGTCTTTACGCCAAATATCAAATCCAAGTTTGCAAGCCCGATATCTGCGTCAAATACGCCTATTTTATAGCCCATTTTATGCAAACAAAATGCAAGGTTTGCAGAGATGTTGGACTTGCCTACGCCGCCTTTGCCAGAAGTGATAGCGATAAATTTCGCCGTGCTTTTGTTGCTCTTTTTCATCAAAGATTCTAATGAAGAGGCTTGATTCATAAAATATCCTTACAAAGCTTTAAGCTATTTGCTATAAACTATTATCGTTCCAATTTGCCTTTATTGCAAGCTTTTTGCTCCAGAATCTGCTTTTTGGATTCTGCTTTTCATCTGGCGAGCCTGTTTTCGCAGAATCTATTTTTGTTTGGTAGATTCTACTTCTCATCCGGCAAGCCTATTTTTTTCAGAATCTACTTCTCATCCGGATAAAAAAACCCGCCCATCAAGCAGTCCGTGAGATAGTTATTATCCGCCACGATGACATCATTTGGCACCTCCTGCCCTACAGATAGGTAGCTTATAGGCTTTTTGGTCTCATATACTAGGGAAAACACATTCCCAAGCCCACACGCCTCATCAAGCTTGCTAAAGATAAAAGTATCAATATCTAGCTCGCCAAAGGCATTGTATGTGTCTTTTAGATCTTCGTATTTGGTGCTAGCCGATAGCACCAGCGTCACATCTACTTTGAAATCGCCACTTTTTACAAATTTTTTTAGCGCATTTATCTTTTCTTTGTCATGCTGTGAGTGCCCCGCTGTGTCGATAAGGATATAATCGCAATAATTAAGCGCCTCGATTTTATCGATAAAATCATCCGTCTCGCTCACAGAATCTATGCTTAAGCGCATTTTGCGCGCATACCAACCAAGCTGCTCCATAGCCCCGATACGATAATCATCAAGCGTGATGATGCCTACTTTTTTCTTTTGTGGCAGGATTTGAGAATATCTAGCCGCAAGCTTTGCCAATGTCGTCGTTTTCCCCACACCTGTGGGTCCTACTAGCATCATTATTTTTTTGCCGATGCTATTTTCTTTGCGACAATAAATCATTTTGCGCAATACTTCGCGAAAATATCGCTTTATCGTTTGGCTTTGTGAGCGCATTTTTAGCGGCATGAGCTCTAGGCTTAGGCGCATTATCTCTTCTAAATGGTTTTTATTCATCCCGCTTGCTTTGGCGATGCGATAAATCTCTGCAAACTCTTTTGGAATCTCCACGCCCATATTTTTGGGCGATTTCTCCTCCCAAAGCGTGTTTTGGATGAGCTTTATTTTGTCATTTAGCTTTTTTAGCTCATCTTGGATGTCTTTGAGACTTTGAGAATCATCAAGCGGCGCGAAGCCTTTGGGCGCGGCGGCTTCATTTTTGGCATTTTGTGCTTTGGCGTTTGGTGCGCTTGTGTTTTCATCAGATTCTGCTAGATTTTTGGCTTTTTTGGCTGAAGCGGTTTTTACGCTTTGGGTGGCACCTGCTTGTGTGTTTTGCACGCTTGCTTGATTTGGCGCGGATGTTATAGAGACTTGCGGGAGCATATCTATGACTTCGCTTTGTGAGTAGGGCTTGGGCGCGCGCGGTGCGCTTGGATTGGCGTTTAGCTGTGCGTTGGCTATGGATTCTAGTATGCTAGAATCTAGCGCGTTACTAGGCGTGGGTGCAGGTTTGCTAAGCGCTGAAAGATCTGGCATGGAAGTTGGGAAGCCTGCGATTTTACTTATCTCGCGCACTGTGTCTGAAAGCTGTATCGTCACATCATCATCAAACGCCGCATGCAGCGTGCGCTGCTTTTTGCGCTCAGCCAGCTCTTTTTCTGCGATAGCTTCTAGTCGGCGCTGTATGCTGTTGTTTGGCAGATTTTCTAGCGGGTTGCTAGATTGGCTTGCTTGGCTAGATTCTGGTGTGTTAGTCGCGTTTGGCGCGCTAGAATCTAGCGGATTTGGCGCGCTTTTGCCCTGCATATTTTGACTTTTTGGCAGCACATCATCGGGCACGCCGATGATTAGCTCATAGAGTGCGGGCTGATTTAGCGTTTTTTTGCGCACTTCTTTGGTCTGTATTATCATCGCCTCATCGCCAAACTCTTCACTAGCCTTTTTTAGCGCTTCTGCTGGTGTTTCGCCGCTATAAGTGTATGTTTTCACTACTGACCTCTTTTGGTGGATTCTGGTATTTTGTCTATTTTGCGCCGCCAAACTTACGCCAAAATCCGCGCCAAAGCCATTGGCACAAGCACGGAAGGGCGCTCGTGATATTTTGGATGCGGGATTGTAAGATAAGGACGCTTTAAAATCAATTGATCATAAAAGATTATATCAATATCTAGCGTGCGCGGAGCATTTTTGTGCGCTCTTTGCCTCGCGCGCCCAAACTTGCGCTCGAGATAAAACACCAGCGCAAACGCCTCTATCACGCTAAGCGAGGCGCGAAGGGCAAAAATGGCATTGTAAAAATATGGCTGGTTTGCGTAGCCAAAGGGCGGGTTGTGATAAATGGGGCTTGTGCGTATGAGGCTAAATCTAGGATGACGCGCAAAAAAACGCAAGAGGTGGAAAAATCTAGATTTTATTTGCGCTTTTGTGCCGATATTTGCACCGATGCCTAAAATGAGGGTGTTTGGGGTTTTGGCGTTTTTAGCTTGGGCGTCTTCGGTTTTGGTGTAGCTTTTTAGATTCTGGCGGGTTGCATAGTTTTTGTTTGTTTGGATTCTGCTAGAGTTGCCAAATGCTTCAAAACTGCCAAAATCGCAGAATCTAGTTTTTCTGTCAAAACTGCCAAGCCCGCTAAAATCGCAGAATCTAGCCTTTTTTTGCCAGCACGCGCTATTTGCATTATTTGCGCTTTTTTTACTACTTTTGCCACTTTTTGCGTGCGTGCTATTTTGGCAAAAATCTTCTATATCTTTTGCTGGCTTCTCCCATTTATGGCTTTGATAGTGTTTAAACCGCCTATGACGCGTGCTAAGCGGGAAGCCTTTGAAAAAGAGAATCTTTTTAGATTCTGGTGTTTGCATATTGCTTAGGTTTATCTATCGCGCGCGATCAAGCCGTTTTGCCAAAAAGCCATAAAGCCCGCTTCGCCAAAACTATTTGCGCCACAAAAACTACTTCGCCAAAAGCGCTTTCGCCACTTTCACGACAGAATCCACGCCAAAGCCAAAATGCTTAAACAGCACATCGCCTTTGGCTGAATGCCCAAAGCTATCCAAGCACACGACTTCATCGCAGAATCTATACCACTCCAATCCCCTTGCCGCCTCGATTCCTAGCACTTTGCCTATAAAAAGCGAGTCGATGTAGCTTTTGTCTTGTTTTATCAGCAAATCATAGCAGGGCGCGCTGACTACACGCGCGAAGATTCCGCTAGATTCTAGCTCTTTTGCGACATTTAGAGCAAGTGACACTTCACTGCCACTAGCGATTAGCGTGATAGTGTTTGCAGAATCCGCCCCAGAATCCGCTTTAGATTCTAGTCTAGATTCTCGCACGATATACGCGCCTTTTGCTACATTTTCATATTTGCCAAGCGGGAGCACGGGCAAGTTTTGGCGCGAGAGGACAAAGGCACAAGGCGCATCCGCGCGCAAAGCTATCTGCCAGCAGAGGATATTTTCATTTGCATCAGCAGGGCGGAAGACAAGGAGGTTTGGCATCGCGCGGAAGTGTGAGAGCTGCTCGATAGGCTGGTGCGTCGCGCCATCCTCGCCCACACCGATAGAATCATGCGTCCATACATAAAACACCTTCGCGCGCATGATGCTCGCCACGCGCACGCTCGCTGCCATATAGTCGCTAAACACGAAAAATGTCGCGCAAAATGGCAAAAACAGCCCATAGTTTGCGATGCCATTGCATATCGCGCCCATGCTGTGCTCGCGTATGCCAAAGTGCATATTTTGCCCGCTTGGGAAGTCGCTGGAATCTTTTATATGCGTGTTGTTGCTGGGTGCTAGATCCGCGCTCCCGCCGACAAATCCGGGCAGTTTGGCAGCGATGGCGTTTAGTATCTCGCCATTGCTCGCACGCGTGGCGATACTTTTGCCTTCATCTCCATTGCCAAAGCTAGGATATGCGATATCATCGATATTTGGATTCTGCAAGCGCGCTATCATTTCTTTGGCGCTTTTTGTGAGGCGGTTTTGCCATAGTGCTTCTTCGCTCGCCCCTCGCTCCATAAGCGCACCAAAGGCAAATCGCGCCCTTTCACTCACGCTAAAGCTAGATTCTGGCAGCCCCGCTTCTTTTTTGCCTTGTGCGATGATGGATTCTCCGATAGGCGCGCCATGTGTTTTGTGGCTGCCTTCAAGGCTTGGCGCGCCTTTGCCAATGATGGTGCTAGCGATGATGAGGCTAGGTTTATGCGATTTTTTGGCGGATTCTAGCGCTGTGTTGATACTCAAAAAATCATGTCCGTCGCATTCAAACACGCTAAATCCTTGCGCTTCAAAGCGCGCCTTGACATTTTCGCTAAACGCGATTTTCACATCGCCTTCAATCGTGATGCCATTAGAATCATAGATTATTATAAGGTTATCTAGCTCACTCACACCCGCTACAGACGCTGCTTCATAGCTGATGCCCTCTTGCAAATCGCCATCGCCACATATACAATATATATTATGATCTATGAGTGCTGCGCCTTTTTCATCCGCGCCTAGCAGATTCTGCGCTCTTTTGGCAGCGAGCGCGAAGCCTACAGCATTGGCGATGCCTTGCCCTAGCGGTCCGGTGCTTATCTCCACGCCCGGAGTTAGCGGGTATTCTGGATGTCCGGGAGTTTTGGATTCTAGCTGGCGGAAGGATTTGAGATCATCCATACCTAGCTCAAAGCCCCATAAATGTAGCAGCGAATACAAAAGCGCGCTCGCATGCCCGCCACTAAAAATAAGCCTGTCGCGGTTTAGCCATTGTGGATTTTTGGGATTTAGGCGCAGGTGGTAGCTTAGCGTGGTGGCGACTTCAGCAAGCCCCATAGGCGTGCCGGGATGCCCGCTGTTTGCGCGCTCGACGATATCGGCGCAGAGGTAGCGGAGGTTGTTTGCCATTTCTTGTAGTTGTGGAATATCTTCTTTTGTGATTACTTGGGCGGTTGTCTGGGTGTTTGCTTGCATTGATGTCCCTTGAGATGATTGAGATGAGTGGCGTAATTGTGCCTAAAATTGCTTATAACTTTGCTTATGAAATGCAGAATCTGGATTCTATGGTTTTTGGTGGGTTTGGTTTGGATTCTGCGTTTTGTGCGCCAGAATCTCCACGCTAGAATCTAAATCGTGTCGCAGAATCTACACACTAGAATCCACCGGCTAGAATCCACTTTGGCGCGCTTTAGATTCTGCCTTATTTTCGCCGCTTTTAGCAAAGATTCTAGCTAGATGAATAAACTATTCTTAGCTATTTAGACTTATAAAAGTTGATAAAGATAGACTAATATTTTTACTTTTTTAGCAATCTTTTTATATAAATGCTAATTTCATTTACTTTTCTGGGCTAAAATTCCCGCGTCGCATATCTAGTAAGCGAGGCACACCATGCATAAAAAAGACTTTTTGTTGCATCAGATGATAAAACAATATGTCAAATGCCAAGAGCCTATCGGTTCGGAGTCGCTGAAAGTTTGCTTGCAGGGCAAAATCTCAAGCGCTACGATTCGCAATTATTTCAAGATTCTAGGGCAAGAGGGCGTGGTGGTGCAGACGCATATTAGTAGCGGGCGCGTGCCTACGAGCCTTGCGCTGCGTAATTATTGGCGCGAGCAGCTAGACCCAAAAACGCTTATGCCACACATAGATTCTGCAAGTTTGCAAGCACTCTGCCAGCGCTTTGGCATCACTTGCGCTATCAAATCCTGCGCTCCACAAAAGCTCCTAAAGGTGCAAGGAGTGGAAGTGCAAGGGGTGAGAGCACAAGAAGTGCTAGCAAAAGAAGCGGGGGCACAAACGCAAAAAGATGTGGAGGCGCAAGCCCCAGAATCCACCCAAAAAGTGCTGGTGCTGGTGTTTGAGCGCGATTGTGTGGCGATACCTTTTGTGCCGAGTATGGCGCGCTTTTGCCAAGAGCTTATTGGCGTGCAGATACGAGACATACAAAAGATAGCCAAAGATGTCTGCGCCAAAAGCCTAAGCCAAGCGCTAAAAGCGTTTGATAGCGCTGGCAAGACGCAGTTTTTTGGCGTGGAGTTTTTGGGCGAGCTGCTTTCACAAAAGCCCCAAGTAGCGCTAGATGTGCTAAATGGCGATATGTTTAATACGCTAGATTATGCGGTGTTTTTCCCAGAATCTAGCGAGCATATCATCATCGCGCATGATGCGCTCTATCAGCAAGAGGCGGTGAAAATGCTTTGTGTGGGTAGGCTGTGTCAGGACTATGAGGGCTTCTATGAGGCGCTTGGGGAGGCACTGGGGCGCGCTGGCTAAAATCGCTAGATATGTCTATCTCAATAAAAAGGAGAAAAAATGGATTTCAATGAAAATAAAGAAAATGAAGCAAATCTGGATTCTCAAGCAGAATCTAGCGGAGAATCTAATAAAGCAGAATCGGCGGATTTTGTGGATTCTGGCGCACAAGATTCTAGCGCCAATGCAGAATCCAATGCAGAATCTAGCGGCGAAAACAGTCAAGATTCTAGCGACGAATCTAGCGCAGATTCCGCAGAATCCAAAGACTCAAGCGAGCTAGATTCTCTAAAGCTTGCTTACAAAGATTTGGAAGAGCGATATTTGCGCACGCACGCGGATTTTGAAAATGTCAAAAAACGCCTCGAGCGCGACAAAAATCAAGCCCTAGAATACGCGTATGAGAAAATCGCCAAAGATTTGCTCCCCATTCTTGATGCGCTAGATGGCGCAAAAGAAGCGGCGAAGGAAAATCCTGCCATCCTTGAAGGCGTCTCGCTGGTGCGCGAGAATCTAGCCAAAGTGCTAGCAAAGCATGGCGTGGAGGAGATAGCAGCGCAGGGCGAGTTTGATCCAAACTTGCATGAATGCGTGATGCAGATGGCAAAACCAGAAGTGCAAGAAGGGCATATCGCCCAAGTGCTGCAAACCGGCTACAAATACAAAGAGCGCACGCTGCGCCCTGCGATGGTAGCTGTGGCAAAAAATGGCTAAAACCAAATTTAACCCCAAAAGAAAGGATACAACATGTCAAAAGTAATCGGCATCGACTTAGGAACCACAAACTCCGCAATGAGCGTATATGAAGGCAACGAGGCAAAGGTAATCGCAAACAAAGAGGGCAAAAACACTACGCCCTCCATCGTGGCTTTTACTGACAAAGGCGAGATTCTAGTAGGCGAACCTGCCAAAAGACAAGCGGTGACAAACCCTAAGCGCACGATTTATTCTATCAAGCGCATCATGGGGCTTATGTTTAACGAAGAAAAGGCAAAAGAAGCAGAAAAGCGCCTGCCTTACAAAATCATCGATAGAAACGGCACTTGCGCGGTGGAAATAGATGACAAAATCTACACGCCTCAAGAGATTTCTGCAAAGATTCTCATGAAGCTAAAAGAGGATGCAGAAAGCTATCTAGGCGAAAGCGTGACAGAAGCGGTCATTACCGTCCCTGCGTATTTCAACGACTCTCAACGCAAAGCCACCAAAGAAGCTGGCACAATCGCAGGGCTAAATGTGCTAAGAATCATCAATGAGCCAACTTCAGCAGCGCTTGCCTATGGACTTGACAAAAAAGAATCTGAAAAGATTATGGTGTATGACCTAGGCGGCGGGACATTTGATGTCACTGTGCTTGAAACTGGCGATAATGTCGTAGAAGTGCTAGCGACTGGCGGAGATGCGTTCCTAGGCGGCGATGACTTTGATAATCGCATCATCGATTGGGCGGCAAAAGAGTTTAAAGATGAAAGTGGCATTGACATCAAAGGCGATGTGATGGCGCTCCAGCGCTTGAAAGATGCCGCAGAAAATGCCAAAAAAGAGCTCTCCTCCGCGCAAGAGACAGAAATCAACCTGCCATTTATCACCGCAGATGCAAGCGGTCCAAAACACTTGGTAAAAAAGCTCACTCGCGCGAAATTTGAAAGCCTCATCGATGATCTCATCGAAGAAACTATCAAAAAAATAGACTTCGTGATAAAAGATGCAGGACTTGGCAAAGGTGACATCAGCGAAGTGGTAATGGTAGGCGGCTCGACACGCATTCCAAAAGTGCAAGAGCGCGTGAAAGAATTTATCGGCAAAGAGCTAAACAAATCTGTGAATCCCGATGAAGTCGTGGCTGTGGGCGCTGCGATACAAGGCGGCGTATTGAAAGGCGATGTCAAAGATGTATTGCTACTAGATGTCACGCCGCTAAGCCTAGGTATCGAGACTGCGGGCGGAATCTGCACTAGAATAGTAGAGCGCGGCTCGACGATACCTACCAAGAAAACGCAGGTTTTCTCGACTTATGAGGACAATCAGCCAGCGGTTAGCATCAATGTATTGCAAGGTGAGCGCGAGCTGGCAAGGGATAATAAATCGCTTGGCAGATTTGATCTCACAGGAATCCCAGCAGCGCCTCGCGGTGTGCCACAAATCGAAGTGACATTTGACATCGATGCCAATGGAATCCTAACCGTGAGCGCCAAAGATAAAGCCAGCGGCAAATCACAAGATATCAAAATCACCGGCTCCAGCGGGCTATCTGATGCAGAAATCGAAAAAATGGTAAAAGACGCCGAGCTTCACAAAGAAGAAGACGCCAAGCGCAAAGGCGCGATAGAAGCGCGCAATATGGCGGATTCTCTAGTGTATCAGACAGAAAAAACGCTAGGCGAGATGAAAGACAAGCTAGAATCTAGCGATGTCGAGAAGATAAACGCAGCGCTTGAAGATCTCAAAGCCACGCTAAAAGATGACAACGCGACAAAAGAGCTTATCGAAGAGAAGACAAAAGCGCTCACTGAAGCAAGCCACAAGCTAGCCGAAGCGATGTATGCCAAAGATGCGGGCGCGCAACAAGCCAGCGGTAATGCCGGTGCGTCTAGCAAAAAGGGCAAAGATGATGATGTCATCGATGCTGAAGTGGAGTAAGCTAAGGCATTTTTAAACAAATATTCTAGAATCTGCGCAATGCAGATTCTAGGGACTTCGCACTACTTTTTACTTTTTACTTTTTACTTTTTACTTTTTTGTGGCGCACTTATTTTTACTTACACGCAGCATGCTTTTTGCCTGCGGATTTTATTTTGCTTATTGGTTTAAATACTGGCAGATAAGAGTGAGATAAATAAAAAGCAAGAGAATGTGACAAGACAAAATCTGATTTTAGATTCTAGTCATGTTTGGTATCGTATGAGGCGCAAAAAGCAAAATGCTTAATCGCGCCCAAATACGAGCAGTTTTTGTATAGCTTACGCAAGCTGTGCATTTGTCATCCATATCGCCTTTTCTAGCGATGCTAGCTTATCATCACAATATGACGCAGTCACGCGGTCATCATCTTTGTCCGCTAGCTTTGCGAGCGACTCGAAATCCTCATGCAGATGCTTATAAATTTTTAGCACCTCTTTTAGCACTTCTTTTGAAGTGAAGCTAGTTTTGCTTTCTTCTTTGATTTTGGTGAGTTTGAGCGCCTCTGCTAGCGTCACCACCGGCGTGCCATCAAGCTGGACGATGCGCTCTGCCAGATCATCAAACATATCCGCAAAATCATCATAAATGCCTTCAAGCGCCTTGTGTGCCGCTGGGAAATCGATACCGCGCACATTCCAGTGATAGTTATGCACCTTCATATAAAGCACGATGCTATCTGCTTGCAGCCTCCTTAGGTGCTCGATGACTTTTTCTGCCTTTTTTCCTTCTTTCATGTTGTCTCCTTGAAATATTGGGATGAATCATTCTAACAGCAAAAAGGTAATTTTAAGGCAAATGACGCGCTAAATTGTGCTTTTTTGGCGCGGTGGCTTACGATTTTACAAGTATTTTGTAGATTTTGCAGTGGCTGGCACTTGAAAGCAGGGCAAAATCGCACAAATCGCGCGCAATATTGTATAATCTCGCTTGATAAGCAGAATCTATTTTGCGCAGAGCATCAAAATCGGCGCAAAATCCAAATAAAGAGCCAAGATGTTAGATAATATTTTTGAGTTTTTGAGCGAGTTTTTGAAGCTGCATAGCGATGTGGTGCATAGCGTTTTGATATTGTGCGCGGTGTTTGTGGCGACGATTTGCACGCGCTTTTTGCCATTTTGGATTTTTGGCAGCAGGGAGATTCCACCATTTTTGGATTCTCTTGGCAAGCTGTTGCCCCCGGCGATGATTGGCATGATTTTGGTGTATTGTTTCAAATCTATCGAGCTCTCATCCGCGCCTTTTGGGCTAAATGAACTGCTAGGCGTGGCTATCGTGGCAGCCCTGTATCTCGCTAGCAAAATGGGCGTCATCGCTGTTATCGGAGGCACTATCTGCTATATGGCATTGGTGCAGACAAGCGCGCTTGAGGGGCTGTTTTAGCCTGCTTGGATTCTTGCTTTGTGATTTAAGATATACCACAAAATTATATGCATGCCATTCTAAATCTTATGCTTTTTAGATATTTTTTGTTTTCGGGTTTTGTAGAAGTTTTCTAGCAGTTGTAGTTCATTAGTACTAAAGCCGGCTTGCAGCCTGGCTTTTGTGTTTAGGATTTTGCCAGCCAAAATAAACTCATCGAAATCCGCGCATAATGCCAAAAATTGCTCCTCTGCAAAATTTAGCGCTTTGGAATCTGCGCTTGCCAAAGTTGCATTTGAAGTCACATGCAAAGTCGCATCGCAGTCGTTTGCCAAAGGCGTGCTATCAGAATCTACTTTTGGCATCGCCCTTGTCGCATTTGCGCTAAGTGCGTTACATCCCACATCCTCTATCGCAAATCGCCACCATCTATCGCCTTTATTTACATGGCTTATCTCATCGCGCAAAATCACGCCAAACACCTCTTCTATTTTGGAAAAAATTTGTTTGCCAAAAATTTGCTTGCCAAAAATCGGCGCGCCAATCTTGCTAGTGGCGTTGCTAGTGATATTTTTGAGTTTTGCTAGCACAAATGGATTGGCATCAAGCCCGCGCGCCTCAAGCCCCCTATGCACTACGCCCATGCGATGCGCGAGGCTAGAAGCTGTGCGCGCCATCGCATCATAAAGCCCAGCATGCGCGCTAAAATCGCCATATTTATAGCCAATCTCCGCGAGCACATCCGCAAGCAGCGAAAAATGCTCCATCTCCTCACGCGCCACTGCCAGCCAGTCCGCATAATACACCGCCGGCAAATGCCTAAAACGATACGCAGAATCCAGTGCCAGCGTGATAGCGCAAAACTCGATATGCGCGATAGAATGCAGCGTGCGCGCGGTGGCATCTAGCGGGCTGGTACCTTTGGCGCGGGTGAGTTTGCTGGGTGCTACGATGGGTGCTGGGGTGAAAAGATTTAGCCTAGTTTGCGGGGTGCTATCGTGCGCAAAGTATAGATTCTCTGATAAAAAGTCATCATAGAGCGAGTTGAAAAGCGATTTTTTGGTGGCGAAATCATCGCAAAATAGGACTTTTTCTAGTGTGGCGAAAAATTCTTTTTTGGCATTGTGGCGGGATTGATGAGTGTTTTTTGGTGGGTGGGCTGTTGTTTTGGGTGATTGGGCTGATTTCATCATTTGTTCTGTGTTTTTTGTCTGCTTGGTATTGTTGGAATTGCTTGTTTGGCTCATTGGAATCCCTTTTGGATTCTGGTATTTAAAAAGGCTTAGAATCTGGCTTATTGCGTTTTTATTGCATTCTCGGCACGCTCTTGGTGTGGCTTTGTATTTTTAAGATCCAAAAAAGCAATTTGGATTGCCTCGCGCGATAAGCCCGCCCCGCTCGCTATGGCGATAAAATGCAGAATCTAGTTTAATACCGCTCCATTGCGATGACGCCGCTTCGCACAATTTCTTTGGGGTTAAACTTGGCGAGCGCTTTTATGAGGCTTGTGATGCGGTGGGGCTTCTCGGTTGCTACGATGATTATATATTTTTCGTTGGCATTGGCGATTTTGCCATTATACGCGCGCGCGAGTGCCTCGATGCTGGCGAGATCTTCATCGATGCCGATTTTGATAAGCGCGGTCTCTTTTTCCAAAAAATCATCATCATCACTCACCTTTAGCACAGGGATTAGCTTGTGAAGCTGTTTGATGATTTGCTCTAGCACGCGCGCCTCGCCTTCTGTGGCAATCGTAACGCGCGAGAGATTAGAATCTGGGATGGGCGCTACGGTGAGTGATTCGATATTATACCCGCGCCCAGCAAAAAGCCCAGAAATGCGCGCTAGCACGCTATGCTCATTTATCACTGTTACGCTAATAATTTTTCTAGCCATTTTATCCTCCTGCGTTGTTTGCCTTGCTGGCACTCCAGAATCTAGCGCCACCAAAAATACAGCCAAAACTCGGCGTTTATTTTAATATCATCTTATCAAGCGATGAGCCGCCGGGCACCATTGGCAGCACGCTTTCAAACCTATCGATGACAACATCGATGAGGCACACTTTTTTAGATTCTAGCGCCTTTTTGAGCGCTGGGATAAACTCCTCTTTTTTCTCCACGCGAAAGCCCAGCCCGCCAAACGCCTCCGCGAGTGCGACAAAGTTTGGCTGCAGGCTCAAATCAGTATGCGAGAATCTATTCTCATAGAAAAATGTCTGCCACTGGCGCACCATGCCTAGATAGTTGTTGTTTAGGATGACATTTACCACCGGAATCTGGCACTCCACGCAAGTCATCAGCTCTTGGATATTCATCAAAATGCTGCCATCGCCGCTGATGTTTATGATGTGCTTGCTGGGATTTGCAAAATACGCGCCCATCGCCGCTGGGAAGCCAAAGCCCATCGTGCCTAGCCCCCCGCTTGTGAGAAACTCCCTAGGCGCGTTAAATGGATAAAATTGCGCCGCCCACATTTGATGCTGCCCCACATCAGTGGCGATTATCGCTTTATCGCGCAAAAGTGCGCCCATCTGCTCGATCGCCCATTGTGGCTTGATGCATTCATTAGAATCCTTGTAAAAAAGCGGATGTGCGCTCGCATAGCCCGCAAGATGTGCTCGCCACTCTTTATACCGCGCGCTATCAAGCTGGGCTGCCATATCTAGTAGCTCGCCACACACCATAAGCGCATCGCCCACGATTGGATAATCCACATCGATGATTTTGCCAATAGAGCTTGGGTCGATGTCGATGTGCGCGATTTTGGCGTTTTTGGCAAACTCGCTCACTTTTCCTGTGACGCGGTCATCAAAGCGCGCGCCAAAACATATCAGCAAATCGCACTCACACATCGCCATATTTGCAGCATAGCTACCATGCATGCCTACCATGCCAAGATTCAGCGCGTCATCGCTTCCTAGCACGCCGCGCGCCATGAGTGTCTCTACACTCGGCAAGCCCAAATGTCGCACAAAATCGCGCAGCTTCTCGCTAGCATTGCTCGCCACCACGCCCCCGCCGATATACACAAGCGGTTTTTTAGCGTCTTTTAGCGCATCGATTAGCTTTTTTACTTGGCGCTGGTTTGGCTTGGTGGTGGGCTTGTAGGTGGGGATATTTACCTCGCTAGGATAGATGAAATTCCCAATATTTGCTGAAATGTCTTTGGGGATGTCGATAAGCACTGGTCCATGCCGCCCGCTTTTTGCGATATAAAACGCCTCTTTGATGACGCGCGGCAAGTCTTTGATGTCTTTTAGCAAATAGTTGTGCTTGGTGCAGGGGCGCGAGA
Organism: Helicobacter sp. CLO-3; assembly: GCF_001854545.1. Classification (GTDB taxonomy): domain Bacteria; phylum Campylobacterota; class Campylobacteria; order Campylobacterales; family Helicobacteraceae; genus Helicobacter_B. The sequence continues at coordinate 36,390 of NZ_MLQN01000006.1, forward strand.
TGCCCACAGCGTCTATCTCTTGGAATGCGTCTGTGCCGATTTGTGCCAGCGGCACCTGTCCGCTTATCACCACCAGCGGGATAGAATCCATATAGGCTGTGGCGATGCCTGTCACTGCATTGGTAAAGCCGGGACCTGAAGTGATGAGCGCTACGCCCACCTTCCCGCTCGCTCGCGCGTAGCCATCGGCGGCGTGTATCGCGGCTTGCTCGTGGCGGGTGAGAATGTGTTTGAAATAATCTTGCTTGTAGATTTCATCATAAATATTTAGCACCGCGCCGCCCGGGTAGCCAAATATCACCTCCACGCCCTCCAAATGCAGCGCCTCGATAAGCATCTGCGAACCATTCAACGCACCACTCATAAACTCTCCTTTATGCTGGCTTTAAGCTTTGTGCTTGTGCTTGTTGTAATCTTGGCAAATCGCCTGCCTTAAATCTTCCCTCTGCCCTATTCTGCGCTATTTTACCCTATTTTGCGCTACTTTGCCCTATTCTAACATTGGGGCTAATATCGCTAGAATCTTGCTTGTAAATACATTGATATATTGTAGAATCTAGTTATTGCTTGTATAAAAATCCGCGCAACCATAAAAATACCAGAATCTAGATTTTAGATTTTAGATTCTAAAAGTGCGGCGATAAATATTTGCGGCCTTATCGTCATATGCGCTATATGCGCTTTTGCGGCGCGCAAAGCCAAAATAAAGGCTTCCTAAAACCAAAGCGCTTAAAAAAGCAGAGCAGAATCCAAACGACTATAATCAGGCATCAATTCAAATGCCAACCAAATACCAAATCAATCAAGCGCCTTTTTTACGCCAATTTTATTTAACGCCCTTATCCTTTTCTTTAAACACCGCTTTTATACCTTCGCTTCCTTCATCGCCTTTTTTCTGCAGCACTAGGCTATCATTTTCGAGGCGAAAATCCACCGCGCTATCAGAGAAAAGCTTGATTAGCGTATCTTCTACCGCCATAGATTCTGGGTCGCAAAGCATACGCATCATGCCGGTGTTGCTGCTTTGTATTTGATTGTTGATGATTTTATGCGAGCCAAAAAACGAGTTACACCCCGCATTTCCATTAAACTTTTCTTTGTCTATGGTGACAAAAGCTTCTTTTTGTGTTTTTGAGATGTCGATATTTGCGCCATTATTGCTAAGGCTCACTAGATTCCAAGTATTATATACTTTGGAAGCATCATCGCCACAAGCCACAAAAAACATCGCCAAAACTCCTGCCAGCCCAGCACTTACTCCAGCTTTTGCCCCAGTTTTTATAGAAGCGATTAGAGATTTTTTCATTTTTTATCCTTAGATTCAAGGAGATTCAAAGCGCGCTTATTGCGCGATATCTGCTGGCTTTTTGGGATAGCAGAATCTATACCCGCGGCGGCGCACCGTCTCGATAGTCGCGATGCCTAGCGGTTTATCCATTTTTTGGCGGATTTGGTTTATCGCCACTTCTATCACATTTGGCGTGACGAGTTCTGGCTCTTCCCATATCGCATCTAGCAGCTGCTCTTTGGATACGATCTGATCTCTGTGGCGCGCGAGATGTGTAAGCACTTCAAAAGGCTTGCCTTTTACTTCGATCTCTCTGCCTTTGTAGGTGATTTTTTCTTCATCTGGGTTGATGACTAGATCATCTATCTCTATCGTGCTAGAGCCCCAAAATCTAAGCCTCGCCTCGATTCTCGCCGCAAGCACTGGAAACTCCAAAGGCTTAGCGATGAAGTCATCCGCGCCGCTTTTAAACGCCTCGACTTCTTGCTCCATTTTTGGCTTGTTTGCCAGCACGATGACAGGCACGCGCGGTGATTTTGCCTTGACTTCAGTGATGATGTCTAGCCCGCTGCCATCAGGAAGCTTGAGATGCGCTAGCACCAAATCATAATTGCGAATACTCACATAATACAAGCCATCTTTCAAGCTCTCCGCGATATCTGTCTGATAACCGCAAGCGTTCAATTCCTCGGCTATCTTTTGGCTCAAAGTCGCGTCATCTTCTACTACTAAAATACGCATGATCCTTCCTTCTGCTGTTTGTTTGGCTATCCCAAATTCAATCAAGCTAGCCATCTAGATTCTTGGTTGATTTGTGATTATCAAGTTTAAGCTGGCATTATAGCACAAAGTTTAAATACATTCAGCTATTTTTTATCAATTTTTTATATTTTTTAAAGAATTTGGAAAGAATTTGATAGGGGAGCGCAAAAAATCAGCACAAATGATGCATGGCGCCAAATAATATAAAGCGCGCGTCAAGTAATAAATCTAGCATATACATAAATCTCAAGTGCGTTTGGAATCTAAAAATCTAGCCACGCGCCCAGAATCCAGAATCCGCGCGCAAATAACGCATTTTGGCAAATTTATGCTTTGGCGTGAAACGCTTTTTGTCATTTGTGTAACGATTCATTTACTTTTTTGTTTAATAATTCCACCCAGCCGAGCCAAGCGCTCGGCTAAACGCATTAAGTTCATCTGTCTATATTCAGTTTATTGTGCGTTGCTCTCCTTTTTGTTTATTTTAACTCCTGAAAGCACCCTAGACACCCCTCCCCTTAAACTAGGGTGCTTGTTTTTTTGATCTATCTTCAAAAGCCAAAATACTAGAATCTAAAATAATCCGCTAAATAAAACTCTAAAGCAAATGCGCCAAAATCTAAAAATCAGAATCCAAAACACACAAAATGCAAAATCTACAAAACTAGATTCTGGCGCGCCAGAATCTAAAACGCACAAAAACCAACACCTCGCCAAACCAGCGCCCCAAAACCCCAGCGCTAGCTACAGATAATTCACCAGCGACATTTGATTGATTCTACTAGTAGAGCTCATCACCGCACTTAAATTTGTAGTGATATTGGTAAATTTATTATAAGTATCCGCGATGTCAGTGCCGATGTTTTGCCCTTTTAGCCCTTCGATTTGCGTTTTTAGGATTTCATGCCTTCTTATGACATTTTCAAAGCTCTTGCCATGCGAGCCATTGAGCGCGATGAGTTTTTCTATATGATCGCTTAGATGATCAAATGCGGTGATGCCATTTTGTATGCCTTTGTTACGCAGCGAGCCGCCATAGGTATCCGTCGCACCCGCGCGATATATGCCCTTTCTCACCGCATCTATCACCTCATCCACTTCTTTGAAAAAATTCACCTCTGGCGTGTCTATCGTCAAAGCATTATTAGCATTTAGGCGCAAAGAGTTTGTATTGCGCTTGGTTTTGGCATCGGAAAAATCGCTCGTGCTCGCATCATAAAACATCATATTCATACGCGTCGTAGAGCGCATTTTGTCTTGGATTTGGATTCTGCCATCAGGCGTCATTTGCATATCAAACATACCATAAGCACCCCTCAATAGCGCCAAATACGCATCTTTTGTCTCTTGCACCACGCCGCCTTTTGGCGGCTCGACAGCCCTATAAGAGGCATCATCTTGGTTGCTGTAATTTAGCGCGATACTCATCGCATCCATTAGCTGGCGATATGTGACATCATCAGGCTTTGTGATGCTTATGCCCGGCGGCTCATCAGTGGGGTTAAATAGCGGAATCGTATAGTCGCGCCCTTCGCCCACATTTGGCAGCAGCATATACGCGCCCGCTGGGTCAAACACGATGCGCGCTTCTATCATCATCCCATTCATATCATTTAGCTTAAGCATATATGACTGCCCTTCTATGCTAGCGCCCACGACATCTGAAAGCCTAGTTTCTGCATTGGCATAGCCACCGCCATTTGCTAGCACTTGCGACACGCCAGAAGTGATTTTTGAGCCTTCCACTTGGAAAAATGTGCGATCGTATTCGGTGTGATAATCTGTAGGCACACCATCTACAGGGTTGCCATTGGCATCAAGTGTGGTTAGTGTCATCGAGAATCCATGCTCGCCATTAAATGGCGGGTCTTTGAAGTCATGCGCCTCGTTGCTTACATTATTATCGATGACTGTCAAGCGCCCTTTGTTGATAAACACATCCAAATTCCCGCCAAAATGCTCTTTTATCGCATTTGTCAGCTCGCGCGTATCAGTGTCTTTGATGTTTATCGTAAGGAGTCCGGGCTGTTTGTCTGGATCGTTATTTATCTTGCCATCTGGCGTGTTTGGGCTAGTGCCACTTATCACAAGTGTCGAGACATTTGGTGGAAAAAGATCCTCTAGCTTTGTCGTCATTTCAGCGGTTTTGTTTTCTTTGGTGATGAAAAATGTCGGAATCTCGGTTTTTCTAAAATCGCTCCTATCTGTCACTGATGATATAGTAGAAGTGGCGCGATCAGTTAGATACCCGCTTTGGTTATACGCAGTGACGCGCGCGCCTGAAGTGATGAGCTCATCTGTATCATCCACATCCACATCGCTAGAAATCATATGAAAATCTATGCCAGATTTTCCGGGCTCTAGGTCTTTTATCTCGATTTGCCCCCAGTTGTTTAGCGTGACTTCTACGACTTTATTAAGCGCGGTGTTGCCATATTCTTTGCCGATACGATCTAGCAAATCCTGCACTTTTGTAGCCTGCGCTTCATTCTCATAGCCTTTATCCAGCGCAAACTTCGCTTTAAACACCGAGCCATCCGAGCGCACGCCACGCATATAAAAATACTCCACCTTATCATTTCTCGTGTCACTATCATCATTGCCTATAAGATCGCGCAGCGTGTCTGTGGGCTTGATATACACTTCTTCAGATAGATTGGTGCGGTTTGAGCTATCCATGATTCCGGGGTGTAGCTTTGATTGGTTTAGCATTTTTAGGTTTGTGGTGATGATGCGCTGCTTGTCAGAATCCCTGCCAAAAAACAGCTCCTGCCCAGTGATATTATAAGGCACAAGATTGTGCGAGCTCACAAGCACATTTAGCCTCTCATCATTGCCATAATAGTTGCCCTTCTCATCAAAAGGCGGATGATCCACCCTACTCCCAGCGAAAATAAAATTCCCGCCGATAGAAGTGTTTGCAAGGCTTAGAAAGTGCTTTTTGAGCCCTTCTAAGTCATTTGCTATCGCTTCGCGCGAGGCGGGCGAGTGTAAATCATTTGCTGCGTGGATGAGCTTGGTTTTGAACTGCACCATGGTTTCTGACAAATCCGAAAGTGTTTTATCTGTATTTAGCGTAGAGTTATGCGCATGCTCGGCTACATCCACACCTTGTGCAAGCGTGTTTATCTCGTTTTCAAAGCGTAGATTCTGGTTATACACGCTGGCATTTTGGTAGCCATATTGGATTTTTAGCCCAGAGGCGATTTGGGCATTTTTATCATTTAGCTTGTTTTGTAGCGTGTTTTGATAATGATTCATTTGGTTGTATTTTGTCCCAAATGTTATACGCATCAAATATCCTTATTTGTGGTGTTTTGGTTGTTTTGCAACTTTGTGGCTTGATGTTTGCTTTTGCTGCCTCGTTGCCTTGCGACTTTGTTGTCTTGTGGCTTCGCGGCTTTTGGCTAGAATCTAAATTTATGCCTTTTGGATTCTATATCGCCCAAACCCAAAAACTATGAAACCCAATAAACTTGCCAAGTAATAAGCAAAAAAAATGCCATATTTGCCAAGTTTTAATATAGGTCTTGATATGGGTTTTGATAATAGCACGCCAAAATAGATTCTAGCATGGCTTTTTGTGAAATGCTGGCTTGTGAAATGATGATCTGCAAAATGACAGCTTATGCAATAACAGCGCGCAAATTTTTATTTGGCATTATATATTCATTTTGATAATAGTTACAAAAATGATGAAAAAATGAGTGATTTTTAAGTTGATTTTAAAATTTATATCTTACAATACCGCCGCTTTTTGTAATAATCGTTTCTAAGATTGAGACAAGCATAAAATTAGCTAAAAAGGAAGCAAAATGAAACGCACACAAAACACAGCGAGCGCAATCATCGCAAAAGTCGCCGCCGCAAACCGCAATGTCGCAAACTATGATGCCACAAGCTATAATGCCAAAATCGCCACTGCAACCACCGCCAGCTATTCTCAAGCGCAAGCAAGCGCGCTAGGCGCAAATCGGGGGGGGGGGGTGCTTATGCCTAGATAAGCGCGCCAAAGACAAACACGCTAAATACGAACACGCCAAATACAAGCACTCTAATTGCGCCACCCTCTGCCTCTCATCCGCGCAAGCATTGCCAAATGATTTGCCAGAATCCAGCGCGCAAAATACGCAAAACGCCACAAGCGCGCAAGGCATACAAGACACGCAAGACGCAGAATCCCAAAAGCTAGATTCTGGCGACACAGAATCCAAAACACTAAGCAAAATCACCGCTATCGGCGCGAAAGAAAAAGAGGATAAATACAACTCCGCCGCCGGCACTATCTCGCGCGGCATGATAGAGTCAAACCCTAGCGGAAATGGCGACATCACGAGCCTGCTTAGGATGCTACCAAATGTGCAGTATGACAACGCGCAGCTAAGAAGCACCACGCCCGGCGAAATAGACCCGGCAAATATCAGCATCAGCGGCGGGCTGTTTTATCAAAACAACTTCCAGCTAGATGGGTTTAATATGAATAATGACTTAGATCCTGCCGGCTCAAACGGCTCAAATCCAGTAGCAACCACCGCCCTACCCGGACGCTCACAAGGGCTAAATGTCGATACCAGCCTCCTAGAATCCATAAAAGTGCAAGATAGTAATGTGAGTGCGGCTTATGGTGGATTTACCGGTGGTGTCGTCGAGGCAAACACCAAAAGAGCCACCAAAAAATTTGGCGCAAAAATCAGCTATCAAGTCACGCAAGGTGACGCCACGCCCGGCGCATTTTCGATGACAAAATATCATATATATGATACAGGCAATCAAGAGTTAGAAAACTTCCTAAACTCCACAAGTGCAGGAAACCAACCAAACTTTATAAAGCATGTCATCCGCTCTAGCCTAGAATCCAAAATCAACGACAAAGCAGGAATCATCGCTAGCTTTTCTACCACACAAAGCTTTATACCGCTGAATGCCTATGGCACAGAACAAACAGAACCTGTTTTGGATAGCTATAGAAAAACACAAAAGCGCCAAAGCTATAACTTTTTCTTAAAAGGCAACTATGATGTGACGAGTGATTTTAGGCTAGAGGCTAGCTATGCGTATATGCCACAATACAATGAATATTTTATCTTAAATTCCATAAATTCGGATTTTGATCTCGTAAGTGGCGGGCATCAAGCCACACTAAAGGCATTATGGGATAATGCGCTAGGATTTCTCACTGCGCAGACAAACTTCAGCATGATGGATAACTCTCGCAGAAACTCAGCCACTGATTATAAATCATGGCTATATAGTGCAGAAAAAAACTGGAATCCAAATGGTAACAATGGCGAGGGTGGCTATGGCAATGTGGATACTAGGCAGATTAATTTCAACCTAAAGATAAATCAAGACTTCAAGCCGCTAACTCTTGGATTCTGGGAAAATGTGTTTGTCGCTGGTGGCGAGGTGGGCTATGTCAATGCGAAATATGAACGATATGATGATATGATGATATGATGATGCAAAGAGGTGCTATAAGGCAATTAACAGCGGCTCAATCATGCGCCGAATCAGAATGGTGCTCAAGCTCACAAGTAGATATATCAAAATTAAGCACAAGCCAACAAAACACATGGAGAAACAATCAAGGACAATGGATTAATAGCGTAACTCTATATAAGGCTGGCAAAATTAATATTGATAATGCCACTCTCGCAGCATATATAGAGGATGCGATGGGGTTTAGTCTAGGATTTTTAGGTAAGATTACTGCGCGCTTTGGCTTGCGCCTAGACTATGATACCTATATGAATAAAGCACCTATCGCCCCAAGATTTAGCCTAAACTATGTAGCGCCATGGAATAAATGGGAGTTTGGACATAATTTTGCAACTATGCTAAATCTAGGTGTCAATCGCTACTATGGGCGCAATCTTTTTACCTATGCGCTTATGGATGGGCGTAGCTCATTGCAATCTACATTAACTAGAGCAAATCCGGGCATTTTATGGGAAAATGCCACTGCAACGCAAAACAAAAATGATACAAATTTCGACCAGCTACGCGTCCCATATAGCGATGAGTTTATGGCAGGGATATCGCAGAATCTATTTGTCTTTAACATTAATGCCAAGTATATAAGGAGAAATGGGCGAGATGAGATTAGGAGAATGTGTAGTGCGCCGGATGGAAGCTTAAGTTCTCCAAATTGCGCTTCTAATAGCACATTGACATCAGACCTTAGAGTATACACCAACGAAGGCAGAAGCGATACTGATGTGGTAACCCTAAGCATACAAAACAATACGCCTATAAATATCTGGCGTGTGAAAAACTACTTTCTTTTTGCCTTTGACTGGACAAATGTCAAGCGAAACTATGAAGACTACAGCACTGATTTGACTAGTGGCGAGCTAAATAATGAATGGATAAGCTGGAATGGACAACTCATCCGATATGCTGACCGCCCAGCTACGAATTTCGTCCGACCTCACACCATCCGGCTAACCACCACGCACGCCTTTAATATTTGGCGCACTAAGTGGCTATGGAATAACTTTTTTAGAATCCGAAGCAACTACACAACAATGGCAAACACAAACAATGCTAATCGCGATAGTTTTGTGATAGATGGCGTGCTTACGCCTGTGGCTACTTTTAGACCATTTGATATAAAAACCGCTTTCACTTGGGATATGCGCGTGGGCTTTGAAGTGGATGTATGGCGCAAAAATACGCTTTTTGTGAATTTTGATATATTTAATGTGCTAGATAATAGAAATATGGCTATTTACAATTTCTCTGGCACGATTGGCAACAATAACTTCGCTGCCACGCCAATATATGAAGTCGGGCGGCAGTTTTGGGTAGAGGTGGGGTATAAGCTGTGAGCCGTAGTTATTGCACTTACCCCAAGGCAAGATTTATAATGCCAAAAATTTAAGCGCAAAATGTATTATAAATATGCGATGAAGCCGCGGTGGAGTCCGGCGAGATCTTTGTAAAACTCCGCTTTGTAGCCATGCAGTGATAGCACTTGCTGCATTATGGGCTTTTGGTCGTATCCCATTTCACACACTAGCCACTTGACGCGAGCGCGCGCACATCGCGCGATGAGCTCCTCTAGCACCTCGCTGCCTTTTTCGCCGCCCACCAGCGCGCTTATGGGCTCAAACGCGACATTGCGGGGCAGCGCGTAAGAAGCGGCGATATAAGGAGGGTTGGAAAACACCAAATCAACGCCGCTCATGTCAATATCGCCCAAAAATGGCGCACGCACGAGCTCTATGCGCTCTTGCAAACCAAAATCCGCCACATTGCGCGCGGCGATTTTTAGCGCGTCTTGGCTAATGTCTGTGGCGATGATGCGCGCGGATTTTACGCTTCTAGCGATAGCGATGCTAAGCGCCCCGCTTCCTGCGCCTACCTCTACTATGCGCGCGATGTGGCGCTCGAGTGCGGGCTTTGTAGCAGAATCTAAACCAGAATCTAAACCAGAATCTAAACCAGAATCTAAACCAGAATCTAAACCAGAATCTAAACCAGAATCTAAACCAGAATCTAAACCAGAATCTAAACCAGAATCTAAACCAGAATCTAAACCAGAATCTAAACCAGAATCTAAACCAGAATCTAAACCAGAATCTAAACCAGAATCCGCGTCGCGCAAAATATGCTCGCGCAACACCTCGCATACTTTTTGCACGAGGATTTCGGATTCTGGGCGCGGGATGAGCGCACCCTCATCCACAAAAAGCTCCATATCCCAAAAACTAGCCCTTTTTGTGAGATACTCGATAGGATAAGACTCGGCGCGCTTGTGGATGAGTGCTAAAAACCGCTGCCAATCATCGCTTGAGAGCGCTTGCGTATCGTGCGTGTGAAGCCATACACGCGGCTTATCCAAAACAAAAGCTAGCAAAATCTCCGCTTCTAATCGCGGGCGAAAGGCAGAATCTAAAAAAGCAGAATCTATGTCAGAATCCCCAGCGTCTAAATGCTCGCTAGATTCTGCGCTATTATGTTTTGCTGCATCAGATTCTGCATTGTGTCGCACTCTAAGTATAGACACCGCGCACGATAGTGCATCTTTTATGCACCACACATTTTTTATGCAAGGCGCATCTTTTATATTTGGCGCGCCAGAATCTAATCTCTTATCAAACATCGCAAAATCAGCCAAGCAAGCAATCGCCCAAATAACAAAAGCCCAAAAACCCTAGCTTGTCGCCACATTTTGGCTCACGCCGGCGTGATTTGAGCCATTCACGCCATTCGCTCCGCTCGCGCCATTTGCGCGATTTTTATCCAGCTTATCTAGCGCGCATAGCCTTTTAAGCAGCGGCGGATGCGTGTAGTGGAAAAATATATACGCAGGGTGCGCGTAGGGGAAGGTTTTGTTTTCATTCACTAGGCGGATGAGCGCTTCTTTGAGGCAGTGCGCGCTCGTGAGCGATGCGCCATAGCTATCCGCCCTATACTCCGCCCTTCGGCTAAAATACCCAATCAGCGGCATCGCCCAAAAATACAAAATAGGCGATATCAGCAGCAGCACCACAAGCGTGGTCGCGTGGTTTTCCGCGAGTCCTAGGTCAGTAAAAACAGCGCTTGGCAGATTCCCCGCGATAAAAAACAGCACAAAAAGTATGATGCCAGTTATCAAGAGGTTGAAAACGATGTCTTTGTGTTTGAAATGCCCTAGCTCATGCGCTAGAATCGTAAGCAAGCCATCCGAGCTTACCTTATCAAGCAGTGTGTCAAACAGCACCACGCGCTTAGAGCTTCCAAGCCCGTCAAAATACGCATTTAGCCTGCCATCGCGGCGGCTTGCATCCATGACAAAAATGCCATTGGCGCAAAATCCCGCTTTTTGCATGAGATCTTGGATTCTAGTCTTTAGGCTTTCGTCATTCAATGGCGTGAAGGTGTTGAAAATAGGGGCGATGAGTGTGGGATAAAAGGCATTTATAAGCACCACGAGGCAAAACACGATGCCAAACCCAGCCAACCACCAATAAGCAAACTCCATAACACCTAGCAGAATCCACAGCACGACAAACCCAAACACCCCGATAAGCATGATGCTTTTTATCGTATCAGCTAGGAAAATCCCCACACTCACGCTAGAAAAGCCATATTTTTTATCAAGCACAAGCTGTTTGTAAGCATCTAGCGGAAGATGCACCAAAGAGTTTATGATGACAAATCCAAGCACAAACACAATAAAGCCAAACGCGGATTCTTCCACCAAAAAATCCTGCCATATCGCCAGCCCAAACCACACCCAGCACACAAACACCACTGCATCAACAAGGCTATTTATGATAGAGAATCTAAGATTTTCGATAGAGTATTTTGCGCTGGTGGCGTAGTCTTTGGCGGGGAGAATGACGGCTGGCTTTTTGGAGAAATTTCTGATGTGGCGCATCTGCATCCAATCCACCAAAACGCTAGGAATAGTCAATAAAACAATATAGCATAGGCAAAAAGCGAGCATGTCTTTGTCCTTCGTGTCGTGTAGTTGCGTGCTAGATTCTATAGAATCTAACTTGTGGAATCCATTTTGCAAATTTGCATAATTGTAAAACAAAAATATAAATCTATAAATAATAACTTTGTAAGCGCTTTTTGTATAGTATTCACCAAAAGTTTTGGCAAGTGGATTCTGGCAAATGTTTTGGTTAGCGGATTCTCTCAAGCGGATTCTAGCGCGTGGGCTTTAGAATCTACTAAGCGGCGCTAAGCGCAATACAAGCCACATAAAACACACATAATAAAGGAAGGTTTATGGAGCGCACAAATACAAAGACAAATACCAAGTATATATTTGTCACCGGCGGAGTTTTAAGCTCGCTTGGCAAGGGCATTTCATCATCATCTATCGCCACGCTTTTGAAGCAGAGTGGATACAAAGTGGCGATTTTGAAAATCGACCCCTATATCAATGTCGATCCCGGCACGATGAGCCCGCTAGAGCATGGCGAGGTGTTTGTCACGGCTGATGGCGCAGAGACAGATCTTGATGTGGGGCATTATGAAAGGTTTCTAAACACAAGCTTCAGCCGCGCAAACAACTTCACCACCGGGCAAGTGTATCTATCTGTCATAGAAAACGAGCGCAAAGGCAACTACCTAGGCAAAACCATCCAAATCGTCCCGCATATCGTCGATGAGATAAAAAGGCGCATAAAATCCGTAGGCAAGGGCTTTGATTTCTTAGTAGTCGAGCTTGGCGGGACGGTGGGCGATATGGAGGGGCTACCCTTCCTTGAAGCGATGCGACAAATCAAGCATGAATTGCCAAAATCTCAAGTCATAAGCATCCATGTCACACTCATCCCGCTTCTGCGCGCTGCTGGCGAGCTAAAGACAAAGCCCACGCAACACAGCGTGCAAGAACTCCGCCGCATCGGAATCTCCCCGCAGATAATCCTCACAAGATCAGAAAAACCGCTATCTAAAGATTTGAAGCGCAAGCTTGCTTTGAGCTGTGATGTCGATGATGATAGCGTGATAGAGGCGCTCGATGCCAAAAGCATATATCAATGCCCGCTAAACTTTTTGAAAGAAGGGATTCTAACCCCTATCGCTAGGCGATTTCAGCTAAAAGAATTAGCACCTGATATGCAGGATTGGGATTTGCTGGTGAAAAAGATTTTATCGCCAAAAGATGACATCACCATCGCTTTTGTTGGCAAATACCTAAATCTCAAAGAATCCTACAAATCACTCACCGAAGCACTCATCCACGCGGGCGCAAACACCGACACGCGCGTAAATATCAAATGGATCGATAGCCAAAGCCTAGATTCTAGCGACACTAGCATACTAAATGATGTCGATGCTATCCTTATCCCCGGCGGATTTGGCGAGCGCGGGATTGAAGGCAAAATCACCGCGATCCAATACGCGCGCGAGCACAAAATCCCTTTCCTTGGGATCTGCCTTGGCATGCAGCTTAGCATCATCGAGTTTGCGCGCAATGTGCTTGGCATCAAAGAGGCGAATTCTAGCGAGTTTGACGCGGATACCAAAGAGCCTTTTATCTATCTGATAGAGGATTTTATCGATCAGCAAGGCATAAGCCAGCTACGCACGCACACTTCGCCTATGGGCGGGACTATGCGGCTTGGCGAGTATGAATGCGTGCTAAAAAAAGGCAGTAAAATCTATGAATCCTACAACAAGCAAAGCACCATAAAAGAGCGCCACCGCCACCGATATGAAGCCAACCCAAAATACCGCAAAATGCTAGAATCTAGCGGGCTAATCATCAGCGGAGAGTCTAAAAATGGGCTGATTGAGACTATCGAGATAGAAGATCATCCATTTTTTGTGGGCGTGCAGTTTCACCCAGAATTTACCTCGCGCTTGCAGAATCCAAACCCCATAATCCTAGCCTTTGTCAAAAAAGCACTAGAATCCAAACACGCATCTCAACACGAGTTTAAACATAAATCCAACTATGGCGGGCAACGATAGTGAGCGGCTTTGCAAATAGTGGCATAAATAGCGGCGCAAACGATAGCGCAAATAATATGGCAAGCGAATACAGCGCGCTAGATTCTAGTGTGCTAGCACGCCTATCAGACCTAAGCGCACCACTGCTTGATAAAAGAGCGATTTTTGAGATATTGCAAGAGCGCACTAAGGGCTGGGAGTATAAGACGCTTTCATCCCTCCCGCATCCTTACGCGCTAAAATCCTGTGAGCAGGCAAGCAAGCTAATCGCTAAGCACATAAATGAAGGTAGTGAGATTCTGGTCGTGGGCGATTATGATGTGGATGGCGTGATTTCTAGTGTCGTGATGATGAAGTTTTTTGAGATGATAGGATACAAGCGCGTCAAATACATCATCCCAAACCGCTTCACCGATGGCTATGGCTTATCAGTCAATATCATCAAGCAAAATCCTAGCGATGTGATAATCACCGTGGATAATGGCATCACTGCCTATGAAGCGGGCGAATACTGCGCGGAAAATGGCATCGATCTTATCATCACCGATCACCACTTGCCAAAAGAGATTCTGCCAAGGGCGTCTTTTATCATAAATCCGCAGCAAAGCGATTGCAGCTTCCCGCAGGCTGAGATTTGTGGCGCGATGGTGGCGTGGTATTTCTGCGCTGGCGTGCGTATCGCGCTGGGCGCTGATGTGAGGCTGACACCTTTGCTAGAGCTTGTGATGCTAGCGACTATCGCTGATATGATGCCACTTACCCAGATAAATAAATGCGTCGTGCTTTATGGGCTGAAAAGCATACAAGATACGAAATTTTTGCCGGTAAAAAAGCTAAAAAAGGGGCTAAGATCCCCCAAACCAACCGCCACTGATGTATCATTTTCTATCACGCCGCTTTTAAATGCTGCTGGGCGTATGGGCGAGGGTAGGGTGGCTAGCGAGTTTTTGCTATGTGATGATGAGGCGCGAAGCGAGAGGCTTTATGAGGAGCTCGTATCGCTAAATGTCGCGCGCAAATCCACTGCCAAAAGCGTGCAAGAAGAGGCGATGCAAAATGCCAGAATCTATCAAAACGCGATAATTGCCAAAAATGATGATTGGCATGAGGGTGTGCTAGGCATCGCAGCCGCGCAGCTTGCAGATCATTTTCGGCGTCCAGCGTTTATTTTCTCTAGGACGAAAAATCACGGGCTAAAGGGTAGCGCGCGGAGTTTTGGCGAGGTGGATTTGATAGGCGTTTTAAATCGCGCTAAAGATATTTTGGGCGAGTTTGGCGGGCATTTCAAAGCGGCTGGCGTGGCGATAGATGAGGCGCGATTTGATGAGTTTTGCGCGTTTTTGGAGGAGCTTGATGATTTGCCGATGCGCGAAGAGGGCGGGGCGGATTCTGCGGTGTTTGGCGCGATAAACCCAAAAGACATCGATGAAGAGTTATTTTTGCTGCTAGAGCAGTTTGAGCCCTATGGGCAGGCGAATCCAAAGCCGGTGTTTGAGAGCATTTTGCGTATAGGCTGGACGCAAAAGATAAAGCAGATTCACAAAAAGTTTGGCTTCATGGACACTGCTGTGGAGGGGATTTACTTTTTTTGCGATGATGATTTTGGGAGCGGTGATATTGTGCGCGTGAAGTTTGGCTTGCAGGTGGATTTTTTTAGCAAAAAGCCCATTATGATTTTGCAGTCAATGGAGCTTGCGTAAATCGCGATGCTGTGGCGCTGGCTGCCTTGCTGCGCTAGGCTGTTTTGGCAAATGCTTCTGCCAAATGCTTTGCCTTGCTAGATTCTGCTAGATTCTGCTAGATTCTGCTAGATTCTGCTAGATTCTGCTAGATTCTGCTAGATTCTGCTGCTTGCCAAAATCTACTAAAATCCTGCCAAATCCTTTCGCCCGCTAGATTCTGCCACTCGCCAAATCCCGCTAGATTCTGGTTTTATTTTGTATTTTTATATTTTTGGCGATTTTTGTTTTTGAGTTTTTTGCGTTTTTTTGTGTTTAGATTTGTGGCTTTGGATTCTGCTATAATCCTTTGGAATCTAGCCCAAATATGCAGAATCTAGATTCTGCCAAATCCCAAAAAGGATAAATTATGACTAAAACAGGGCATTTTTTATCATTATCAAGCGCGACAACAAACGCAGCAGTAAGGACAGCACAAGCAATAACAAACGCGACAACAAGGGCAAAAAGCTATAGCCCGCTTGATTTATCACTATTTGCGCGTGTAGCATTCATAGCTATCGCGCTATTTGCTAGCACCAGCGCGCTTGCAGCAGATACAAATGAGCGCAACTCCAGCAAACGCAACAGCAGCGGCAATGGATTTTTGATAGATTTGGGCTATGCGCGCTATGGCGGGATATTTGATGAGAGGCATTGGTATAGCGCGCCATTTCAGAGCGAACAAAGCGGCAATGGCTTCACTATGGGCGCCAAACTCGCACTTTTCAACAAAAATGGCAATCTCGGCGCGCATATCAAAGGGCAATACACCCTATCCTCTTTTGCGCTGACAAATGCGGGAAATATAAAATTTGGCAGCTATAGCGTGGGCGCGGATGCGATATGGCGATTTCCCAATATGTCGGAATCTATGGCGGCGGCGGGTATGAGTGGCGCCAATACGACAACCTAGAAATCGCCAAAGGCACGCGCGGCGCATATATAAACGCGGGGCTACACATCGGATATCGCGCGTTTTATGTGGATGCGGGCTATCGATACAGCCTGCACCAAGACAACCTCGCACCCATCGGATTCCACAGCCCCATAAACCAATCCATGATAGGCATCACCATCACGATACCGCTTGTCGAGCTCATCGTCGATATGCTAAATGACTGGTCGCATCCTACCAATAGTCGCGAGTTTCAAAACTGCATGTCGCGCTTTGGTGACGCGGATTTTTGTCTAAGAATCACGAGGTAGAAGCAGCGGGATTTGTGGGATTTGTGATATTTGTGGATTCTGTGGATTCTGTGGATTCTGGCAACTTCTCAAATTCTGCATCTCAGCACTCGCAGATAAACGACGCGAAATCCACCTATCAGACAATGCGCTTGCGCGCTTGCTAAGCGGCTGTTTGTCAAATGTCCCACCACTAACCACAAGGTGCGATGATGAAAAAAGGAGCAACGATGCAAAATAGTGTATCAATGATGAAAAATAGCACATCAATAATGAAAAAAGTGCTGTTTGTGACTTTGTCGCTAGCGCTGGCTAGCTTTGCGTATGGTGATGATATTGCCGATGATAAATCGTCAAATTCTTATTATGACTATATCTTGGGATTTAGCAGTTGGGATTCTGATATGATGAAAGATAGGCGATTTGTAGAGGAGGGAGAAAAGCGTTGGCTAGAGTTTGGATTCAAGCGATGCATTCTTCATGGGGATGAAATTTTTAGGGAGGATTTGGATTTATTATGCACAAAGCGGGAGCGAGAGAGTTATGAGTTTGGCAAAGAATATTTTCGTCCAATATGGTATAGCGAATATGAAGAAAATGGCAAAAAATACTTTCAAACAATATGCTTTGATAATGCAGCGGAGAGATTTTGCCAATACGCACTCAAAAAGCCACTCAAACTAAAAGGTGAGCTAATATTTAGCACGGATTATAGTGTGGATGCATGTGATGAAGCTATACATGTAAGCTTCAAGGCCGATGATATGAGCGTGGCTACCGATCTTTTTAATATTGGCAATGTGGATTTTGAGCGCGACGCGCAAACATACGAAATGATAAAAAGCCAAATACCACAATGGTATTTGGATGGGCTGGCTGGAGAGGTTGGGTTTGAAGTGGAGCTTGAAGTAGCGACGCGAACTGATGCATTAAACTTTTGGTCTCTTGAGTATTCTGTCAATCTGGATTATTCTGCATGTGGCGGTTATGGTTTGCTAATGACAAAAAATCTAAAAATCCTACGCAAAATCGATGAAAAGATGTTCGATAAGGATAAATATGGAGATGAAGGAAGCAATGAATTTATTCCAAATTTTAAAGTAAAACTTGACACCACTGATGATTTTGTCAATCTACGCCAAAGCCCAAATGGCAAGATTCTAGCAAAGATTTATAAAAAGGATTTTGATAGCTCTGCTGTATTTAACCTAACCTATGGCGAATATGCCACGCCCGATAATTATTACAAAAACGACCTGCAAGCAAATATCCAAGACATGATAGGCAAGCCGCGAGGTGAGAGGCCAGAAGAGCTAGACCCCAAAAAGCCAAGATGGATAAAGGTGGTGTATTTCCCGCCAAATGTGACAAAAGCAGAGCAAGCAATAGTGGGCTATATACACAACTCGCAGATGAAAAAAACCACAGGAGTAATAAGGAGCAATGATGCAAAATAGTATGGCGATAATGGAAAATAGCGTATCGATGATGAAAAAAGTGCTGTTTGTGACTTTGTGGCTAGTGCTGGCTAGTTTTGCTTTTGGTGATTCTGATAGTGATGAAATTGCTAATATACTACAAGACAAACAAAAGATAGCAGAAGAGGAGGAATATTGGATAAGGTTTGGTTTTGGTGGGAATTGTTACAGGCCTAATGCCAGCGAAAATGATAAGCCATGCTCAAAGCAAGAGCAGAGGTATTATAAGTTTGGCAAAGAATACTTCCGCCCGGTGTGGTATGGCGAATACAGAGATGACGATGGAAATATAAAGTTTCAGCGTTATTGCTTTAATGGTGATGGTGCTCAAGGTTGTGAATACGCGCTCAAAAAGCCACTCAAGCTAAAAGGTAAGCTAATATTTAGCACGAATTATAATATAGCAGATTGTGATGAAGCTATACATATAAGCTTTGAGGCGGATGATATGAGCGTAGCTACCAGCCATTTTGGTGCTAGTAATGTTATTTTGGAGCACAACGCACAAACATACAAAATGATAAAAAGTCAAATACCGCAATGGTATTTGGATGGGCTGGCTGGAGAGGTTGGGTTTGAGGTGGAGCTTGAGGTGGCGACACGAGCCTACACGCAAGATTCGCCAAATGATACATATTCTTCTTTTGGGATGTTTTATACTGCGTGTTATCAAGACGATGAAGTTACCCTAATGACAAAAAATCTAAAAATTCTACGCAAAATTGATGAAAAGATGTTTGATAGGGACAAATACCAGTATTTTGAATATAATGGTGTCAATATCAATGCTGTTAGTGATAATTTTAAAATAAAACTTGACACCACCGATGATTTTGTCAATCTGCGCCAAAGCCCAAATGGCAAGATTCTAGCAAAGATTTATAAAAAAGATTTTGATAGCTCTGCTGTATTTAACCTAACCTATGGCGAATACAACACGCCCGATAATTATTACAAAAACGACCTGCAGGCAAATATCCAAGATATGATAGGCAAGCCACGAGGCAAGAGACCAGAAAGGCTAGACCCCAAAAAGCCAAGATGGATAAAGGTGGTGTATTTCCCGCCAAATGTAACAAAAGCAGAGCAAGCAATAGTGGGCTATATACACAACTCGCAGATGAAAACAGAAGATGAGTAGCGCATGCAAGCGCGCTTCAACGCAAAAAGCCAAGTGAGATTTATGCGAAGTGAGATTTATGCGAAGCCAAGATTTATGCGAGAAGCAAAAATAGGCTTGCTTTAAACGATTTTTATTCATATTTTAGACAGAATCTATTATTTATCTTGCCTTGCTTGATATGTTTTGCTTTGCTGATAGATTAGCCGGCGGGCAAGCGGGGTTTGCTTATTTTGCTAGCTAGCCAATAAGGCGGACAAAAATCAGATTCTGCGAGCAAGGCTTAGATTTTGCAAGCAAATCATTAACTTTTGCAAGTCAAATATCGACTCTTGCAAGCAAATATCATTTTAGCAATAGCAATCCCAAACGCTTTTCGCTTATACCTTACGCCCTCTACTCATACCTTAGCGCTTTTATAGGATCTTGCATAGAAGCCTTTTTGGCAGGGATATAGCCAAACACCACGCCGATGAGTGCCGAGACGCCAAACGCACCAAGCGCCACCCACCAGTCAAACACAAAAGGTATAAGCATCTTAAAACTCGCAAAAAGCGCGACAAAAAACCCGATAAAAATCCCAATAAGCCCCCCAAGCATACTAATCACCACCGACTCGACAAGAAACTGCATCAGCACTTCGCTTTCAAGCGCGCCGATAGCCAGCCGCGTGCCGATCTCGCGCGTGCGCTCTGTGACAGATACCAGCATGATATTCATGATGCCAATGCCCCCCACCACGAGGCTGACACTTGCGATAGAGCCTAGAAAAAGCGTCATCGTCTTTGTCGTCTCTTCCATAGTCTTTGCCATCTCTTTGGTATCCCATATCTCAAACCGCTCGCGCTGTCCTTCTTGTGGCGGGCGGATTTGCAGCATTATCTCGCGCAGTTTCGCCACGCCTTGCGTGCTATCTACGCCATCTTCTAGCGAAATCATAATTCTAGAGATAAAAAACATACTCGTAGCGCCAAAAACAAATTTAGAAAACGCCTTTAGCGGCATCAAAATCACATTATCCTGATCATTACCCATACCGCCTTGCCCTTTGGATTCTAGGACGCCGATGATTTCACACACGCTATCTTTCACGCGCACACGCGCGCCCAGCGGATTTTCATTGCCAAATAGCTCATTTATCGCGCTCGTGCCGATAAGACACACCCTCGCACCAGAATCATACTCGCGCTCGGTGATTTCCCTGCCAGATTGCAGCTTCCACTGCGTGGCGATGAGATAGTCCATATCCACGCCATTTACCTGCACCTGCGCGTTTTTGCCACCATAGCGCACGAGCGTTTCGCTTGAAGCTACGGGTGCTACGGCTTTTGCCATGCCTAGATTTTTTTTGAGGATGGAGACTTCGTTTTGGCTGAAGTTTCGCTTGAGCGCGCCCCCGCCGCTCGCAAACCCGCGCGCTGTATGCACCATGATGATGTTGCTTCCTAGGCTTTGGATTTGTTTTTGGATGTTTGCTTTGACGCCATTTCCGATAGCTATCATCACGATGACGCTCCCCACGCCGATGATGACGCCTAGCATCGTCAAAAATGCGCGCAACATATTGCGGCGGATTTGTTTGAGCGCTAGTGCGAATGCGTTTAGAAACATTAGGGATTCCTTGCGTGCGTGGGGTTAGATTCTATGGCAGAATCCAAAGGTGCAGAATCTGAAGCGAGGGATTCTGCGTTTATGAAATCTGGCGCGCTAGAATCTAGATTGGATTGCGGCAAACTAGAATCCGCCGAATTAGATTCTGCTAAATGGGATTCTGCCAAATTAGATTCTGCTAAACTAGAATCTGCCAAATGGGATTCTGCGCTAGTGCGAGAATCTAAAGCGATATTTGCGCCCTTTGGCTTATCCATTTGTATTTTTCCATCCAAAAAGTGCAGCTCCCTTTTGGCAAAATCCGCCATCTCGCTTTCATGCGTCACCATAAGGATGGTGATATGAAAATCGCTATTTAGCGACTGCAAAAGCTGCATGATTTCCACGCTCCGCTTGGAGTCAAGATTCCCAGTAGGTTCATCCGCTATCAAAAACATAGGCTCTGAAGCGATAGCCCGCGCGATAGCCACGCGCTGCTGCTGCCCGCCACTTAGCTCATTGCTAGAGTGGTGCGCCCATTTGTCAAGCCCCACCATTTCAAGCGCTTGCATCGCTTTGGCGTGGCGCACATGCTTATCCACGCCGCGATACAAAAGCGGCAGCTCGACATTTTCAAGCGCTGAAGTGCGCGAAAGCAGGTTAAACCCCTGAAAAATAAAACCTATATAAAAGCGCCTAAGCATCGCCTTTTGCTTGCGCGAAAGCTTGGTAACATCCACGCCATTAAAAATATAAGTCCCGCTGCTTGGAGAATCTAGACAGCCCAAAATATTTGCCATAGTCGATTTGCCAGAGCCAGAAGGTCCCATCATCGCGACAAAATCGCCTTGTTCTATCTCCAAATCCACGCCACGCAGCGCTTGATAGCCCGCGTCATAGGTTTTGTGAATGTCTTTGAGTGAGATGAAGCTCATGCGTGGCTCATTTGGCTTGCGAAGAGGTGATGATGAGCGTGTTTTCATCAAGTCTAGGGCTTATGATTTGCGCGTTTATGCCATCATTTATGCCAACTTCCACTTCTAAAGGCGTAGGCACGCCATCTTTTAGGATATAGATAGTTTTGCCTATTTTTTTGGCGGTTGAGATTCTACCTCCCGGTGGGCGCGGTGGATTTTGCCCGAAAGAGAAGGATTTTTGGCTGGTTTTTATTTTTGGCGGTTCGTAATAAAGCGCGCTTATAGGGATAGTCTGCGTGTCTTTTTCTGTCTGCACGAGAATATTTGCAGTCGCACTCATGCCAGAGCGCAAAAGCAAAGCTTTGTTATCCACGAGAATCTTTGTCTCATAGCTTATGATGTTATTTGTCGTATCCTCGGTAGAAGCATAGCTCACTCTATCTACTTTTGCTTTAAACTCGACATCTGGATACGCATCCACAGAGAAAACAACTTGCTGTCCGTTTTGCACCTTGCCGATGTCAGATTCTGCGACATTTACCACTAGGCTCATCGTCTCTAGGCTTTTGGCAAGCTTGAAAAGTGTGGGTGTCTGGAAGCTCGCTGCCACCGTCTGCCCCGGATCTACACTGCGCTCTAGCACGATGCCATTTATCGGGCTTACGATGACGGAGTTTTTGAGATCGATTTCAGCGCTTTTGACATCGGATTCTATGTTTGCGATGTTTGATTTATTGACTTCGATGTTTTGCTTGGAGGTTTCATACTCTAGCTGCGCGTTTCTTAGCTCAAGTTGCGAGGGCGATTTGCCACCGGTGCGCTCATAGAGCTCTTTTAGGCGTTTATAATTCCACTCATTTGTCTGATAAGTCGCTAGGCTTAGGTTGTATTGCGCGCGCGCAGAGTCGAGGTTGGCGCGCTGTTTGGCAAGCGTCTGGTTTAGCTTTTCTGGGTTGATGCGCGCGATGACTTGCCCTTGCGTGACTTCATCGTTTATATCGACAAACACAGATTCTATGCGCCCAGAGATCTGACTACCCACCTCCACCGTGTCG
Source organism: Helicobacter sp. CLO-3 (assembly GCF_001854545.1). Lineage (GTDB taxonomy): Bacteria > Campylobacterota > Campylobacteria > Campylobacterales > Helicobacteraceae > Helicobacter_B. Next base: position 58,906 of record NZ_MLQN01000006.1, read on the forward strand.
GTCGGCGAAAGCGTGCCGGTGGCAGAGACGGTTTGCGTGATGGTAAGCGTTTTTGGCTTGCTGGTTTTGTAGGTGTAGCTTGGCGTCTGCGCGCTAAAAATCCAGAATCCAATGCCTGCAAGCGCGATGAGTGCGATGATGATAGGTATAATCCACTTAAGCAAATGCTTCTTTGGCGGCGTGAGGCGCGCGTATATGTCTTGTGTATTCATCGTAATCCTAATATAGTAATGAATGCTAGTATTTTAGCAAAAACTGCAAATCTAAGCAAATCTGCAAACATCACAAATAATCAATGCGCGGCATTATAAGAATGGATTGTGAAATAAAGATAAAGTGGCGCAAAAATGCATTTTTGGCAAATTTGCGTTTTTTTTTTTTTTGATTTTTGGCAGGCGCTAGAATCTAAAATAATGTGGCTATTTATGGGTATTTTTTGGGTGATTTTAATGTATGCATAAAGATTGCTTTGATAAAATCTCGCTTTGGTTTTGCGCCACTTAAACTAAAGCGCGCACGCATGCCTTACGCAAGCCTCGCGCGGGCAATATTTTGCTTTATTAATTTTCAAGGATTATTATGCCAGATTCTGCGTCCAAGCAAAACTATCGACCAAATACGCCAAAAATATCCACGCAGGCAAAAATATCTATTCTCGTGTGCTATCATCAGATATCAAAGCCTGTGATTGCTGGAAAATATCTGCGCTCCATCATCGTGGGTGCGGCAAATATGGGCGAGAAGGCAGAATCTATCATCTCTTATCTAGAAAAAGCTAGTGGCAAAAAGCGCGCAAATAGCGACGCGCAAGCAAGCGCGCCTGAAAGCAAAAGTCAAAGCGCGCTAGTTTTGCGCGATGATGTGGGAGAAAATATCAGCGCGCTAAATCCTTATTTTTGCGAGCTGACTGCGATTTATTGGGCGTGGAAAAATTTGGATTCTGAATATTATGGGTTGTTTCATTATCGGCGTGTGTTTAATCTAAGATTTATGGAGCGTTTCGCTAGATTTGCCCAGACGCGCACGAGGGTCATAAATGCGAACTTGCTAAAAATCCTATGTGGCCTAGATGATAAAAATATCCGCCAAAAAGTCGCGCAATATGATATCATCACCACCGCCTGCATAAATAGCGGCAAAAATGAGCTCGACCCGCTTTATAAAAACTATGCGCTCGCCCATCCTAGCAGCGATTTGGATACCTGCATAGAGTATATCAAAAGCCATTATCCACATATGAGCGATGCGCTAGATTCTGCGCTTTTTGCTAAGCCCACACATTGGAGTATCGCAAATATGTTTATTATGCGAAAAGATTTATTTTTTGAGTATTGTGAGTGGCTATTTAGCGTGCTTTTTGGCGTGCAGGACAAGATCCCTTATAAAAGCTATGATAAATATCAAGCGCGAGTTTTTGGGTTTTTGGCTGAGCGGCTTTTTAATGTGTGGCTTGAGTATAAGCGGGTGCAAAATCCGGAATTGCGCTTTGGCTATGCGCCATTATTGCAGATGATAAAGGATAATCCGATTTTTGGATTCTCCACAAGCGGCGAGCATAAAAGGCTTTTTATTTTTGGCTTGCGCGTGTGGAAAAGCAAAATCCAAAACAAAAGCGCTTAAAATACGCTAAGATTCTGCGATAAAATATACAAAAATAACAAGGGCTAAACATGCCAACCACCCAAACATGCAAAAACCTAATCATAGGCGCTGGGCTTAGCGGGCTTGTGCTTGCCGAGCGGCTTGCCAATGTCAAAAAAGAGCGCGTGCTGCTTATCGATAGGCGCGCACATATCGGCGGCAACTGCGCGGATAGCGATCATAATGGCATTTTGGTGCATCAATATGGCGCGCATATTTTCCACACGCAAAGTGCCAAAGTCTGGGAGTATATCACGCGTTTTGGGCTGTTTTATCCCTATATGCACCGCGTGCTAGGGCTCGTGCATGGCAAACTTATCCCCATCCCTTTCAACCTAAACGCGCTCCATGCGATATTTCCCAAACACCAAGCCAAAGCGCTAGAATCAAGCCTGCTGGAATCCTTTGGCTTTGGTGCGAGGGTTAGCATCATGCAGCTGCGCGAGCAAAATGATGAGAATCTAAAAATTATCGCTGATTTCATCTATGAAAATATTTTTCTGCACTACACACTAAAGCAGTGGCAATGCGCGCCAGAAGCGCTTGATAAAAGCGTGTTTGAGCGCGTGCCAATCCTCATAAGCAAAGATGATCGCTACTTCCCAAATGACGCATATCAGGGCATCCCGCTGCAAGGCTATAGCAAAATGTTTGCCAAAATGATAGAAAATCCGCTCATAGAAGTGCGGCTAAACACCGAGGCTAGCAGCGTGGATTCTAGCGGGTTTGATCGCGTGTTTTATAGTGGCGCGATAGATGAGTATTTTGCATATGAGTTTGGCGAGCTGCCATATCGGAGCTTGGAGCTAAAAAATGTCGAGCTAGAGCGCGAGTATTTTGGTAAAAATTCAGTGATAAACTATCCTAAAAACTATGATTTCACGCGCATCATCGAACACAAATATTTCCTAGATACGCGCACGCCACGCACTATCATCACCTATGAGTTCCCCAAAGCGTGGCAGCGGGGCGATGAGCGCTACTATCCTATGCCGACAAAAGAAGCCATGTCGCAATACGAGCGATACGCCAGCAAGGCAAAAAGCCTGCCGGGCGTGTTTTTCATCGGGCGGCTAGGCGAGTATAAATACTATGATATGGATAAGGCGATTTTGCGCGCGCTGGAGATTTTTGAAGGGCTTTAGATTCTGGTTTTTTGGATTCTGGCGCGATTTTTGGCGTGCGGATTCTAGCGCCAAATGGTTTTTATGTTTTTTAGATTCTAGCGTGCAGATTAAATACATTAATATGTTTTTAACATTATTTTTGCTAGAATCCGCGCTTTTATGACAAATGCACCCCATTACAAAAGGAAAACGATGAAAAAAGGAATCCACCCAGAATATGTGCCTTGCAAAGTCACTTGCGTAACAAGCGGCAAAGAAATCGAAGTGCTAAGCACCAAACCAACGCTAAGAATCGACATCTCTAGCTTCTGCCACCCTTTCTACACTGGAAGCGACAAAATCGCCGATGCCACCGGAAGAGTAGAGCGCTTCCGCCAAAAATACAATATGAAATAACGCCCGCGACCGCTCGCCTATGCTTACCATAGTGCCTACACCGCTAGGGAATCTAGGCGATATCACACTGCGCGCGCTGGGCGCGATGAGTGCGGCAGATGTCGTGCTGTGCGAGGATACGCGCGTAAGCAAAAGGCTTTTTGCCCTGCTTTATGAGCGGTATGAAGATTTGGTGCGTGCCAATCTCGTGCCAAACTCCACAGAATCTAGCGCAAAAGAATCTGGCGGAAACAAGCTAAACGAGGCAGGCGGCAACTCTAACGCGCGATTAGATTCTGGTGCAGAATCTAGCGCCAATGTGGCAAACGCGCGGGCAAATACGCAAACAAGCGCGCGCCACACTTTAAACCCAGCCAATAAGCAATTTATCTCCCTGCACTCACATAATGCGAGCGATTTTTTCACGCGATTATCTGGAGAATCCGACACTCCAAATGACTCCAACAGCCAAAACAACTCAAGCAACCCAAACAATCCCAACAACACCAATAATTTGACCGATTTTTTTGCGCAAAATGTCATATACATAAGCGATGCGGGCATGCCTAGCATCTGCGACCCGGGCGCTGCACTAGTGGCTTTTGCGCGCGCGCAAGGCATCGCGTATGATGTGCTGCCCGGGGCTTGCGCGCTAAGCCTTGCCTACACTTTTAGCGGGGTAGAATCCAATGCATTCATCTTTGGCGGATTTTTGGCGCAAAAAAGAGAGGCTAGGCGCGCGCAGATTCTGCATCTCATAGATTCTGATATGCCAATCATCGCTTATGAAAGCCCCCATAGGCTGCTAGAATCTTTGGCAGATTTTGCGCTCCTTGCGCCCACATCCCACATTTTCGCGATAAAAGAGATGACAAAGCTGCATCAAAAATCCTTCTATGGCACGCCAGAATCTTTGCTAAATGAGCTAAAAAATGCCAATATCCAAGGCGAATGGGCGCTTGTCATCATCGCATCCAAAGCAAAATCCCTGCGCCTTGATGAAAATGACATCCTAAATCTAACCCTGCCTACCAAAACCACCGCCAAACTGCTAGCAAAGCTACATGATAAAGATGCCAAACAAATCTACAAAGAACTTATCGAGCAGACGCAGGGCGCGCAAAACGAGCAAATAAAGCAAGAAAATGAGAATCCAAATCGCGCGCGCCAAGCGCAAAAACACGCGCCCAACCAAAACCGCGCAACCAACACCACAAAAGCAAAACATAAAGGAAAATAAATGATAATCTATGGCAAGCAAGTGGTGCTCTATGCGCTAAAAAACCACGCTGATATTATCCAAGAAATCTATGTCACCAAAGAATGGGACAAACAAAGCTTCAAAATTTTTAGCGCGAGCAAAAAGCCTATTTTGCGCCTCGATCCCAAAAAGGCGCAAGCCCTAGCGCATGGGGGCAATCATCAAGGTATTTTGGCAAAAATCACGCCGTTAGATTCTACGCCACTTAGCGAGCTAAAGGCGGCCTCTAGGCTTTTGGTGCTTTGTGGGATTAGCGATGTTGGCAATCTTGGTGCGATTTTTCGCAGCGCGTATTGTTTGGGGGTGCGGGGTATCATCATCACGCAAATCGCTAGCCCAAAGATTGAAGGCATCATCCGCGCTTCTGCGGGCGCGGCGTTTGATATGCCTTTTTGCGTGCAAGAAAATCCGCTCTCACTCATAAACGAGCTAAAAGCGGCTGGATTTTGCCTCTATGGCGCGGATATGAGCGGCGAGGATGTGGCGCATTTTAGCCCCGCGCAGAAGTGGGCGCTATTTTTGGGCAATGAAAGTGAAGGATTAATAGCAAAAATTTCAAAAAAACTCGATAAAATGCTATCCATAAAAATGCGCGCCGACTTCGACTCGCTAAATGTCAGCGTCGCGGCGGGCATAATGATGTCGCATTTAGATTCTAATTTGTGAGGTTTATGATGAAAGAAAATAGCAAAAAGACCACAGAAAAAGGCTTGGCAAATAGCGCGGATAAGGGCGCGCAAAAGGATTTGCAAAAAGATATGATATTTGACCCAAGCAAGGGGCTAGAAAAAGTGGGAGCGAGCGCGGAAAAGTCTAATCAGGCCGAATCTAGCCAAGCAAATTCTGCCAAAGCGGACGCGACAAAAACAGATTCTGCTAATTTAGATTCTGCCAAATTGGATTCTGGCAAAAACGCAGAATCTGCGCGCGCATCAGAATCTAGTGCCAAGCAAATAAGCCAAGATTCTGCCAAAAGCGAAGAGGCCAAAAATCTAACCCAAGAAAACCTAGAAAAACTACGCAAAATCGGCGTCAAAGAAATAGCACACCAAACTAGAATCTCAACCGCCAGAATCCAAGACATACTAGATGGCAACTTCGAGCACACCCAAAGAGTGCATTTGGTGGGCTTTTTGCAAATCCTTGAGCGCGAGTATAAGCTCGATCTCTCCGGCGTGCTAAAGGCATTTGAAGCGCAGCAAAAAAGCAAAAACAAAAAGCCAGAAGTAAAGGCAGAAAAAAGCGTGCAGGTGCAAGATTTGAGCCTAGATACGCAAAAGCGGCGATATGACGCTATCGATGAGCGCAAAAAGCAAGCCAGCTCCAAGCAGAAATTTTACCTAACCTTTATAAGCGTCATCATCGTGGTTTTCGCCTATCTCATCTACCAAAACATCGCGAGCAAATACATAAGCAGCCAAGAAGAAGACCGCACGATACAAGATATCGACGCTGATGCCAAAGCGGGCGACGCGCAAGAAGGCGCAGAATCTAAAGGCGATGCTAGCGATGAAAGCGCAGAAGATGGCGCGATAGATGTAAGCGTGCCAAGTCAAAATGCGGATTCTAGCGCGAGTGCTGCCGGCGCAAACGCCAATGCAAATTCTAGCGGCGCAAATTCCAGCAACTCTTCTGCTAGCACTTCCGCCAGCGCACCAAGCCAAAACGCAGAATCCAGCGCATCAACGCAAACCCAAAGCGCAGAATCCAGCACCATACAGAGCGCCCTATACCCCACCTCGCGCAATATGATGATAACCACCAACATCATGCTTTGGTTTGACATCATCGACCTTGACACCAACCGCCGCAAATACCAAGGCGTCACGAGCGACAGCTACTCTATCAAAACCGACAATCACCGCTGGCTACTCGCCTTTGGACATAGCAATTTCAACCTCACGATGAATGGCGAGCCTTTTACTTTTGAGAAAAGCAACTATCCGCTTTATTTCATCTATGAGCCAGAAAATGGGTTTAAAAAGATAGACAACCAAACTTACAAACGACTCTCCGAGCAGGTGCGCTAAAATGGGGCTTCTTAGACATTTTGCACTTAGCCTGCTAGTCTTTGGCGCGCTGCTTTGCTTGGTGCAAACCACCGCACAAGCCGATGCGATCGATGATAAGATACAAGAGCTAGTCGGCGCAGATTCTTACGCGCGCAACAAAAACTTCATAAACAATATTTTCGCCAGCAAAGCTAGATTCTACCTAAATAATGGCGCGCCAAATATCAGCACCATCGCCAACGAGCTCAAAAACAACGGGCTTTTGGTGCTAAAATTTCCAAAGCCAATGGAGCTTAGCGTCTCATTTAGCGCGGACACCTCGCCATCTATCCTAAGCTACACGATAAACAATGTCTTATCATCCATGGGCTACTCGTATTTTATGATCTCCCAAGCCAGCCGCATAGAGGGGCGCTCGCTCGTGAAGTTTTCTTTCATCACCGAGCATGCGCTCGATCCTAGCATACTTTTTGGCGAGCTGCAAAAGCGCGGATTCTGGCTCAAAGACATCGCGCGCACCAGCATCAACGAATGGGCTTACACCATAGAGCCAAGAAAAGCGCAGCTCTCAAACGCCAAACCCATAAACATCGGCAACAGCCTAACAATGCGCGAAGTAAGCGGGCAGTATTGGCTAAATATCATAAGCTCAAGAACTGCCAGCCTCAAAATCAATGCCCCAGCGCAATGGACGCCGCGCATCGTGTGCTATGACAAAAATCTAGAGATAATAAATCTAATCGTCGAGCAAACGCCAAAAGGCGCGCTAAGCGTGCGTATTGATGAGAGGGTGGCGTTTGTGATGATAAGCGATGCACTAAATCCGAGCGTCATCAAGCAAATCGAAGTGAGTTTGGTGCCTTAAATTTTGGCTGTTTCTTGGGGTATTTTGCTAGCTAGTTTTATGCTAGATTTTGTTGTATGTTTTACAGTTGCTACATAGTTGATTTTGTTATTGTGAGCCAACTAAGCCCGCGAAGCAAAACAAGTCTCATAACACTTGTTCAATAGGGCGTGTTGCTTTTTGGCAAAAGCAAATCAAAGGCTTTGTAATAACAAAGCAGAATCCAATCTCCTCTTAAAATTTATAAAATTTATTCTAAAACTTTAGATTCTGCTTTTTGTTGCAAGAAGCCAGAATCTAAATCACCACCAAGTTTGCGGAGATGCAGGCTTCTATGCTTGAGAGTTCTTGCATGATAGCATTTGAGACTTCATTATCGATTAGTATCACGGCTAGCGCTTCGTTGTTTTTGTTGCGCGCTAGGCGGAAGTCGGCGATGTTTATCTGATGTTTGCCTAGAATCTGCCCTACACTGCCTATGACACCCGGCACATCGGTGTTTTTAAATAGTATCATCCTGCCTTTTGGCTCTATGAGTGCTTCAAACTCATTTATCGCACTAAGCCTTATGATATTATCATCAAACACCGTGCCAGACACGCTTAGGCTGCCATTTGCAGTGTGTAAGGTGATAGTCACTAGGTTTTTGTATGTTTTGGAGCTTTCTTTGGCTACTTTTTTCACCTCAATGCCACGCTCCTTTGCTAGAAACAACGCATTTACATAGTTTATCTTATCATCAAGCGAAGGCTTCAGCACACCCACGACCGCGTAAGTCTCAAGCGCATCGATATATTTGCTTATATCGCCTTGCGTGGTGATTTGGATAGAGGATATCGCGCTTTTGTCAAGCTGGGAGCAGAGGAAGCAGAGCTTTTGTGTGAGCTCTGCATACGCCTGCACAAATACCGGAATCTGCGCGCTATTAGAAGGCAGATTTAGCGCGTTTGGATAGGCTATGCCTCTGGCTGCCTCCATAGCGGCTTGCGCGGCTTGCTTGGCGATCTCTTCTTGGGATTCTAGCGTGTTTGCGCCGATGTGTGGCGTGACATAGACATTTGGCAAATCAAGCAGCTTGCAAGTGGTGCCGGGCTCTTTGTCAAACACATCTATCCCAGCCCAGCGGATTTTGCCGCTTTTTAGCCCTTCAAACAAATCATCCTCATTATAAAGCCCGCCACGCGCGCAGTTTATGATGATGACGCCATCTTTCATTTTGGCTATTTCTCTGGCGGTGATGATGTTTTTTGTCTCTTCGTTTTTGGGCGTGTGGATGGTGATGATATCGCACGCCAAAATCTCATCAAAATCCTTGGTATAAGATATGCCAAGATCGATTGCTTTAGAAGGCAAAATATATGGGTCATACGCGATGACATCCGCTTCAAACGCCTTGCAGCGGATTCCAACCCTAGAGCCGATATTGCCAAAGCCGATGATTCCTAGCTTTTTGCCCTTAAGCTCGGTGCCATACCAATCCTCCCTCTTCCATTTGCGCTCATCTTTTAGCTGTGCGTTTGCGCCGGGGAAGTTGCGGATGGCGCTAAGGATATGCGTCATCGTTAGCTCGACTGCAGCGATTGTGTTTGCTGTGGGGACATTCATCACGACTATGCCGCGTTTGGAGCAAGAATCTATATCGACATTATCCACGCCCACGCCCGCGCGCACGATAGCCTTTAGCTTAGATACGCTTGAGAGAAACGCCTCGCCTACACCTGTAGAGCTGCGCGTGATAGCCACATCTACATCATCTAGCTTTTTTAGTAGCTCATCTTTGGGAAGTGATGAGAAGTCAAGCATCTCTATATCGCTTTGTGATGAAAGCAAATCCAAGCCCTTTTGGTGGATGTGATCGCAAACCGCTATTTTATACATTTTTGCTCCTTTGTTGAGATAGATTCTCGTTTGATTGGCGCATTTGTTGTTTATTGCAAGATAAAAAAGCGCGCCTATTGAAAAACATAGGGTATCTCATAGTATTTTAGCTCCTTGATAAGCCCTTGCGCTTTGGCGTATTCTTTGGGTAGATATACGATGAGATCGATAGAATTGCTATTTTTACTATAGGCAAAATCTATGTCCCTAGCCTTAAAAAGCTCATTTAGACAATAAAAGAGATAGTTATCCACCGAGCCTATAAAAAGCTTTTGCGGAATCGTCTTGATATCCGGATCGACAAAATCGATGAAAACATCAAACTCGCGCGCCGGATAGAGATATGATTTGTTGAAATTTTTGACATTATCGAGCCAATTATCATTGCTAGGTTTTGGAGTTTTGGGGTTTGGCTCTTTGTTGAAAAAAGAAAACACCACCTGCTGGCTTGCCACATCTTTTTGATAATACGCAAGCCAGCCGATGCTGCACCCCACCAGCACGCTAGCGATGAAAACCACCCCGATAAATTTTTTATTCATATCATCTCTTGCCTATGCCAAGTTTGCTATTGGCGCTTGATTTTATCCTTTAGCTTATCGCCCAAAGTCATTTTTTCATCCGAATTAAACGCGCGGATTTCATCTTTTTGCTTTTGCTTTTCTAGGCGCTTGACAGAGGCGCGCACGCGGTTGGCGTATTTGTCTATGGATAGTATCACGCATTCTATCTCATCACCCTCTTTTATCTCTTCTTTTTTGAGTGGGTAGAGATCTTCATTTTTGATAAGCACATCCATTCCATCCACCGCGATAAACACACCAAAATCTTTGATATCAATCACGCTGCCTTTGATGACAGAATCTACGCCATGCTTTTTGCCAAACGCTTCTGCTGGCGACTCTTCTAGCGCGCGGCGAGAGAGCGAGATTCTCTTATTTGCTGTGTCTATTTTTATGATGCGCACTTCGACTTCTTCGCCGACTTTGAAGGCATCTTTGCATTTTGTGCCTTTTTCCCAGAAGGCATCTTCATTGTGAAGCAGTCCATCTACTTGCCCTAGCGAGATAAACGCGCCAAAATCCGTAAGTGTCGCGACTTTGCCCTTCACGATGTCATCTACTTTATGCGTTTTGGCAAAGCTATCAAATGGCTTTTCCAAAAGATTTTTTAGCGACACGCGCAATCTGCGATTGATAGGATCTATCTCGATGACTTCGACATCTATCTCCTCGCCCACTTTTAGATAATCGCCCGGATGCTTGATATCTTTGCTCCAAGAGATTTCAGAGACATGCAAAAAGCCCTCTATATCATTGCCGATATCCACAAACGCGCCATAAGGCTCGATATTGCTTACTATGACTTTGATAGCATAGCCTTTTTTGAGCTCTTTTTGCACCTCTTTCCATGGGTCTATCGTGGTGGCTTTTATAGAAAATGATAGGCGCTTTTTCTCTTCATCATAGCCCACGACTTTTAGCTTGACTGCATCGCCTTCTTTGTAGAGTTTGGAAGTATTTACCGGGCCTCTGTGGCTTATCTCTGTGTAATGCACGAGCCCCTTCACACCATCGACTTCTACAAACATACCAAAGCTAGTCACGCTTTTTACCACGCCATCAAATATTTTATCTTTTTCTTCTAGCAGCTTGCCGATGCCCTCTGCTTGCTTCTCATCATCTATCTCAAAAAACCTTCTGCGCGAAAGGATGATAGAGTTTTCATCCGGGCGCACATCGATGATGCAGGCTTTTATCTTTTGTCCGATTGTTTTGCTGGATTCTTTGATAGCCGCAGATGCGCGTGGCATGAAGTATTCTACACCTTCAGATTCTACGACATAGCCGCCTTTGTTTTTGCGAGTGATTTTCCCCTCGATGATGATATCTTTAAAATTACTGCCTAGCTCTTTGATTTTTTCTTGCATTTTTGCGACTTTGATAGCCTTTTTGTAAGACACGCTTGGGCGCTCGCCTCGACCAGCAGAGACGAAAACCTCTAGGCTATCGCCCACTTTGAAAGGTATGTTGCCATCTTTGTCCGCGACTTCTGAAAGCCCTAGAAATCCTTCCACTTTCTCGCCCACATCGATAAGCAAGCCCTCTTCTTTTACTGCTATGACTTTGCCGGTTTTTATCTGCCCTGTTTCCCTGTCCCTTTGGCTTTCTTCAAGCAATTTTGCAAATTCTCCATTGTCCTCAATATCATCTAAAATGACTAGCATCTGCGACCCTTATAATAAAAATAGGCAGAATTCTAGTCTAACTTGGCTTTAATAAGCTTTAAATCCCACAAAGCACCAGTGGCCAGAGTGGTAGATTCTACGCAATCAAGGCGTAAGCGCATTTTACAAAACGCCACAAAAACACTATAATGCGCGTTTTTACCCAAAACTATATAAGGAGAAAATATGCGCGTGCTTGCTTTGATGCGCGGGATCCCAGCCAGCGGCAAAAGCTCATGGATAAAGCACCTAGGGCTTGAAGAATACGCCATAAGCCCTGATACCCTGCGCCTGCTAGCAAGCGCGCCCATATATCTGCCAGAATCTAAAATTGCTGATGACACAAGCACGCTGCGCGCGATAAATCAGAAAAATGACAAACAAGTTTGGAAAATACTTTTTGAACTGCTAGAGATGCGTATGGAGCGCGGGGATTTCACTATCATTGATGCCACGCACACGAGCCTTAATGCCCTGCGCGCATATGAAGGGCTGGCTAGCGCATATCGCTATCGCTTGGTGGTGGTGGATTTTAGCGCCACGCCGCTAGAAGAGGCAAAAAAGAGCAACAAATCGCGAGGGTTTAAAGCTGTGCCAGAAGCGGTGCTAGAATCTATGCATGCGCGCTTGCAAGAATTACTGCAAACGCCACTGCCGGCACGATATGCGCTGGTGGATGCTAGAGAGGTGGATTCTGTAAATTTAGATTCTGCCAACGCAGAATCTAGCACGCCATCGACAAACACCTCATTAGCAAACGCGCCCGCAAACCCGCTTATTTTTACACCGCAAAACCTTGATAAATATCGCAGAATCCACCATATAGGCGATATTCATGGCAGTTTTGATGCGCTTTTGGATTATCTGCTTTTGACAGGAGTAATTTTTGATATGCCAGAATCTAGCGCAGATTCTAACGCAAAATCTAACTCGGATTCTAGTCCAGAATCTAGCCCAAACTCCAACGCAGAATCTAGCCCGGATTCTCGCGCACCCAAACGCCGCGAGCAAGCCAAACGCGCGCTTTATGACTCAAATTTTCGCCAAGACATCTGCGCGCAGTTTTTATGCAAAGATGAGTATTATATATTTTTGGGTGATTACATCGATAGAGGCTTGCAAAATGCCGAAGTTATCGCGTTTTTGCTAGGCATCATGGAGCTGCCAAATGTCTGCCTTATCGAGGGCAATCATGAGCGCTGGCTCAATATCTGGCATAAGCAAAAAAGCGCGCAAAGCCAAAGCGCAAGCGAATCACAAAGCGAGCAGCCAAGCAAAGCAAACTCATCCAAAGCCGAGTTTTTCACCTTCACCGCGCCCGATCTTGCCCGCCTAAATATCACGCACAAAGATGCTGGTAGAATCTATGCCAAACTCCGCCAATGCGCGTTTTACACCTTTGATGGCAAGCGCGTGCTAGCCACGCATGGCGGGCTTCCCACGCTGCCGCCAAACCTCTTGCTAGTCGCCACGAGGCAGCTTATCTATGGAAGCGGCGATTATCACGATATGCGCGCCACTGCGCGGAGCTTCGCGCAGACCACGAGCGAGGATACCTACCAAGTTTTCGGGCATCGCAACAAAGAAAAAGCGCCCATGCGCGTAGAATCTAGGAGCTTTGCGCTGGAGGGTGGCGTGGAGTTTGGCGGATGTCTGCGCGTGGCGGTGCTAGAAAAATCAGCAAAAAACGCCAGCGCCAAAAATAGCGAGAATCTAGCGCCTGTCGCGCCGCATTTATCTATCTCGGCGCATTTATCCATAACGCCGCATTTATCGCGCTTTTTGCCTTTTCCACCGGTGCCTTTTAAGCCCAATGAGCCTGCGAGTTTTGCAAAAATGCCAAAACCACTTGCAAAGTCTTTGGAGTCAAAAGCGAATTCTGCGGATTCTGCGGGCTCTATGGATTCTGCATATCTTGCAGATTCTAGCGCGCTTGCTAGCATAAATGGCAGAATCTGCGCGCTAAGCGCCAAAAATGATGGCTTCATCGAAGTGTATATGCAAAACCGCTCAAACCTCGCTGCCATCGAGCGGCACAAAGAGGCGCGCAAAGTCTTTGGCCTCATCGCTAAGCTTCGCGAAAGCCCGCTTATCAAAGAGCGCGAGTTTGGGCGCATTTCAAGTTTTAATTTTACCAAGCAGGCGTTTTTTGATAGGCGCTGGGATAGCCTCACTTGCAAGGCGCGCGGGCTGTTTATCGACACCGCAGAATCCAAAATCATCGCGCGCAGCTATGATAAATTTTTCAACCTCGATGAGCGCGAGGACACGAAGCTTAGCGCGCTAAAAGATAGATTCTCCTATCCTGTGGATGTGTATGCTAAGGAAAATGGATTTTTGGTGATTGTAAGCGCGGGCGTTGCAAATATCGATAATGGGAGTATTGATAGTGCGCCTAATAGCGCCGGCATGCTCGATAATAGCGAGCTTTTCATTACTTCCAAATCCGATCCGACAAGCCCATTCGCACAAATCGCGCATGAAATCATCCACGCCACACTGCGCGAGCAAGAAAAATCGCAGAATCTAGCGCCGGGCACGCTAGCCAAACGCCTATCAGCGACGCTAAGGGCGCGCGATATTAGCCTCGTGTTTGAGGTGATAGACCCTGCGCGCGACCCGCATATCATCGCGTATGAGAAGCCCTGCGTCATCGCGCTTGATGCGATAAAAAATAGCTTGGCGTTTGAGAAGCTGCCTTATGAGGACTTGCAAGAGCTTTGCGCGGAGTTTGGCTTTGCTTTCAAGGCGCGCGTGGCGAGGCTTAGGAATTGGCGCGAGTTTGAGGAATTTATCGCTAAAAATGCGAGGCTTGGCGAAAATGTGGAATCTAGCGCAGAATCTAAAAATGCGGATTCTGCAAAAATAGATTCTATAAAATTAGTTTCTGATACGCGCACAGAATCTAGTGCAGAATCTGACTTTTTAGATTCTAGCCTTTTGGATTCTGGGGTGGTTTTGGATTCTAGCGCCAAATCCAGCGCATTGCGCGATGATGCGTTTTTGCGCTCAAGTGGCGCGCGGCAAAATGGCGCACTGGAGGGCTTTGTCTTTGAAGATAGCGCTGGATTTATGCTGAAATACAAGGGCGCGTATTATCGTATGTGGAAGGCATTGCGCGGTGTGGTGGAGCAATGCGCGCGCCTGCAAATGCCCGTGCAAATCCCGCACGATAAAAATACCGCCGATAAAGCCAAAAATACCAGCGACACGCAAAGCACAAAAAGCAATGTAGATTCTGCCAGCAAGCTAGATGACGATACAAATAATATAAATAGCGCGATAAATGCCAATAACCAAAGCACCATTAATCTAGGCAAAGCGCACAAAAGCAAAGGCGCGCCTCTGCCGCATTTTTTGCGAGGCAATGCCTTTGTGCTTGAATTTTGCAAATGGCTAAATGACTACATCGACACGCATGGCATAAACGCGCTAGAATCCACCTCTATCATCACCCTACGCGAAAAATTCCTCCACAAAATTCCTCCAGGTAAAATCGCGCAAATAGCCGCGCCAAAAGCTTAGTCAGCGCCGCCCGCGCATGCAAATAGCGGCCACCAAAAGCCAAAAATGCGCGCTACAAAATCCCCTCAATCTCACTTAACGCAAGCTCTAAATTCTGCCTTATTTGTTCGTGCAAAATTTGCGGGCTTTCTAGCATTTCTGAGTCTTGTAAATTCTCATCTTTTAGCCAAAAAATGTCTAAATTACTCTTATCTCGCTTTAAAATTTCACTCACACTAAAGCTTTTAAATCGCTCGCTTTCCTTGCGTTTTTTAAAATCCCCAGCGCAAAAACATTCCTCAAAGTCCTTTAAATGCTCGCTACTTAAAGTGTTTGTAACCAAGCTTAAATTTATATTTGTGCGTAAGTCATACACCCATACTTTTGCGTCTTTATCTTTTGTTTGAATTTTATCAAAAAACACCACATTTGCCTTTACACCTTGTGCGTAAAAAATCCCTGTTGGCAGGCGCAAAATCGTATGCAAGCTAAAATCATTCAAAAGCTTTTTTCTCACCTTTTCACCAGCCCCACCTTCAAAAAGCACATTATCAGGAAGCACGACAGCCGCTTTTCCACCGGGATTTAAGACGCTCATTATATGTTGTAAAAAATTTATTTGCTTATTTGAAGTGCTTGCAAAAAAATCATCTCGGCTATATTCTTCTTTTTGATTTTTCACCTTGCCATCGCTGCTAAGCACCTTTGTAGCGGACTTTTTACCAAAGGGCGGATTAGTTAGCACCATATCAAAACGCTTCTCGCCCCTTTTAGCAAGAGAATCGCCTATCTCAATATCTGGCTTATAAATTCCATGCAAATACATATTCATCGCACATAAACTCGCCACAAGTTGCGTTACATCTTTGCCGGTAAGGCTTTCATTTTTAAGCTTTTCTAGCTCATCTTTGTTTGGCTTTTGCTTCTTCATATACTCAAAAGCACTCAGCAAAAAGCCGCCAGTCCCGCACGCAGGGTCGCAAACACTCATGCCAATTTGTGGGCGCATAAGCCTTACAATGCTATCAATCAGCACCCTAGGTGTGAAATACTGCCCCGCTCCAGCCTTTGTTTCAGTCGCATTTTTTGCCAGCAAACCCTCATAAATCGCGCCTTTTACATCGACATTTAAGCCCATCCAAGTTTCACTATCAATGAGAGTAAAGAGCTTTTTAAGTTTGTTTGGTTCTTTGATCTTATTTTGCGCGCCGTTGTATATAAGCCCTATCACACCACTTTGCTTTGAAAGGGTGTTAAGCGCGTTGTTATAAGCCTCCAAAAGCTCCTCGCCATCAAGGGCATTAAGCCTTTGCCAGCGAAACCCACTTGGAATCTGCGAAGTCTCGCCCACCTCTTCTTTTTCATCTTCCATTTTCAAAAAGAGTAAGTAGCTAATCTGTGCCACATAATCCGTATAACTCACCCCATCATCACGCAAAATAGTCGCAAAATTCCACACCTTTGTAACGATAGCATTTTCTTGCATTCTTGTCCTTTTTTAGATTTATTTATCGCTTATGTTTTTCTTGTTTTTTATGGATTGCTTCGCTTCGCTCGCAATGACAAGGATGAGTGTCTCTTTTCGCAATGACGCACGCCAATTCTTGTCATTGCGAGGGTTTGCCCGAAGCAATCCACAATGCCTAACACACCAATTCTCCACTAAAAGCCTTATTTAAAAGAGAAGCTTTTAATTTGTTGAGTTTATCTAAGCTATCATTTGCAAAATGTTCTAGTTTTTCTATGCTTTTAAATTTAGCCTCTAAAAGCTCTACGATTTGTTTTTGAGTTTCAATCGGTGGTATAGGGATTGGTAATTTTGCAAAATTATTTTTATTTAAAATTGGTAATGTGGTAGATGAGGCATTTGTCTTAATAAGCTCTTGAAATTTAGGCGATATGCAATAAAAATACATAAATTCTGGCAAAAAATTATCAGAAGGCAAAATGGCATTAATTTGCTGATTGCATATACCTTCTTTTCTTATTAGCCCTGTTTTTCCAATAGTCGCACCAATACAAGTAACCAAAACTGAACCGCTTTGAAGTTGCCTAGAAATTTCGTAACCTTTTAAAGAGATATTATCCAATGCACTATCAACAAAATATCCATTATTTAAGTCCGTTGGCTTATAAAATGGATAGTCATTTCCGTAATATTCAGCATTTTTCTTACTAGGTGTTGAACCTGTAACAATTTCACACACTTCCCCAAGTGTTTTAACTTCCCAATCTTGTGGTAAATGTGGCAGGGTGGATTCTGTGTTATTTGTGGATTGCTTCGCAACTTCGTTACTCGCAATGACGGAAGAGAAAGTGTCATTGCGAGGGCTTGCCCGAAGCAATCCATTACCTTGCAACAAAGTCCCATTAAAAGCAGAGTTAAGCAATGAAGCCTTGAGTTTTACTAAATCTTTTTTAACTAAGTTCAAAGCATTTGTGGCATTTTCTATCTTAGCAAATTTAAAATCCAAAAGCTCTACAATTTGTTTTTGAGTGTCTAGGGGTGGTAGGGGGATTTTTAATTTCGAATATTCTGAAATCCAATATCTTTTATGTGTGTCGCTTCTGTGCTGAATTGTTTGCATAAAATAAAAAACAAATTTAATATTTGCTATTTTTGTTGGATTGAGAATTTTCATTGCTGATGATTTAACTTTAAAATCAAAATCCACAAATTTAGAATCTGTCATGAAATCATCAAAAATAATTACAGGAGTTTTTGTAAAAATATTTTCTGTTTCGTTTGTATATCCAAGTATAAAACTTTTTCCAGCTGTTAAAACTGGAATTTCATACTCATCGCTATAAGAGGTATTTTTTACTATATATTTCGTAGGCTGTTCATATTCCAAACAATCAGCCAGTGTTTTAACTTCCCAAGTTTTTGGTAGTTTAGTCATTGTTTTCCTTTTTTGAAAATCTCAATTAGTGCATTAGCGTATTCACTTGGCATATCTTTAAATTGTTTTATAATTTCTAACATTGGCGGGTTTTCTTGTTTGATACTATCTAGGCTTTTTGGGGTTTTCTTTAGTCATTTCTACTAGATTTTGCATCAATTGTTGCAACAACTCTTCCCTTTTTCCGTCAGGCATATCTCCTATTTCGCCTTTGTATCCATTATATGCTTTTGTTATTGTTTCTTTATGTCTATATTCTTCTTGCAGCCTCCTAGCTTCACTTCGCCTATTGCCAGCAAAAATAGCTATCCATGCAAAAGATATATAAAAAGGTAAAGTTCTAATCATTGAAGTTAAAATATATGAATAATCCATATTTGTATTCTGAAAATAAATAGATAACCCAAACCACTCATTTACTTTTGGAATAAACAGTATCATAGGGATAGCAGATACGCATGCAATCCCTAATACACTACAAATAAAAACTATCGTCCAAAATTTTATTGTTTCATCATAGCTTTTTTTAGATTCCACATAAGAAAAACCCAAATTGGCATTTGTTGCTCCTCCAAGTAATTTATTTATCGTTTGTTTTTGTTCTTCTTCATATTTTTCAAATGTAGCTTTTTGAACTTCTATATATTCCTCGATGTCCTTTTTTTGTTGTTCTTTGTAAGCCTCAAGTTCAGATTTTAGATTTTCTACTTCGTTTTTTAATCCAGACTTCTCCCCACTTTCACTTATCTCTCCATATACCTTAATATAAAAATCTTGCAAATCTTTCACTTGTTGTGTAATTTCTTCTAATTTATTGTGTATTTCTGCGGCATCACTAGAAGAATTATCTTTATAATTTGTAATTTGGGTGTATAAAGATACTTGATTTTCATCTTCTGAATCTATGCAAATGGCATTATACTTTTCCTGAATTTCTTTGGCTTGATTTAAAATTTCATCTTTAGTTTCTTCTACGATAGTAGATATAGAAACTTTCTCTTCCGTATCCTCACAAATTTGACTATATTTTTCCCTTATATCCTCCATTTGTTTTTCATATTTTGCAAAATCAAGCCTCTCTAAAGATTCTTTTATGTTGCTCTCATATGCAGATATCAAATCTGGTATAGTTTTTGTATTAATTTTACCCAATTTAATATATGAATTTTGAGTTAAAAAACTCATAATATTTGCAAGACAATCATTTGCATTTTCCATAGAAATTATCTGATTTGCATTGCTTATAAAAGTTCTTAAATGGGTTATCACATTGTTAAACTCGCTTTTTATGTTTTGTCCTAAAGTTGGAGCTACCAAATTTGGATTAATTATTTTTATATAGCTTTCTATGAATGCGGTAATTTCTTTTGCTTTACTTATTTCTTGAATAGCGTTTATATCAACCACATTTTGCAATGCTTCGTTATCTAAATTTGCTTTTAATTCATCTAGCAAAGTGTTAATTTCATCAACATTAAAATTCCATCTTGACATTTTTTCTCCTTGTATTATTTTTTATTCCCTAACCCACCAAAGCCAAATTAAGTTCCTCAATAATTCTATCTAAATCCTCTTTGAAAATCACTTTTGCTCTAAAAATTCCGCCTCTATCTTCGCAAATACTTTGCATGTCTTTTAAGATAACGCAACCATTCATGGCTATATAGTCTTTTATAAGCTCTAAAAACTCAAGCTGTTCTTCGCTAAATTGAATGCCTTTTTTGATACATCTTCCAAGCCATAGATTGTAGCGAGAATTTGCTAGGCTCGCAAAATCTTGTAAGATTTTATCTTGCCCTAGGGCAAAACGCACAAGCTGGATTATATTTGTTAGGTTTTTAGCTGGATTTTTGCATTTTGCTACTTTTTTAGAATCAAGTATAGTATAAGCATTCCAAAGCTTGTTTATATCGAAATTTTCAGCCCTTAGCTTCTTGTTTAGCTCATTTATCAGCTCGTAAGTTAAATGTCTTTTTGTGTAGTTTTGTGAGTAGATGATTTGCAGGGCTGTGATTTCATCTTTGTTTTGCAAGATAAATTGCGTGAAGTCATTAATCAAATTTTGGGATTTTTCCTTGCTAAAATCAGCCTCCATAAGCTCATCTTTGCCGGCTATATCGATATAAAGCTTTGATTTTTGTGCAAATTCTAGGAGTTTGTTTGTGAATTTTTCATTGTGAAAGATTTTGAGAATTTCTTTGTTAGGGCTTTGACTTTGTGCCAAGTTTTTCTCATCTAAAGGCTCTAAATTATCCTGTATCTCAAGCTCATCAGCTAAGTTTAAAAGCTTGCTTGCTATGGTATTTAGGCTTTGAGGCTTTGTTAAATTTTGCTTATCATCGCTTTTGCTTTCTTGATCTTGAGTGTTTTCATTTACTTGCTCTCGACTTTGCTTATCTTCACTTACTCGCTCTTCATTTGAGTTTGCATAAGAATTTGTCTCTGGGATAAAGCTTTGTAAAATTTCTATGTCAGCTTCATCAAGCTTGTTTGTGATTCTAATGAGCCTTGAAGCAAAGCTAGTTAGAATTTCTTTAGCTGGGCTTGGCTGTTTAAGCTCGTTTAAAAGCTCTTTAAAGCTCATATAATGCTTTTGCTCTAGCACTCTAGTGTGGTGCTTTTCACTTTCAGTTACGCCTATAGCATCAACGACATAAAAATGCGTTTTAGAATCCGCATTTGGCGTAACTTCTTGCAAATCCTCATCGCTTATGCTTCTTGCCCCACGCCCTAGCATTTGCTCATAATACGCGCTTGATTTGATATCACGCATAAAGATCAGCACTTCTAGGGGCTTTATATCTGTGCCTGTAGCTATCATATCCACACTTACGGCGATTCTAAAGCTTTGATCTTGGCGAAACTCTTTTATAAGATCGCCGGGATTTACTCCGCTTACGCTATAAGTGATCTTTTTTACAAAATCATTACCTTTGTTAAAGACTTCTCTTGCTATCCTTGTGATATTTTCGGCGTGATTGTCATCTTTTGCAAAGATTAAAGTTTTTGGGATAAGATCAAAATTTGCCTCTCGTTGCGGATAAAGTTTGGTAAAAATGCTGTCTTTATAAGCTTGTAAAACGGTGCGAATTTGATCTGGAGCTAAAATCCTAGAATCTAAATCTTTTTTGTCATATTCTAAATCCTCATTTAGCTCTTCATACTCGATCTTTCTTGTGCTTTTATTCATCACTGGCACTTCAAATTCACAGTCTTTTTTGATGATATTGCCATTTTCGCTGATTTGTGTTTTTATACGCAAAATTTCATAATCCACATTAACCTTATCGATGATGGACTCTTCAAGCGTATAACTTGAAACTAAGTTTTGATCAAAAAATCCTATGGTATGCGTTGAAGGCGTAGCACTAAGCCCTATAAGAAAGGCATCAAAATACTCCAAAACCTGCCTCCACTCGCCATAAATGCTTCTATGGCACTCATCAATAATGATAAAATCAAAAAAGCTAATGCCAAGCTCTGGATTATAAACAACTTCTTTTGTCTTTTTATCGCTTTGATAGCTGTTTTCTAGTTCCTCATCAAACTCAAGCTCGCCTTGAAGCATAGAATAAAGCCTTTGAATCGTGGTAATAACGACTTTAGAATCATTTGGAATGGCATTTGTTGTGAGGTGATTGACTTCATAAATTTGTGAAAATTTATGCTTTGAATTTGGCGGATTAAAATCATCAAAGGTTGCTTTTGTCTGCGAGCCAAGATTGTTTCTATCCACAAGAAAAAGAATGCGTTTAGCGTGGGCGTATTTAAAAAGGCGGTAGGTAAAATTACAAGCCGTGAAAGTCTTGCCAGCTCCTGTTGCCATTTGGATCAAGGCTCTTTGTTTGCCTGCTTTGAGTGAGTTTTCAAGCTCGCTTATGGCTTCAAACTGACACTGCCGTAAATTTAAACGCTCAAGAGACAAAAAATCATGAAGTCTTGCCCTAAGGCTAGTTTGCTCGTTTATAAGCTCTTTGAGTTCTTTTGGGGTGTGAAAAGCAAAAAGCCTCCTTGCTCTTGCGTTTGGCTCTTTGTAGTTTGTAAAATAAATTTCATTAGCATTGCTTTCATAGCAAATAAAAACGCCGTATTTATCCGCATAGCCCTTACTTTGACTTTCTGCTCCACTTAGTGCTAAACCTTGCTTTTTTGCCTCTATGATAGCTGCTGGCTTAGAATCCACAAAAAGCACATAATCAGCCCGCTTACCATCATCAAAAACAAATTCTTGCACTGCAAGATTTGCCCCAAAATGCAAAGCCTGATTTTGAAAATCCTCAAATTTACACAAAACATAACCAGCCCTGCGTAAAAGTTCATCAATAAATGCTCGTGCATTTGCTTCTGGTGCCAGCACAGTGAAACCTTTCTTGAATTATTTTGGTATTTTTTTATTTTTAGCAAGAGGCATTGATAGATCTGCTTGCTTGCAAATTTCTAAAACCTCGCAGGTTTTTCAATAAAACAAGCGAAATTATAATAAAAATATAACTATATTGTGCTAACCTTTGTCAATTTCTAAAATGTTTTTGGAATATCTATATTAAAGACAGTCTTAACTAATGGCTATCTGAATACAACACTACCTCGCTCTTTTTCTCTAAAAACTCTTTTTTGCAATAACTCCCCAATAATCCCCAAACTTCACAATATTTTTTTGATACTCTTTCAAACCATCCTAAAACTTTCTTTTAATTGCA
>NZ_MLQN01000007.1 GCF_001854545.1 Helicobacter sp. CLO-3
CACCAAAACAAACCAAACACACCACAACCATCGACAACCTATGTGGACCATCTGTTTTTTGGGGACAGACGAGCCCAATATGATGACCCACAAACGGAGTCTTCGCGACGCGAGCCCCCACCCAAGGCTTCAGTGGGCGTGGGGCGGGGGGTTATTGCAAAAATCTCAAGTGATCCAAAAGTCAAAAAATGCAAACACTCCTAGCTAAAATGCGGTTGCTTTACAAGATTTCAGAATCTAGATTTTGTCCAACTTTTATTTTTATGCTAATATTTTTAGATTTTTTACTAAAAGGTTATTTTACTATGGATTTTGCCAGTCTTTTTGTAGCGGTTGCGCCATTTGCCACGCTGTTTTTGGTGGGCTTCATAGGCGCGATAACGCCCGGCCCCGATGTTTTGCTGGTTTTGCGAAACACTTTGCGATTTGGCGTGGCGCGCGGATTTATCGTGTTTGCCGGCATCGCTAGCGGCTGGGTGGTGTATTTGGCGCTCGTGTATTTTGGGCTCGCGCACTTTGCCAGCCATTTTGTCGCGCAAGTGGCGCTTAGCGTGGTAGGGAGCGCGTATCTGTGGTATATAAGCTACAAAATTTTCACAGCGCCCCAAGTGGTGCAAAATATAGCAGAAAAACTAGTGCAGAATCCAGCCAGTAATATATCAAAAAGCGATGCGCTAGAAAATAATATATCAGAAAATAGCGCGCAAGATACGCAACGCATAGAATCCGCCAATATCGCAGAGTCGATAGAGTCCGCCGGCATCATAAAATCCGCAGAATCCACAGACCCAGCCAGCCTCGCAGAATCCGCTAAATCCACCAGTGCCACAAAACTAGCAAAATCCGCTCGCGCCAGCGTCGCCAGCACTACCAGCGCATCAGATTCTACAAAATCCGCCAACGCCACAGACTCCGCTTCCAAAAGCTTCATAGATTCTGCCAAACCAGATTCTTATTGGCGCGCACTTTTTATAAACCTCTCCAACCCCAAAGCCATCCTATTTTTCGCCGTCATCGCCACGCGCTTCATAGGCAGCGGCTTTGGGCTTAGCATAGTCGTGCTTTTCTGCTCGCTCGCAAGCGCGTTTGTCTGCGTGATATTGGTGGGCGCGTTTTTGCGCCAGATGATAAGTGATCGCCTGTTTTGGTGGATAGATCGCGTAAGTGGCTCACTTTTTGCGATATTTGGCTGCCTGCTTCTCTACAATGCCTTCACCACACTAAATGAGAATCTATAGCGCGTTTTGTGTGGTTTTTGATTTAAGATTCGTGGCATGTGGTAGCTAGCGTTGTTTGTTTAAAATCTTTTTGCAATTAGCAATGTAAGAGGGAGGATTCTCACAAGTCATAAGGGATGAGCGCATGCAGATGCCATCAAAAAGCTTTGAGGCGGGATTTGCCAAAGAGTGTGTTTGTGGCGCGTTTGTAGCGGGCAAAATCGGCGGTGTTTGCGCTTGCAATGGCGCTTGAGTTTGTGCTTGCATGTGCGCGTTTGTGGAATCTTGCTTTGGCACAGTTTGCACTAGTGGTGCTTGATGTATTGTTTGTGAGGATTGCGCTTTTTTTGTTGGCCGCGCTTCTTGCGTGCGTTGCGCTTCTTTTGTGTTTGGCTGATTTTGGCTTAGCGCATTGGGATTTGCTAAATTTTGACTAGGCAAAATCCCAGTCGCATCGCATAGCATCGCTAGATTCTGCGCGTTTATGCCGCCGATAGCATAGATATTTGCGCTGGTTTTTTGGCGGATTTGCGCGAGCAGATTTAGCCCTTTTGGCGGGATTCCGGGCTTGCAAGTGCTATCAAAAATATGCCCCGCTATCACATAATCTAGGCTAGAATCTTGCGCGTGATTTGACATAAAACATGATTTAGATTCTACAAAATCCCGCGTGCGCAGTGCAGAATCTGATTTGGCATCTGGTGTGGCGCGTGTGGATTCTAGCGCGCTAGATTCTGCAAAGCCTCCGCCACAATCAGCGCTAGTAGAATCCAAGATTCCACCATCTAATTTTTCTCCCTCCAATTTTTCGCCGCGCAAATATCTCTGCGCCGCCGCCAGCTCCTCTATGCTGTGCACCGATGCGCCAAGCACCTCAAAGCGCGCGCGCAGCTCGCCAAGCTTATGCACCAAGCCAAAAGGGCAGTGAAACGCCTTGCCCCCAAGACTTAGCGCCGCTTCATAAAAATGATGCAGCACGCAAAGCACGCCATGCTTTTGGCAGATTTTCATCACCTCTTTGGCAAGCACCTTGTATTCCGCCTCGCTTAGGTGCTTTTCGCGCAAGATTATCGCATCGACTTTAGCGCGCGCTAGCAAATCTACCCGCGCCAAAAAATCGCCCTCGCACGCGCGCATATCAGTGATTGCTATCAGCTTTTTTTGCAAAGTTTGTCCTTCTTAAAAATTAATTTGCAAATTAGCTTGCATTTCGCGCCAAAATCTGCGCCAAAATCTAAAAATTGCCAGAATCCAAATTTGCCAAAAATCCGCGCAAGAAATCGCATTGCCAAAAATCCAAAAATCACCAAGAATCCACACCGCCAGAATCTAAAAATAAAAGTCAAAAAAGCACCAAAATCCTACACAAAAATAAAAAATATTCACCTACCCCACATACACGCTATCGCTCATCACAGGCTGGAGATGCTGGCTTTTTAGCATGGCTATCATCTCGCCAACCCCCCTAGAATCCGATATTTCAAACTGATCATCGCCCTTTTTATCCTTTTGCTTCTCTTTGGCGCTGCGCTCGCCTATCCCCACCGACACGCCAGCGCTCACCTTCGTCGCGCCAAGTTGCAGCACATGATCGCGAAAGCCCGCCCTCTCGCGACTCGAAATCGTGATATTGGCAAATGGTAAAAACATCCGATACGCACAAAGCACCTGCAGAAGCCTAGATTCGCTCACATCTTTCGGACCTATTTGGCGGTTGTTGATGATGGGGCGCAGGCGCGGGATAGAGATAGAGATCTCGGCATGCGGGTAGCGCTGCTGCAAAAAATGCGCGTGAAGTGCCGTCGCCAGCGCATCTTTGCGAAAATCATCAATGCCAAGCAGCGCGCCAAATCCCACCCCGCGCATGCCCGCCATCAGTGCGCGCTCCTGCCCATCAAAGCGATATGGCATGATGCGCTTTTCGCCCTCGATGTGGATTCTGGCGTATTTTTTGGGCGCATAAGTCTCTTGAAAAATCGTCACAAAATCACAGCCACTCTCATGCAAAACCGCGTATTCATCGACATTCATCGGATATATTTCTACGCCAACGACTTTGAAATATTCTTTAGCGATAGCGCACGCGCGCGCGATATACTCCACGCTCGCATATTCTCTGCCCTCACCTGTAAGCATGATAATCTCTTGCAAACCACTTTTTGCGATAATTTGCATCTCTTCATGAATTTCTTTTTCATCTAGCTTTGCCCTAGCGATTTTATTGCCCTTTTGAAACCCGCAATACACGCATTTACTCTCGCAAAAATTACTAAGATAAAGGGGCGTAAAAATAGAAATACTATTTCCAAAATATCGCTTCGTGATAGCACTAGAAATGCGCGCCATAGATTCTAGATGAGATTCTGCGATTGGGGAGAGCAAGGCTTTTAGATGAGTGATGCTAAGCCTATTTTGCGAAGCTTGTTTTAAAGCTTGTGCCACATCAGCGCTTGTATAGCGCGATTCATCATAGCTATTTGTATGCTCTAGCACACGCGAGAAAATATCAGAATCTATCTTTTGCATATGTGGATAATAATCAAAAATATCTCGATTTTTCATAATTTTTCCTTTTTTATTTTATTTGGCTATATTTTAAATGACTTTTGCTAATTTATCGGCTTATTTTATCGACTAATTTTTAACACTTTTGGCGGCGATTTTTCAAAGTTAGATTCTAGCGCGCCAAACTCACAAAGCACACCAAACACGCGCCAACGCAAACGCGCCAAGCCCCAGAATCTAATCGCGCAAAAACCCAGTCAGCGGCGATGACGCGCTAGCCTGTAGATTTTCACCAAAAGCGCCACTTCTACCAAGCAAGCCCCCTTCGCCAAACGCATTTTCGCAAAACACACTTTCGCCAATTCCCGCCAAAAACGCCGCTCTCCCCGCCTCTATCGCCAAGCCAAACGCGCGCGCCATTTTGGCGATGTCTCTAGCATTGGCGATGGCGGTGTTTGCCATGATGGCGCTCGCGCCCATTTGCATCGCTTCGCAAGCCTGCGCTGGCGAGCCGATGCCCGCATCCACGATGATAGGCAGGTCTATCTCATCGATGAGAATCTGGATGAAATCCCTAGTCCTTAGTCCCCTGTTGCTGCCAATAGGCGCGCCAAGTGGCATGATAGCCGCCGCGCCGGCGTTTCGCATATCGCGCGCGGCGTAGAGATCTGGATACATATAAGGCAGCGGCGTGAAGCCCTCATTTGCCAGCATCTCGACTGCTTTTGCTGTCTCGTAGTTGTCCGGCAGCAGGTATTTGCTATCCCTTATCACCTCGATTTTTATCATATCACTTTTGCAGATTTCGCGCGCTAGGCGTGCTATCCGAAGCGCCTCGGTGGCGTTTCTCGCACCTGAAGTGTTTGGCAAAAGCGTGATATTTGGCGGGATGAAATCTAAGATATTTTCGAGTCTGCCAGAATCCGCGCGCCTAAGTGCAAGCGTGATGATCTGCGCCCCTGCGCCCTGCAAGGCGGCTTGTATAAGCTCTAGGGAGTATTTGCCAGAGCCTAGGATGAATCGAGAATCAAAGGTGTATTTGCCGATTTTTAGCGGGTCTTTGGATTGTGGCGCGGTTTTTAGATTCTGCGCGCTTTGCGTATTCTGCGTATTTGGCGAGATTTTTTTATCCATTTTTTTCCTTTGTGTTGCGCTTGACTTATTGCATAAGCGTTGTTTGCGGCGCAAATATTTATCGAGTCGCTTATTTTATCGTTTTGTTATGAATTTTGCATTAGCAATTCTAGCACAAGGTTTGCCTGATGCGCCGCGCAGATGCTGACTCTTGGCGCCATAAGCCCCATGCCGACTTTTGCGCCGCTTTTCATATCGCCACAGACATAAAAATTTGGGGCGATTTTTTTGGTGATGATGTCATTTGAGTCGCCAAATCCCGCGAGCCCAGAAGCGCAGATTAGCGGCGTGTCTGGGAAAATCGCGTGAAAATGCTGCGCCAGCATCGCTTTGGTAGCCGCCACATCAAACGCCTCGCACACGATATTCGCGCCCGCTAGCGCCTCTGCTAAGTTGTCTTTGGTGATTTTTAGGATAAGCGGCTCGGTGGCGATAAATGGATTTATCCTAGCGATTTGCGCGCTTAGCGCGTCTGCCTTGAAAGCGCCCAAATCATCGATGCTGTAGGCTTGGCGGTTTAGGTTGCTAGGCTCGATGATGTCAAAATCTATGAGCCGAAGCCTTCCCACGCCCACGCGCGCGAGCATGATAGCGATATGCGAGCCAAGCCCGCCAAGCCCGCAAATAGCGACACTCGCGCGCTTCAGCCGCTCATGCACTTTTGGCGTGTGGCGCGCGCTCATCATGGATTCTAGCGCGTCTTGTGGCGGCATCTCGCCTTTTTTGATGAGGAACAGCTCATCGCCCTCTTTCAGCACCACAGCTTCTTTGGTGGCAAAGCCATTGATGATATAGACGAGATTATCGGTGTTTTGGGCGCTGGTGGCGTTTGTGGCGTTTGTCGCGCTGTTTTTGTCGGGGGCGTTTGTCGCGTCGTTGCGACTAGAATCTTTTATCAAAATCTCCAAAAACTCCAAGCTATCTTTCGCGCTTGTTTGCATAGGCTTGCCATTTAGAAAAATATTTATTTGTGGCGCGGATTTAGATTCTGCTTTGGATTTGTTTTTGGATTCTGCGCGAGATTTTACACCAGAATCCACTTCAGAATCCACCCCAAAATCTAGATTAGAATCCACTCTGGAATCCGCCGCGCCACTTTTTAGATTCTGCTTTTTTTGCATCATCCGCCTCCGACAAAGCACACGATTTCCGCACTATCGCCCTCTTTCAATACCAGCCCTTCAAAGCGCTCGCGCGGGATTATCCTGCCATTTAGCTCTAGCGCGATGAGATCTATTAAGTAGCCTCTCTGCGCGATGAGATCAAGCAGTGCGATTTCTTTTATATCCATTTTTTCGCCATTTATGGTAATCATTTTTCTCCTTTATTTTATGTCGCGCCAGCCAAAAGACAGCGCCAAAGCACCAGAATCCACCTATAAAAACCAGCGCCAATACAGCATCGAAAACACCAAAAGAAGCCCCACGCCAATCATACTCAAAAGCGCGCCAAAGCGAAACATATCCCAGATTTTCACCCCGCCTTTGCTAAAGACTATTGCATTTGGCGGCGTGGAGATAGGAAACATAAACGAGAATCCCACGCAAATCGTCGCCACAAGCATCACGAGGCTTTGCATTTGCGGGTCGAGGAAGGATTTCGTCGAGGCGTAAATGATGCTTAGCAAAATCGCTATAAGCGCGGTCGAGCTGATAAACATCGTCAAAAATAGCACCAAAAAGCAAACACAGATGATAAACACCAGCAGCGGCAGCGTCCCAAAATACTCAAAAATCGGCTTAAACGCATCGCCAAGCTGTAGCTCTAAAACAGCCATCGCGATGCAAAATCCAGCGCCAAACAAAAAATTTATCTCATAAGGGATTTCTTTGGAATCCTCCCATTTCAAAAAGCCGATTTTTGGCACAAACATAAGCAAGCCAAATGCTAGCAAAACGACATTTTCATTTAGCCCAAGCCCGCTGTATATGGGCTTTATCGGTGAGTTTAGCAGCAAAAGCACAAGCAGCGCGCCTACCATCACAAGCAGCCTTTTGTGCTCGCTAGATACGCTTATGTCTTTGAAAACTTCTATCTCTAGCGCGCTAGATTCTAGCCCGCGCGAGAGAAGCCACACCATCGCATAAAGCATGCTAAGCGTGAGGGGCAGCATCATCAAAATCCAAGTCACAAAGCCTATGCTTTCAAATCCCGCTGTCTCTAGGAATCCGATGAATATGAGGTTTGGCGGCGTGCCGATAGGCGTGGTGATGCCGCTGATACTCGCGCCAAACGCCACGGCTAGCAAAAAGCGTGTTTTTAGCGTAGAATCTTGCGAGATAGAGAGCGCTACGGGGATGAGGAGCAGGGCTACCGTGGAGTTTGACAGCGCGCTGCCAAGTGCCACGCTGACGACGCCAAGGGCGGTGATGACGCCTTTTGGCGTGGGTGGAAAAAGGCTCAAAAAGCGTTTGGCAATGATTCTGTGAAGTCCGATTTTCTCCACTGCTGTGGCTAGCATAAATCCGCCTAGAAAGAGGAAAATGATGGGATTTGCGTAGTTGCTAGTCGCGCTTTTGACATCGAGAATCCCAAACGCTGGGAAAAGCACGATAGGCAAAAGTGAGACGATGCCAAGCGGCAGGGCTTGGTTGGTCCAAAGCACGATGAGTAAAAACAGCGTGCCCACAAACCCGCCCACCTGCAAGCTCGCATCAAAATAATACATACTCACCGCGCCCGCGATAATCGCGATGATGATAGCAGCGATGAGGCCTAGCAGAAGCTGGAGGCGGCCTTTTAGGCGGATTTTGGCTTGTAGCTCGCCGCGCACGCCTCGCGCGCTCCTATCTGCGGCTCTATCCACGATGCGCTTGCGTCCGAAAAATCGTTTGTGTGGTTTGGCGGGGGCGGATTCTGGTTTAGCTGAAGCGGATTCTGGTTTGGTTGTGGGGTCTGGGGTGGTGGATTCTTGTTTGGATTCTGGGGCAACATCTGGCGCAGAATCTGGTTTGGCTGGGTTTGCAGATTGCGCGGTGGATTCTTGGGATTTTGCGTCGCTGGATTCTATGGATTCTATGGATTCTATGGATTCTAGTTTGGATTCTGATTTGGTGGATTCTTGCGCGATAGATTCTTGCTCGGGTTTGGCGGGCTCGATTGGTTTGATAGGCTTAGCGGATTCTATTTTTGCTAGATTTTTTGGCGATGCACTTTCTTCTTGTGATACATTTTCTTCTTGCGGCGCATTTTCTGGCAAATCTTTCGATAGGGGATTCACTATCTACTCCTAAAGATTTTTGGTTGGTTTTGTTTGGTGGTTTGGCAAATGTAGCGCGTATTATAGCAGGTTTCATAGATTCTGTGGCGATTTATGCTATCATTATGATTTTGGCGCGCTTTTTGCCTAAATCGCGTCAGGCCCCAAATACCAGAATCCAAAAGGAAAAAAGTGACCGCACAAAAATCAGATGCGCTAAGTCCAAGCGCGCCAAGCGCGCCAAACACGCCAAACACGCCAAAACTTTTTATCATCATACCCATTTATAATGTCGAAAAATATCTAGCCGAATGCCTAGATTCTGTAAAGATGCAGACTTATCCAAACTTTGAAGCGGTTTTGGTCGATGATGGCAGCAAAGATAATAGCGCGCAAATCGCGCAAAAATATGTCGATGCTAACCCAAACTTCACGCTACTGCGCCAAGAAAACAAAGGGCTTGGCGGGGCGAGAAACACCGCGCTTGATTATATTTTTTCCAAACACCCCTCGCCCACTGACTGCATAGGCAGCGTAGATTCCGATGATTTGGTGGCTAGAGATTATTTTGCAAATCTCATCTATTGCCTAGAATCTCAAGGCACGCTAGTGGCAAAAGCGCGCGATATGAAGCTTTTTTATGATGATGACTATGACAAAAAAATGTTTGATGTCACTTTGCCAAAACGCAAAGGCATCAAGCGGCGCACAAATGAAAAAAATCTATCTAGCAAAATAGAGTTTTGGCGTAGCGTGTATAGGGCATCACTGCTGGAGCATCTGCGATTTCCGCCGGTGCGCTTTGCTGAAGATGTAGCGCTTGGGATTTGCATAAATGCGCTGGCAAAAGATATTGCCCTTACCAAAAGTGCGCGCTATTTCTATCGCCAGCGAGCAGGTTCGCTTACCAAAACCACCCAGCAACCGCAAGAGTTTTTCAATGTTTTTGGCTTTATCTATAAATTTTTTTTAGAAAATGATCTTTTATATACCTATAAATTGCCTATTGATACTTTAAACCCCAGAGGCACACATTCATATCTAGCCGAGAATGAGGATTATCTGCCAGCTTTGCAAAACTTCATCCGTTCGCTTGATATAGCCCCTGATGTGCTAGAAAAAAAATGTATTTTTAAAACAAGCGCTAGAATCTAGCGATATGCAGGATTTTCTGCGTCGCACAGAGGATTCTAAAAAGCATTTCAAAGATTATTTCAACATAAGAATGGGCAAAAATAAAAAACTAATCCGACTTTTTGGTAAAACTATTTTTGATAATAGTAGAAAAAGTTTGCCTATAGAATCCAGCGCAGAATCTAAAAGCGCAGAATCTGCAAACGAGGATTCCAAAAATATGGATTCTGAAAAAGCAGAATCTAGCAAAATAGATTCTATAAAAGCAAATTCTAGCGCGCACGCGACAAACACAGCCAAAAGCGCTAGCAAAAATAAAAGCCAGATATTTTACATACTGCGCGACATCACCGAAAGTGGCGGGGGCGAGCGCGTCTGTGCCAATCTAGCAAACGCACTCATCGAGCGCGGCAAAAGCGTGCATATCATAAGCCTTTTTTGCCTAAATGAGAAGCCCTGCTATGCGCTTGACCCTCGCATACCTATTACTTATCTGTCCCATACCTCGCCATCTTGCACCTCGCCAAACGCCGCCAAATCGCTAAAAAAGCTTTGGATAAAGCTCGTGTATCGCTGGATTTTATGCCTAAAAGCATGCGGCATCATAAACGCCTACGCGCGCCAAGCACTTGCAGGCACAAGCGCGCACGCAGACACGATAACAGCGCTTGGAAATGATGGCTGGTTCATCCCGCTACGCAAACTCAAAATAAAAGGCAAAAATGCCATAAAATACGCACGCATCTGGCATATACAAGCGCCCAAAAAAGCGCGCAAAGCACTTTCATTTTTTGACTTTATCATCATCCTTTCGCCCCGCCAAATCGCCACTTGGCGCACATTTCACAAACATATAAAAGTCATCCCAAACTTCCTGCCAAACCTTCCTAGCAAGACAACCAATCACGCGCAGCGTAGAATCTTAGCAGTTGGCAGGCTAACAGAGCAGAAGGCGTTTTTGCGATTGCTTGATATATGGGCGATGGTGAGGGCGCGGATAGCGGGCGATGGCGTAGAAAAACTGCGCGCCAAAGCAGAATCTAGCGCAGATTCTAGCGCAAAATCTAGCACAGATTTCAAAGCAGATTCTAGTGCGCTGGATTTGTCATTGCGAGCGCAAAGCGCGAAGCAATCCATAAAATCTTCAGACTCTATAGAATCCGCAGAGCCCACAAACACAAAATCCAGCCAAAACAGCCTAACATATTTGCGCGATTGGCAGCTAGTCATCGTGGGCGATGGCGTGCAAAAAGCGCAGCTAGAGCAAAAAATAATCGATAAGCATTTGCAAGATTCTGTGATGATGAAGCCATTTACCAGCGACATAGAATCCGAGTATTTGAGTGCTAGCATTTATGCGCTAAGCAGCCGCAATGAGGGCTTTCCTATGGTGCTAGTGGAGGCTAGCAGCTATGCGCTTCCTAGCGTGGCGTTTGATGTGGATTCTGGACCTAGCGATATTATCGATGATGGCGTGAATGGCTATTTGGTGAAAGATGGTGATTTGAGCGTGTTTGCGGAGCGGCTTTTGGTGCTTATGAGCAATGAAGCCAAGCGCGAATCTATGGGAAACAAAGCGCGAACTATGATGCAAGAGCGCTTTGGCAAAGAAACAATCATGCGCCTATGGGATGAAGCGCTAGGGTAGTGTAGATATTTTACTTTGGGTTGTTTTATGCTCGA
This sequence comes from Helicobacter sp. CLO-3, assembly GCF_001854545.1. Taxonomy (GTDB): domain Bacteria; phylum Campylobacterota; class Campylobacteria; order Campylobacterales; family Helicobacteraceae; genus Helicobacter_B. Next base: position 10,873 of record NZ_MLQN01000007.1, read on the forward strand.
GGTTTATTTTAGGTTGTAATATTTAGAGATTTGGATAATGCGAGGGTGCCATGTTGCCTTTTGCTTCAAGAGGATATAATTTTGTTTTGGCTTAGATGGTTTTGCATTTTAAAATGTATTAGAATTTAAATTAATTTAATGGTTTGGATTATTTTCTGATTCTATTTTTGCGCGGATTGTTTATTTTTTGTGAGGTTTATGCATAATCTTTGGTTTGACCCTTGCATATTTTTATTAAATTTTTGTGTAAAAATATTGTGGATTTTATGAGATTATTTTAGGCTCTACAAGAATCATAGCAATTGTAGTTAGCCCAGTATTATGAGTGTCGAAGTAAAAAATAAAATATATACAAAATTCTACCAAAGCAAAATCTAAACAAAAAGCGAAAAAATTATAATGCGCAAAGTGTGCAAATCGCCTGATTGTTCTTGTAGCGTAAGAAAATAATTTTATAGTCCAAAATTACAACCCTATCACTTCATATTTTTTATCCTAGTTATCTCATCGCGTAGGCGCGCCGCTTCTTCAAACTCTAGATTTTTCGCTGCTTGCAGCATTTTTTGCTTCAGCTCTTTTATGATACTTTCGCGCTCCGCTTTTGGGATTTTGCTAGTTTTTGATTTTTTCTCATAGAGTGCGCCGCTAGATTCTAGCCTTAGCTCCTCCTCCACGCCGCGCTGCACGCTTTTTGGCGTGATATTATGCGCTTTGTTATACGCCTCTTGCCGCCCCCTGCGATAATCCGTGATTTCAAACGCACGCTGCATCGAGCCTATGATCTTTTTGGCATACAAAATCACTTTGCCCTCCACATTGCGCGCCGCGCGCCCCATCGTCTGTATGAGGCTAGTTTCTGAGCGCAAAAAGCCCTCTTTATCCGCATCAAGTATCGCTATGAGGCTGACTTCTGGCAGATCCAGCCCCTCGCGCAAAAGATTTATCCCCACAAGCACATCATACTCGCCAAGCCGCAGCTCGCGGATGAGATGGTTGCGCTCGATAGCATCGATGTCGCTGTGCATATAGCGCACTTTGATGCCAAGGTCAGTGTAGTATTTGGTAAGCTCCTCTGCCATTTTTTTGGTTAGCGTGGTGATGAGCACGCGCTCGCTTTTTGCCACGCGCGCCTTTATCTCATCATAAAGATCAAGCACCTGATTATCAGAATCCCGCACCTCATACAGCGGATCAAGAAGCCCTGTGGGGCGGATGATCTGCTCGGCTGTATGCTCTGCGCTAAGCTCTAGCTCAAGCCGCGCTGGCGTAGCAGAGACAAACAAAAAATGCGGCGGCTTTTTGATAAACTCATCAAATTTCAGCGGGCGATTATCAAGCGCGCTAGGCAAGCGGAATCCATACTCCACAAGCACCTCCTTGCGACTCCTATCACCCTCATACATCCCGCCAAACTGCGGCAAACTCACATGCGACTCATCGACTATCACCAAATAAGGCTTGCTCTTTTGCTCAAAATAATCAAGCAGACAATACGGCGTCTCGCCCGGCGCTTTGCCGGTGAGATGGCGCGCGTAGTTTTCGATGCCTTTGCAGATTCCAGATTCTCTTATCATCTCTAGGTCAAACTCCGTGCGCCCTTTTAGCCTTGAATGCTCTATCATCTTGCCTTCTTTTTCAAACTCCGCTAGCCTAGAATCTAGCTCGGATTCTATCCCGCGCAGTGCCTCTTGCAAGCGCGTCGCACCCACGATAAATTGATTTGCCGCATAAAGCACATAACTATCAAGCCGCTTTAGCTCCACGCGCTCTACCTCATTCCACACGCTTATGCGCTCTATCTCATCGCCAAAAAACTCCACGCGCACAAACTCCACTTCATTATACGCTGGGAAAATATCCACCACCTCGCCATTCACGCGAAAATCCCCGCGCTCAAAGCTCATATTATTCCTCGTATAGCCCATATCTACAAGCTTTGCCAAAAACCCGCGATAATCGCGACTCTCACCCACCTCAAGCTTTTCTATCATCGTAAGATATTCGCTCGGATTTCCTAAACCATAGTTTGCACTCACGCTTGCTACGACGATGACATCATCATATGCTAGCAGCGAAGTAGTCGCCGCTAGTCGCAAGCGCTCAAGCTCATCATTGATACTAGAATCCTTCTCGATAAACAAATCCCTGCGCGGAATGTAAGCCTCTGGCTGATAATAATCAAAGTGGCTGATGAAATACTCCACATGATTTTTGGGGAAAAATCCTTTAAACTCGCTGTAAAGCTGCGCGGCTAGCGTTTTGTTGTGCGTCATTATGAGCGTTGGGATATTTAGCGTGGCGATGATATTTGCCATGGTGAAAGTTTTGCCGCTGCCTGTGACGCCAATAAGCGTGGAGTAGCGCGCGCCAGATTCTATGCTTTTGGTGATATTTGCTATCGCTTTGGGCTGGTCGCCTGCTGGTTTGTAAGAAGAGCACAAAGAAAATGAAGCCACCTAAAATCCTTGAAAATAAGTAATATATGCGCGCACGCGCGAAAATTTGGATACAATTATACTTCAATCTGCGCTTAGAAATACACAAAACACAAAAAGAAAGGCAAAAATGTCGCTTATAAAAAACCTCGAAGAAAAGATAGATTCTCTGCTAAAAGCCTATGAAGAATGCGCCAAAGAGCTAGAAAGCGCGCGCAGCGAGCTAGAATCCATGCGCCAGCAATCCCAGCAAAAAGATCTGCAAATCTCCGCACTCTATGAAGAGATAGGCAATCGCGACAGAGCCGTAGAATCACTCTATGACAAAGTCTCTGGCGCGCTAGCAAGCGCGAATGGCGCAAATAAAGAGCCTTTGGAATCCTAGAATCTAAATTTTGAAAATCTGTAAAATCCTAGAATCTGACAGAATCCAAAATCGCAAAAAGTAAATCACAAAAAGGCGCGCTATGAATGAGCAACTAGAAATAAAAATATGTGGCAGGGAGTTTGGCATATCGCTAAAAGGCTACAACGCGCAAGCTAGCCAAGAAATACGCGATATGTTTGAGCGAAAAAATGTCGATTTGCTCGATATCGTGCGCGCGTATCTGGATGTCGTGCATCAAAAATGCGAGCTAGAATCCAGCCTGCAAAATATCGCTATGAAGCTGGATAATGTCGCGATAAAGCCAAGTGGCGAGGCTTGTGAGGTGGATTCTGATTTGGATTCTGGTGTAGTGAAAGCGGGCGAGGCAGAATCTATGGAGGAGGCGGGCGCGGTGGAATCTAATTTGGATTCTGGCGCGGAGGCGGATTTGGCTAGCGCGGGCTTTGGTGCGGTGAAAGCAGGCAAGGCAGAATCCGCTTTGGAATCAAGTTTAGATTCTGGCGCAGAATCTATTTTAGCAACAAGTGCTGATTTGGAAGCAGAATCTAAAAAGATGGATTCTAGCCTGATAGCAAATACCAGCCAAACAAAATCCGCGCCAGCAGTAGAATCTAAAACGCCAGCAGCTGATTTGCCAAGCCCAAATCTATTAGATTCTGCCCTATTAGATTCTGGCGCGCTAGATTCTGCTTTACTAGATTCTACCTCGCTAGATTCTACCTCGCTAAATTCTTCTTGGCCAAAAGCCGATTTGATAAAAGCTGATTTAGCAAAAACTACTTTGCCAAAACTAGATTCTGCAAAATCTAGCCAAAAAGGCATTATCAAGCCCGCCTCACAAAGCCCAAACCCCATTCCACAAAGCCTTTTTGAGACAGATTTTAGGCTCGCTAGCAACACGCTTTTATAATGCCCTTTTACCACATCGCCCCGCTAGGCATCAAATCGCCGATCCTCACATACCACCACGCAAACGCGCTAAAAAAGGGCGTGCTGGTGCGTATCGAAGTGCGGCGCAAATCGCATTATGGCGTGATTTGTGGCGAGGTTGGCAAGCCTGATTTTGAGTGCAAAGACATCTTAGAGGTTTGTGGTATCTTTGGCGACAAGCAGCGGCTTTTGGCGGATTTTATCGCGAAATACTACCGCGCAAGTTTGCAAGAATCTTATAATCTTTTCACTAGCTTTAAAATACGCTATCAAAACGCCATTTTTGCGCCCAATTTTGCAGAATCTAAAATCATAGCAGAATCTAAAAATCGCGCAGAATCCGCAGAATCCAAAACACAAGCGGAATCTGCAACCCCCACAGAATCTACAGCCCCAAACAACACACTCGCGCATTTTAGATTCTACAGCGAGCCTATCGCGCCTCTAAGCCAAAGCGAGATTATATCCATAGAGTCGCGCCTAAACGCCCTAAACACCGAGCAGCAAAAAGCAAACGCTTTCATAGAATCTAAAAACATCACGCTGCTTTTTGGCGACACGGGAAGCGGCAAAAGCGAGATATATTTCCACCAAATCGCGCGCGCATTAGCGAGAAACCAAACTGCCTTACTGCTAATGCCAGAAATCGCGCTCACACCGCAGATGCACGCTCGGCTAAAGGGCGTTTTTGGCGAGTGTGTGGAGGTGTGGCATAGCAAACTCACCAGCGCGCAAAAAGCAAAAATCGTGCAAAATCTGCACCAAAATCGCATCAAAATCATCGCCGGCGCGCGTAGTGCGCTATTTTTGCCGCTGGCAAATCTTGGGATAATCATCGTCGATGAGGAGCATGATGATGCGTATAAATCGATGAGTAGCCCGCGATACAACGCGCGCGACCTTGCGATGTATCTAGCCACAAAATGCCATATCAAGCTGATTCTAGGCTCTGCCACGCCAAGCCTCACTTCCTACACGCAAGCGCGTGAAAAAGGCTATTTGTATCGGCTTAGGGGCACGCATTTTGGCGCGAGCAAAAACTTCACCCTAGAATCCAGCATCGGCGCGCTCACGCCAAAGCTGCTAGAATCCATCGCGCGCACGATAGATTCTAGCAAGCAAGCTATCATCTTCCTGCCTACGCGTGCTAATTTCAAATCGCTTATATGCATGAATTGTGGTTATGGCTTTGTCTGCCCGTTTTGCAGCGTGAATATGAGTGTGCATGTCAAAAGGCGCGCGCTTTGCTGTCATTATTGCGGCTACACGCAAGCACTGCCAAGCATTTGCCCGGAGTGTCAAAGCGACTCACTTTCTAGCAATAGACTAGGCACGCAACAGCTTGCAAGCGAGCTAGCCGCCGCCCTGCCACACGCAAATATCGGCATCTTTGACAAAGATCACGCCAGCACGCACAAAAAGCTAAAGCAGATTCTGCATGATTTCAACACGCAAAAAACGCAGATACTAATTGGCACGCAAATGCTAAGCAAGGGGCATGACTATCACAATGTCGCGCTGGCGGTGATTATGGGGATTGACTATGTGCTAAATAGCGGGGATTATCGTAGCTTTGAGCGCGGTGTGGTGCTGGTGCATCAGATAGCTGGGCGCGCGGGCAGGAAGGATGCTGGCGCGGTGTTTATCCAGAGCTTGCAGGCGGAGTGGCTGGAGGCGTTTTTGGGCGATTATGAGGCGTTTTTGCGCTATGAGCTGGATTCTCGCTCGCACAATTACCCGCCATTTGCGCGGCTTGCGATGCTGCATTTCTCACACAAAAGCAATGAGCGCGCAAAAGCGCAGATGCTAGAAATCCTGCCAAAACTCCAAGCAAGACTCGCCCAAGAGCCACAAGCCAAAATCATCGGCTATGGCGCAAACGCGATAGAAAAAATCGCTGGAAAATACCGCTACCACATCCTTATCTGCGCGCCAAAAGCCACGCAAATCCTACGCGCACTAGAAACCCTAGGCGACATAGATGTCGATATCGACGCGCTTGATACGCTGTGAATTGCACTATGTATTTAACTCTCGAATCCTTGCGTTGAAATTTTGCCTTAGAATACTGCTAATAATTATGTAAAAAAATTGATAAGATACTAAATAGTCCGCTAAATTACAAAATAAGCTTAATAATTTTATCAAAAATTATTAAGCTTGATATAAGCATTTTTATATTTTAATATTGACTTTTAATTTACCTCAAGGAGTCCCAATGAAGTTTTCTTCTTTCTGCACAAATAGTGGTCGTGCTACTACAAACGCTACTATAAAGCTCGGTGCTAGCGCACTATCCACCCTATTATTAATCGCCCCCCCCCCTACAAGCAAATAACACAAAAGCAGATTCTAACACCAAAAGTGTAAAAACAAAAACTGCAACAGCCTCTACTAAATCCCTTTTTGGCGATAATCTCACACCAGAAAAAAGCGCTTGGTTTGCTGGCGCACAAGTTGGCTACTCTCTACTTACATTAAAATCCGAATATCACAGACCAGACAACTACTATTACGACAATAATCGGACATACACCTACACATACAGCTCCATTTTATATGGTTTGCTCGGCGGTTATACGCATTGGTTCAAAGATACTCTTGGCGTGCGTGGATACATCCTTGCCAATGGCGCTAGCTGGAATGTGCTACAGCTAGGTGTGGGCTCCGATGTGATTTGGAATATCGGAAATCTAGGCGGCGGCAATATCGGCATATTTGGCGGCTTGCAACTAGGCATGGCGTATTGGGTGGCAAGCTGGAGCTATGGCAATACGGATGAGTCGCGGCTTGGTTTTGATGCTGCGTTGAATATTGGCGGGCGATATACGATTATGGATATGCATCGCGTGGAGTTGGGTCTCAAAATACCATTTACCACAACAACTACCGGCAGGTATAACTATAACAGATACTGGTATGGAGACAATTACTATGATATCTACAAATCGCGAGAAACCATGTCCCTATCAGTGCGCTATATATGGGAATTTCACTAGTTAGATTCTAGTGTGGCGCTTGGATTTTGTGGCGTAGTATCTAAATGCTAGAATCCAAACGCTTTGGAATCCGGAATATCCTAGAATCTATATGCCCCAGAATCTAAATTACTAAAATCTAAATTTTCATGATTTAAATATTTTAGCGGTGCGATGGGTTTAGATTTTGGATTTCTTGGATTCTAAGTTGAAGTGGGTTGGATGTAGTAGTTTGCGTAAAATACGCATTTTGTCAAGAGGCACAAAATATCCTAAAAGTCGTTTTTTCAAGGATTTTGTCACTTTTTTTGACACACTTAGCCAAAGCAAGCTCCAAAGCGCGAACGCAAATCTGCATCAAAAGCACCTTATCGCTTGCTTGACAATGATAAAGAAAATAACACTCTGGCGCTAAGCACTAAGCTACACGCAAAAACGCCAGCCAACGCTAGCAAGCCCAGCCGCAAGCGCCAGCCCAGCCAAAGCACTTGCAAAGCACCTACAAAGCCCAAAGCCACAAGCGCCCGCAAAGCCCAAAGGCTCGCAAACGCCAGCCACTCGCCAGCTCACCAATCTCTTGCATTTTTTGCATTTGCACTCCCGCGCATTTTTTATTTCCTGCTGCAATTTTGTCATCAAAAACGCCAAACAAATTTATTTAAAAGCTTTGTGAAATCTCGCCAAACATGCCACGCAAGCACCTCGCGAAGTGTGGGGCGGTGCAAAAATCGCCAAAGCAACGGAGTGTTTCTTAGGTGGTGGCGCACTGCTGCACCTTGTATTTTTTCATTTAGTCCGCGCAAAAATGGGATTTGAGGCATAAGCCGCACGACTTGCTCAAATAGCATTTTCACTGCTTGAAACTTCACAGCGCCCTCGATTGTAGTAGCGATGCTTGAGCCTATTTTATCAGGGCTTGCAGGGGCTAGCAGGCGCGCTAAGCGCACATCGTTTGAAAACAAAGAATCAAAGCCTTGGCATTACTAAGGAATACAAATCTGCTCCCTGTCAAATCCGTTTGTAACCTCGCAAAAAAGGGATCAAAAAACTTTGCGTCTTAAAAACTATATACTTTAGTTAAATGACATCTCCCAATGTCGTTATTTTAATCTTATGCTTTCAAAGGAGACACAAATGACACCAGCACCACAATCCGAAAATCAGACGCAAGAAGGCAATATTGAGATTCAAGAAATGCGAAATAAAATGGCGCAGTTAGAGGCAAGAGAACAAGAGGAGCTGCAGATTTCAAAGCTAGACAAAAACACAAATGCCAACAAGCAGATGCTGATGCAAAAAGACACGACAAACACCTACAAACAAATGCGAGATGCACCAAAAAATACAAAAGAGATATGTAAAATATCAATAAAAATACCAAACCGCCATAACTTTATACTTAATAAAATAAGGAATGTTCTGCTTAAAGAATTTTTGTTGAAGGAGCTAGATTGGGATTTTATACTAAACATAATCACGTTTTTTCAATAAGATGGTCGCTAGTTATACAGCGCAACGCTGTCTATGTGATTTATCTTTATAATATTTTAAACAAAATAACAAGGCCGTATTAATAAAACTTAGAGCTTCCAATAATCGCTAAGCCCGAATTATCCGCCAAAGCGTTGAATGGCGAGGGAATAAAAAAGCGCTAAGGGCAGTGAAGTTGCTGGCGCGTGTGATACTATAAAAAGGGCGGGGAAGTCTCTAAGCCCTCACACTTGCAGATTAAATACGCCGCTAACCGAGACTTCGGCATAACGCTACTGGGATTATAGCTTGCTTTGTTTGAGAAAGGTTTAATGTTTGCACGCCAAAGCCCACAAAAACTCAAAAAATAATTTAAGACAAGATTGGAGATTTGCTTTATTTTAAAGAGGTGACAATACCAAAGTATAAAGAAAGTGGCAAAGAGGAATTTGGTATAATGCCAAAAAATACACAAGGCAATGCAATGCGCGATATTTTTATAAAAGAGTTTGAAAATGGTGATTTAGAATTTTTGGATAAAAAAGGAAAACCGCATATACTTACTAAACAAACACAAAATGACTGGATAAATACTTTTGGATTAGACAATATAGAGCAAAATTATATCCCAGCGCACACCCAAGAAATAAAGCAAGCCTTAAAGGGGCGCGAAGTGCATTTAAGCATGGGTAGTTTATTAAAAATTGTGGAAAGGCAAAGAGAGGCGTATATACCAAATGTTAAACAAACTATTGACAATCCAGATTTGATTATACAAGATGCTAGGGATGGGATATTGTTTGTGAAAAAATTCAATGATAATTTGATTTTTACGAGCGTAGGAGCTGATTTTGAAACGCATATAACTATTATTAGCAATGCACCAAAAAATCAAAGAAGTATAAAATCAAAAATAGCAAATAGCGGAAAAGTATTGTATCAATCCCCAAACTTGCAAAGCCTCGTTAATCCAAGTTTTTACAGACACACGAATTGAGTATCAACAGGATCGACACGCAAATTTTATCACAAAAATACAAAGTTTTGCTAAATTTTAACAAAATCCTTTTGGGCTCTATATTTTGCTTGCTTTTAGCTTTTTTACCATATTTGCAAGACGCTAGCTTTTAACCATAAGATGACTCAACAAATTTGCCTAGTCATCCTCGTCGTCATCGTATTTGGCGGGCTTTTTGTAGGCGTATTTGGGGTCGTTGGCGAGCTCTTGCATTTCTTTTTGCGCGCGCTTGTATGCTTTGTGGATGTTTAGCATCGCAGCGCCCACGCCCCACGCGATCCCAAGCCATAAAAGCCAAACGCTTCCGCTAAGCTTTTGCATCAAAAATCCAAGCCCAAGCCCTAGCAAAATCGCCACGACGATAGAGATCCCTAGGCTTAAATCATATGCACCATGTATGATTTTTTGCGCGCGTTTTTGGCGGGCAGTGGGCTCGGAGGCGGATTTTACGACAGATTCAGAAGGGGGTTCGGAATGGGGCTTGGAGGCGGGTTTTGTGGCGGATTTTGCGGTTTTAGATTCTGCGTTTTGCGCGCTAGAATCCACTTTTGCACTCGCGCTAGATTCTGATACGCTAGAATCTATTTTTTTACTAGAATCTACTTTCACGCCAGAATCCGCCGCGCCAAAATCTAAGCTAGATTTCGCGCCAGATTCCAAAGCAGATCCCACCTCGTGCGCCACTTTAGCCATTATTTCCCTCGCATTATATAGGCAAAGCTATCTTTTGCCGCGTTTAGCGCCTCATCGATTACGCCCTCATCCATGGGCGCGCAGATAAATCCACTCTCAAACTGCGAGCACGCCAAATACACACCATGCCTAAGCATCGCTTGGTGAAAGCGCGCAAAAAGCGCGGTGTCTGCCTTTTTGGCATCATCGAAGTTTTTTACCTCATTTTCGCAGAAGAAAAACCCAAACATACTCCCGCGCACCGCTGTTTGCATCGCCACGCCATAATCTTTGGCGATAGATTCTAACCCCTTGGTAAAGCGCAGCGCTAGGCTCTCTAGCCGCTCATATATCCCGCGATCGCGCCTAAGCTTTGCAATAGCCGCAAGCCCCGCACTCGTGGCTATCGGATTCCCACTTAGCGTGCCTGCTTGATACACACTGCCCTCCGGTGAAAGCAGATTCATAATCTCCGCGCGCCCGCCAAACGCCGCCATCGGCATGCCCCCGCCAATCACCTTGCCAAAAGTCACCAAATCCGGCTCTATATGGTGGAATCTCTGCGAGCCATTCAGCCCCGCGCGGAATCCGCTCATCACCTCATCAAAAATAAGCACGATGCCATGCACCTCACAAAGCGCCTTTAGCTCGCGTAAAAACTCTTCATCGCCCGGCACAAGCCCCATATTTCCAGCAATTGGCTCGATTATCACGCAGCCTACATTTTTGCTAGTCTCAATGCATTGGCGCACAGAATCTATGTCATTATACCTAGCCACTAGCGTGTGTTTGCTGGTGTCTTTTGGCACGCCCGGCGAGCTAGGCGCGCCAAATGTCGCGCATCCGCTTCCTGCACTCACTAGCAGCGAGTCGCTATGCCCATGATAGCAGCCATCAAACTTGATGATATCATCTTTGCCGCTATACGCCCTAGCTAGGCGGATGGCGCTCATCGTGGCTTCGGTGCCAGAGCTTACGAGGCGGATTTTTTCAATACCTTCATAGCAAGAGATTATCTCTTTTGCAAGCATCGTTTCTTTCATCGTGGGCGCGCCAAAGCTTAGGCCCTCGCTTACCGCTTGCATCACGGCTTGCTGAATGTCTGCGTCGGTGTGTCCTAGGATGAGCGGCCCCCAGCTTTGCACGAAGTCGATGTATGCGTTATTATCCACATCAAAGATTCTGCACCCTTCGCCTTTGTATATGAAAAGCGGCGTGCCACCCACGCTTTTAAACGCGCGCACAGGGGAATTTACACCGCCCGGTATTACTTGCTTTGCTTCGTTGAAATCATTGATGCTATTGTAAATAGCGCGCTCGAAATCCATTTTATCCATTGTTTGCTCCTTTGGTTTGGCTTGATGAGTTTTGCAGAATCTGCTTTTAGATTCTGCTTTTTAGATTCTACTTTCGGAATCCATTTTTTAGATTCTGCCTTTTTTTGTTCGGTTTTGTCTGGCGCGGTTTTGCGCCTGCTGTTTTGCGCGGCTTTGGCGCAGCGCGCGCCTAGATATAGTCTATCTCTTGGGGTTTTTTCTGCTTCATGATGATGCGCTTCACATCGCGGATAGCGCTAGTCGTGCCAATCATCAGCAGCTTGCACTCGCTAGAAATCACCACATCATCATCAGGCATTGAAAAATATTTGCCATCTTTTTGCGTGATACCCACGATAAACACCTTCGCAAACTCGCGGAAATGCCCTTCTTTGAGCTTTTTTAGCACAAGCCAGCTGTATTTTGGCACAAGCACTTCTTCCAAATCAAGCCCGGTGTTGTTTTTGTAAGCAAAGCGCTCAAGCAGATTTTGCATATCTGGGCGCAAAGCTAGCGCGCTAATGCGCTGTGCCATGAGTTTGGGCGCGGAGATCACCATATCAGAGCCTAGTTTTTGCAGCTTTTGGACTTCTTCTTCAGAATCCGCACTTGAGATGATGTAGAGGGGCTTGCGGTTTAGCTCTTTGGCAAAAAGCTTGGCGGATACGATGAGCGCGATATTATCGGAGAGGTTTTTGGAAAATGTCACCACGCCCCGCGCGGCAGAAAGCCTAGCTTTTAGCATGCTGATGTTGGTGTGCGGGTCGCCTAGGATGTAGTAAGGGTATTTGTGTAAAATCGCCTCTTGCTCGAAGTTTGGCGCATTATCCACCACGACAAAAGGGATTTGCGCCTCGCAAAACTGCTTGCTAAGCTCGATGGTGTATTCATTGTGATAGCATATCACATAGTGGTTGCGCAGTCTTGCTATGTTGTTTATCATTTTTTTCTCCTTCAAAAGGCGCGTGAGTGTGCCGGTATTGACGATGCTAACGATAAATGCCACGCTAAAAGTGATGATACCAGCCCCGCTTAGCATCAAAAATGTGGTAAAAAGTATCGCCAATGCGCCAAACTCTTTTTCTTTGAGTGCGCCAAAGCCGGTGTTGGTAAAGGTGTAGGAAGACTGGAAGAACGCCTGCACGATAGTGTAATCTTCTAGCAGAAAATACCCAAGCGTGCCGACTAGAATAAAAACCTGAATAAGAACAAGCGGTAATCGAAAAGCCTTAAACTGCTCATAAAGCTGGGGGGATAAATCAATATCAGGCTTTGAAGAATTCCCCCAATGTAGCGTGTTTTTCAGCTTTTTGAGTAGTGGCATTTCGCATGCGTCTATGAGTTTTTCTTCATAGTCCTTAGCGTAGATGCTGCGACTTTTAGACGCACAGAAGTGCCATCTTCAAGCTTGATGCGCACGCTTCGTAGGTTTGGAAGCGAGCGGCGTTTTGTTTTGTTGTTTGCGTGGCTTACATTGTTGCCAACCATAGGACCTTTGCCGGTGAAAAAACATTTTCTTGCCATTTTATATCCTTAGCAGTTTGATTTTTTGATTTGAAGTCAAGCTGTGATTCTACAATATTTTTGATAGAATCTAGCTTAAGCGATAAAATCTAGAGTTTGGATTCTGCAAATCGTTTAGATTCTATGAAGTCGCTTAGGTTCTCTGAAAATCGCGCGGGATTCTATGAAATTACCTAGAATCTATAAGTCGTTTTAGATTCTTGTGAGATTTTAGATTCTGAAGTTTTGGCTTGGCGCCTGCAATAAAACAAGCGCCACAAAAGCCAGCCCAAAAGCTAAAACCCGCTAGCCCCCATTAAAACGAAGGCTTAGGCGTTTTGGCAGTGCTTGTAGGAAGGATTGGGTAAGTGATGTTTGGATATTTTCCAGTGAGTGCGCCGAAAAATGTCTCGATGCTCTTTGCTTCTTCATCGCTTATCTCGATGCCAAGCTGTATAGCGCCCATTTCTTTGATAGCATCTTTTACATCCCAGTATTGTCCATTGTGGAAATATGGCGCAGTATCCATTACATTACGCAAAGTGGCGGCTTTTATCATGCCATTTTCATCGCCTTTAAACCCGCCGACTTTTTCGTATTTATAAGGTCTTGTCACCGCAAATGCCTGCATAGACCCGCCTAGGTTGATTCCGCTGTGGCAAGTCGCACAGCCTTTGTCTATGAAGATGTTTAGCCCTTCTTGTTCTTGCTTGCTTAGCGCTTTTAGATTCCCATTGAGGAAGTCATCATAGCGGCTAGGCGTGTTTAGCGTCATCTCAAAAAGCGCTATCGTATCAGCCACGAGTTTGAAGTCGATTTTGACATTGTTGCCATACGCTGCTTTAAACTCATCAACATAAGCCGGGATAGAAGTGATGCGCTCAAGGACTTCTTTGGAAGTGTTTGCCATCTCGACAGGATTCTCGATAGGACCTTGTGCTTGCAAGCCTAGATCGCCCGCGCGCCCATCCCAAAACTGCACATCATTAAACATCGAGTTATACACAGTTGGCGAGTTTAGATGATTGCCATTTGGCTGCCATTTGTGCCCGATCGCTGCTGGCACGACATCTGCGCCACTTAGCCCGATATTGTGGCAAGTGTTGCAAGAGATGAGGTTTGATTTAGAAAGGCGTGGATCAAAGTATAGCTTTTTGCCAAGCTCTACTTGCGCTGGTGTCAAAAGCGGCTTGTAGCCTTGCGCGATTTTTTGGCTTTTGATTTTTTCTTGCTGATAGGCACTTAGCGCTTTGCCGCTTGGCATTGGCAATAGCCCAGAATCTTTAGCCTTTTTTAGCACTTCATCTGGCTTTGGCGCAGAATCTTTGGCATCCGCGCTTAGTGATACGCTTAGTATGCTGCTTATGGTGATTGCGCTTAGTAGTTTAAGCGAAGTTGTGGTGATGCTCATCGTCTCTCCTTGATGTTTGGGTGCGTTTAGATTCTGCGCTGGCAGAATCCTTTAGCTGTTGTGATTTGTTGCAAGTTGTTGTTGCGTGCGAATTATAGCTTATTTTTCTAAATATAAATAATATTTTTTATCAATTAGCAAAAATTTGCGCGCAAAATCCAAGCTAGAATCCAAAACAGAATCCGCGCGAGAATCCAAATGCATTTAAGCAAAAACTAAGCAGATTCTATTAGATTTTAATCATAAAAAATATAGAATCTGCTTTGTAAATTTATGAGGCAACGCCCGCCAGCGCGCCGCGAAGCATCAGCAAAGCCAAACGCAAACCAAAACACCAAAAACACTTTAAGGAAACAATATGAGCTACACACATCTACATCTTCACACCGAATACTCCTTGCTAGATGGCGCAAACAAGCTAGAAGTGCTGGCAAAAAGACTCAAAGAGCTTGGTATGACAAGCGTGGCGATGACAGATCATGGCAATATGTTTGGCGCGATAGATTTCTATACCAAAATGAAAAAAAGCGGGATAAACCCAATCATCGGCATCGAAGCGTATTTGCATAATAACGACGACTTGGGCGACAAATCCACCAAACAGCGCTACCACCTATGCCTATATGCCAAAAACGAGCAAGGCTACAAAAACCTTATGATTCTAAGCTCCAAGGCTTTTATACATGGATTCTACTATTATCCGCGTATCAACAAGCAGCTTTTGCGCGAATGCAGAGAGGGGCTTATCTGCTCATCTGCTTGCCTTGCGGGCGAGGTTAGCTGGAATCTAAACCAAAGCGAGCGCAATGTGCGCTATGGCGCGGCGGGCTATGAGGGGGCGAAAAAAGCAGCGCTTGAGTATAAAGAAATCTTTGGCGATGATTTTTATATAGAGCTTATGCGGCATGGAATCCCCGAGCAAGAAAATATAGATTCTCAAATCATCCAGCTTGCCAAAGAATGCGACATCAAGCTAATCGCCACAAATGACGCGCACTATCCCACACGAGATGATGCGGATTTTCAAGAAATAGCGATGTGTGTGGGTATGGGGCGGACTATGGGCGAGAAAAACCGCCTGCGCCATAGCGTCAAAGAGTTTTATGTAAAATCCGCTGAAGAGATGGCGATGCTATTTGCCGATGTGCCACAAGCGCTTGAGAACACGCAAGAGATAGCGCGCAAATGCGCGGATTTTTCTATCGATTTGAAAGATGAGAAAAACAACCCGCCAACACCGCCGACTTTTAAATTTACCAAAGAATACGCGCAAAAAGATGGGCTAGATATAGAAAGCGATGAAGAATACTTCAAATACAAATCGCGCGAGGGCTTGCAAAAAAGGCTAGAAAAGATTCCAGCAGAACTGCACCAAACCTATAAAGACAGGCTAGAGTATGAGATAGATGTCATCTCCAAGATGAAATTCCCCGGATATATGCTTATCGTGTGGGATTTTATAAACCATGCCAAAGAAGTAGGCATACCAGTAGGACCCGGGCGCGGAAGTGCGGCGGGAAGCCTAGTAGCGTTTTGTCTAAAAATCACTAATATCGATCCTATCAAATACGATTTGCTCTTTGAGCGGTTTTTGAATCCAGAGCGCGTATCGATGCCCGATATTGATACGGATTTTTGCCAGCGCAGGCGCGGTGAAATCATCGAATATATGATTAACAAATATGGCAAATACAATGTAGCCCAAGTCATCACCTTTGGTAAAATGCTAGCAAAAGGCGTGATACGCGATGTCGCGCGCGTGCTAGATATGCCATATAATGATGCCAATGAGTTTGCAAAGCTAATCCCAGATAAGCTAGGCATCACGCTGCAAGGCTATGAGAAAAATGGCGAGTTTATAAATGGCGCGTGGGAAACAGAGCCAAAGATACAAGAACTCGTAGCGAGCAATCCGACTGCCAAAAAGGTGTGGGAATATGCTCTGAAACTAGAAGGATTTAACCGCAATGCTGGCAAGCATGCCGCAGCACTTGTGCTAGATAGCGAAAAAGAGCTTTGGCACAAAACGCCGCTTTATGCGAGTGATAAAACTGATGGGATGATCGTCACGCAATATGGTATGAAATACCTTGAGCCGGTGGATTTGATAAAGTTTGACTTCCTCGGGCTAAAGACGCTAACCGTCATCGATGATGTGCTAAAAATCATCAAAGAGCGCTATGGCAAAGAGATAGACTTCGTCACTGAAGATGTGAATGACCCAGAAGTTTATAAAATCTTGCAAAGAGGCGATACACTTGGTGTATTCCAGGTAGAATCTGGTATGTTTCAGACGCTCAACCGCCGCTTGAAGCCTACGAACTTTGAAGACATCATCGCTATCATCGCACTTGGACGCCCCGGACCTATGGAATCTGGCATGGTAGATGAGTTTGTCAATCGCAAGCATGGCAAAGAGCCTATTGTATATATGTTTGATGCGCTAGAGCCGATACTAAAGCCCACTTATGGCACTATCGTCTATCAAGAGCAGATTATGCAAATCGTGCAAGTCATAGGCGGATTCTCGCTTGGTGAGGCGGATCTCATACGCCGCGCTATGGGTAAAAAAGATGAGCAAATCATGGCGGATAATAAAAATAAATTCGCCAAAGGCGCGGTGGCAAATGGCTTTGATGAAAACAAGGCAAGAGAGCTTTGGGAGCTTATCGTAAAGTTTGCTGGCTATGGGTTTAATAAATCTCACTCCGCCGCCTATGCGATGATAACCTTTCAAACCGCGTATCTAAAGACTTATTATGAGCATGAGTTTATGGCAGCGCTCCTCACTAGCGAATCCAACAAAATAGAAAAAGTCGCCGAGTATATCGAAGAAGCCAAAAATATGGGAATCGACACGATGCCCCCGCATGTGAATGTCTCGGATCAGTTTTTCAGCGTCGCTGATGTGGATACCAAAAAAGGCACGCAAAAGAAAATCGTCTTTGGGCTAAACGCGATAAAAGGCGCTGGTGCGGAAGCATTGCATAATATCATCGAGTGTCGCAAAAGGGATGGGAAGTTTGAAAGTCTAGAAAAATTTGTAGAGCGCGTGGATTTCTCCAAAATCTCCAAACGCGTGCTAGAGCCGCTTATCAAATCCGGAAGCCTCGATGATCTAGGCTACACGCGCGCAGCGATGCTAAAAAATATCGATGAGATTTGCGAAATCGGGCGCAGCAAGCAAAAAATGGATAACAATATCGAAAACTCACTCTTCCGCGACTCCAAAGAAGAGCTAACAAGCGTGAATTTTAACTTCCAAAATATCGAGGAGTTTGATAAAAAAACGCTGCTAGAGTATGAGTATGAATGCCTTGGAATCTACATCTCTGGGCATCCCATAGCAGAATACAGCCAAGAGATAAAATCCATAAAAGGCGTGGCGCGCATCAACGCGCTAGACACGCTAGAGGATGGCTCATATCTCTTACTAATCGTGAAAGTCATGGATTTGCAGAAAAAAGTCTCCAAAAGCGGCAAGCTTTATGGCGTCATAAATGTCATGGATTTGTCCGGAAATACGAGCATCACGATATTTGAAAGGACGATACAAGCGCTTGATATCATGGATCTAAGCAAGCCTATCGCGCTAAAAGGCAAGATAGAGCTAAAAGAGGGCAGAGTAGAGCTTCGCGTGATGGAAGTGTTTAGCATGGAGCAGGCAAAAGAGGAAAAAATCCGCCTAAAACGCAAGAAAAACGCAGAATCTGAATTTGATGTCGGGGCGGATTCTGTGGATTCTGGCGCGCAAGGTGGCTCTTATAGTGGCGGCTCTTATGCAAACTCTTATGGTGATAGCTCGCAAAGCAGCTCTTATGCTGATTCTTATGGCGGTGCGGATTCTAGCGCAGGCGCGGCGTTTGGGCGGTTTGATGATGCGATACCCGGAGGCGAGATCATCCCGCTTGATATGCGCCCTAGTGATTTGGAGCATTCTAGCTGTCCGCTGGGGCTCATCCTGCATAGAAGCGTGCGCGAAGAGGAGCTATCGCGCATCTCTGAATGCGCCAAAACGCACAGCGGCGGGCGCGAGCTTAGAATCATCATCAAAGAAAATGGGCGCGATTATGTGTTTGTGAGCCAGTTTAAAGTAAATAGCAAAATCCGCGAAGAGCTAAGCAGCTTTGAGTGGCTAGACCTCGCCGAAGCGTAAGGCGCAGGCACACAAGCGCACAGGCACATAGGCGCAACAACGCAACGATGCACAGACACGCAGACGCAACGACGCAATGATACAAGAGCACAATGACACAATGATGCGCAGGCGCAATGATGCGATGACGCAATGATACAAGAGCGCCCCAAATTTTTATTATTAATGATGCAATGATGCAAGGGCACCCCCACACCCCAAGTTTTATTATTTTCGCCCGACAATTTTTACTATTTTACCCGAACAATTTTTGCTATTCTGTCCGATTCGTGATTTTGCTTGTGATTTATTTGTGATTTTGCTTCGCGATACTTGCGCCATCACCTTTTATGCATTGCAAGCCACATTTGTGTAGCAACTCAATAATCCATAAAAATCCTTGGTTTATATTTGAAAAACTTTGCAATATATTGCTAAAATACAGAATCTAAACTAGGCGATGAGAAATATTGCCAAGGAAAACATTGCAAGAGGCAAAAACATCGCAAGAGTAGAAAACATTGCAAGAGGAAAAACGCCGCGCAAAAAAACACCGCAAGGAGGAAACATTGGAAATATATGAAAAACTGCGCCCGCTGCTTTTTAAGATTGACGCGGAGAAAGCGCACAACCTAGCGCAAAAAGTGCTTAGATACACTAGAATGCTGCCCTTTGGCGATGATATTTTGCTAAAAACGGGCGGCTTTGAAAGCGAGCGGCTGGCGCAAAAGGTGTGTGGTATGGAGTTTTATAACCCAATAGGGCTTGCCGCTGGCTTTGACAAAGACGCGCAAAATGTCAAATCGCTTTGCGCGCTTGGATTTGGCTTTTTGGAGCTTGGCACGGTTACCAAAATCCCACAAAGCGGGAATCCAAAGCCTAGACTTTTTCGCCACACAGAGGAGCAGAGCCTGCAAAACGCCATGGGGTTTAACAACCTAGGAAGTGCTGCGCTAAACGCCAAGCTAAAGCCACAATACCCATTTTGCATCCCGCTTGGCGTAAATATCGGCAAAAACAAGGAAATCACCGAGGATGACGCGCTTTTGAACTACCAAAAAACGCTGGAGGATGTGCTTGAAGTGGGCGATTATTATACTTTCAATGTCTCTTCGCCAAACACGCCAAAACTGCGCGATTTGCAAAACGAAAAATTTGTAGAGTCGCTTTGCAAAATGGCGCGCAAGCTCACCAAAAAGCCCATTTTCCTAAAAATCTCTCCAGATATGCATACTGATGATATGCTCTCTGTCTGCGAGAAGGCGATAGATTCTGGGATAAGCGGCATCATCGCGACTAATACGACGATAGATTATTCCATGATAGCGCATCCCAAAGATGGCGGTATCAGCGGTGCTGGCTTGCGAGAAAAAAGCAAAGAGGTGTTTGGCGAGCTTGCCAAAGCATTTTTCAAAAAAACCACGCTAATCTCGGTGGGCGGGATATTTGACGCCAATGACGCCTATAGCAGAATCAAAATGGGCGCTAGCCTCATCCAGCTATACACCGGGCTTGTGTATAAAGGACCCGGAATCTGCGCGCAAATCTCGCGGGAGCTAGATGCGATGCTAAAAAATGATGGCTTTGAGCATATCTCTGAAGCCATCGGCGCGGATTTGAAGAAGTAGATTCTGGAGATTCTAGCGGCTTGATTTGGGGATTTAAACTTTTTGTTTTAGATTCTGTCGCGCCACTATAATACTAGAATGCTATAATGCCAGAATCTAAAACAAGCATACACAAGCTTACAAGCTTACGCAAGTTTGCAAAGAGCTTACAAAGGATATTTGTGCGATTTTTATTGATATTAGGAGTGCTGATGAGTGCGATGTTTGCCAAAAGTGTGCTGCCAAAATACGAGCAAAAAGTGCTTGATAATGGCTTGCAAATAGTAGTCATACCGCTAAAAAACGGCAGCGGCGTGATAGAGACCAATGTATTTTACAAAGTCGGCTCGCGCGATGAGGTGATGGGCAAAAGCGGGCTGGCGCACATGCTAGAGCATTTGAGCTTCAAATCCACGCAGAATCTAAAAGCGGGCGAGTTTGATGAGGTGGTAAAAGGGCTTGGCGGCGTGGATAATGCCTCTACGAGCTTTGATTATACGCGCTATTTCATCAAGTCAAGCAGCGAGCATATCGACACTTCGTTGAAGCTTTTTGCCGAGCTTATGGGGAATCTAAAGCTACTAGATTCTGAGTTTCAAAGCGAGCGCAAAGTCGTGGCTGAAGAGCGGCGCTGGCGCACGGATAATTCGCCCATTGGCTATCTTTATTTTCGCTTTTTCAACACCGCGTATATCTATCACCCATATCACTGGACGCCTATAGGTTTCATGGAAGATATTCTAAGCTGGAAAATAGAGGATATCAGGGAGTTTTATAAGCGCTTTTATCAGCCAAGCAATGCTATAGTGCTGGTGGCTGGGGATATCGAGCCAAAGGTGGTGTTTGAAAGTGCGAAAAAACACTTCGGCAAAATCGCAGAATCTAAAGCGTCAAAAGCCCCCAAAGATTCTGG
Organism: Helicobacter sp. CLO-3; assembly: GCF_001854545.1. GTDB lineage: Bacteria > Campylobacterota > Campylobacteria > Campylobacterales > Helicobacteraceae > Helicobacter_B. The sequence goes on from NZ_MLQN01000007.1 coordinate 31,649, forward strand.
CGCAAAAGCATCAAGTACATCGATGAGCCCCGCCCCAGAGCCCGCACAAGATGGCTACCGCGAAGTCATCATCAACAAAGACACGCAAATCGAATGGCTTATGATGGGATACAAAATCCCAAATTTCGAGCACAAAGACCAAATCGCCCTAAGCGCGCTAGCAGATGTGCTAAGCGGGGGCAAATCCTCCATACTAGAATCCGAGCTAGTCGATAAAAAACAGCTCGCCAGCGAAGTGTCTGCGTATCCTATGGCGATGAAAGATAGCGGGGTGTTTGTGTTTATCGCTGGGGGCAATGAAGGCGTGCAGGCCAAAACGCTCCAAAAAGAGATAGGCGAGGTTATCGAGCGGCTGCGCGCCAAACCCATAGCCCAAAGCGAGCTAGATAAAATCAAGCTAAATATACGCGCTGGCTTCCTATCTGCGCTTGAGAAATCAAGCTCGGTGGCTGGGCTTTTTGGCTCATATCTGGTGCGTGGCAACATAGAGCCGCTGCTGCGCTATGAAGAGGAGCTTGAAAAGCTCACGCCAAAAGACATCCAAGAAGTAGCGCAAAAATATTTCAATGAAAACACCCTAAGTGTCGCGATACTAAAAGATGAGCCAAAAGCCAAAACAGCAGCCAAAACAGCAGCCAAAGTAAAATAAATAAAACAAATAAAAGTGGATTTTGTGTAGATTCTGCTAGAATTTAAAATCATAGATTCTGCGCTAGAATCTAAAATCGATAGAATCCAAAATCGCCAGAATCTAGATTCTGGATTCTACTAAGCGGCTTCCTAGCCAAAGCACAAGTCAAAATCTAAGAAGTAAAACCCAAGGAGCAAATATGCGTGGAGCGATGAGTGCGCTAATCACACCATTCAAAAACAACAAAATCGACACAGCGACATTTGATGCGCTGATACGCCGCCAGATTCGGCATGGCATGGATGCGTGCGTGCCGGTGGGGACGACTGGCGAGAGCGCGACACTCACGCACAAAGAGCACATGGAGTGCATAGAGATCGCTGTAAATGCGTGCAAAGAGATAAACAAAGAGCTAGGCGTGAGCGCCAAAGTGCTAGCGGGTGCTGGGAGCAACGCCACAGCAGAGGCTATCGAGCTAGCAAAGTTCGCGCAAAAATGCGGCGCGGATGCGATACTTTGCGTGAGCCCTTATTACAACAAACCAACCCAAGAAGGCTTGTATCAACACTACAAAGCAGTGGCAAACTCCGTAGAAATCCCGCTTATGCTTTATAATGTCCCCGGGCGCACGGGCGTAAATATCGAGCCAGCGACAGCTATACGGCTTTTTTCTGATGTCAAAAATATCAATGCTATAAAAGAAGCGAGCGGCTCGATGGAGCGCATCATCGAGCTAAATACGCAGGCTAGCGAGCTTGCGATTTTTAGCGGCGAAGATGCGATAAACTATCCAATCCTTGCAAATGGCGGGCAGGGCGTCATCTCTGTGACAGGCAACCTCCTGCCTGATAAAATCGCATCACTCACGCATCTAGCGCTTGAAGGAAAAATGCTAGAATCTAAAGCTATAAATAATGAACTTTATGATATAAATACCATTTTGTTTTGCGAGAGCAACCCGATCCCAATCAAAGCTGCGATGTATATAGCAGGGCTCATCCCAAGCCTAGAGTATCGCCTGCCGCTGGTTGCTCCAAGCGCGCAAAACCTAAAACTTATAGAGCAAACACTACAACATTATGAGGTGAGACAATGACACAGCAAGCAGACTATATGAAAGGCAAGACGCTCGTCATCAGCGGCGCTACAAGGGGGATAGGCAAGGCGATTTTGTATAAATTCGCGCAAAATGGGGTAAATGTCGCTTTCACTTACAACAAAAACGTCGAGGAAGCAGAGAAAATCGCCAAAGATGTAGAATCTACCTATGGCATCAAAGCGCGCTACTATCCGCTAAATGTGCTAGAGCCAGAGCAGTATGTCGAGCTTTTTGCAAAGATTGATGAGGATTTTGGCAGGGTGGATTTTTTCGTCTCAAATGCTATCATCTATGGCAAAAGCGTGGCGGGCGGCTTTGGGCCATTTATGCGACTTCGCCCAAAAGGGCTAAACAACATCTACACCGCGACTGTGCTTGCATTTGTCGTGGGCGCGCAGGAGGCGGCAAAGCGCATGAAAGAAGTGGGTGGGGGCTCTATCGTGTCGCTTAGCTCGACAGGAAATCTCGTGTATATGCCAAACTACGCCGGACATGGCAACTCCAAAAACGCGGTAGAAACAATGGTAAAATACGCTGCAGCAGAGCTTGGCGAGTGGGGCATACGCGTAAATGCGGTGAGTGGCGGACCTATCGACACAGACGCATTGCGCGCATTCCCAGACTACAATGAAGTGCGCGCCAAAGTCGAGGAGCAATCCCCGCTAAATCGCATGGGGACGCCGGAAGATTTGGCAGGCGCTGCGTTTTTCCTATGCGATCCAAAGCAAAGTGGCTGGCTGACAGGGCAAACTATAGTCATCGATGGCGGCACGACTTTTAAATAATTTGTGACATTGCGGTTGGTTGCATTGGGATTGGTTGTGATGAATAGCGACTAATCGTGGCGTTTTGTATTTTGGATTTTGTGTTTTAGATTCTGTGCCAAAGTAGCTTTTGGTAGCTTGCGCGCTTTTTAGATTCTGCGCCAAGTCGCATTAAATTGGTGCGCTTGGCTTTAAATTTTGCTAGGCGCGTTGCTGGGTGATTTGTAATTTTAGATTCTGCTTTGTTTTTTGGAGGCTTGCGTTTATGGCGGATTCTGCGCGCTTTTATCTGCGTCAAAATCACATTGTTTTGGATGGCGTGTGGGATTTTCGCGTGCCAAAATCCAAGCTAAAAGCACTTCAGCAAGCACTCCAAAAATCGCAAAAATCTTTCAAATGGCAAAGCCTAAGCGCGCGCAACGCGGACAATGCAGAATCTAGCACGCCAAATTTAGATTTAGATATGGATTTGGCTTTAGACACAAGCGAAACGCGCGCAAATAGCACACATAAAATAAGCGCATATGATGCAAACGACGCACGCGCAAATAACGCCAACGCGCACGCTACCGGCGACAAAAGCACCGCCGCCGCGCAAAACACAAGCCACGCCACAAGCCACCAAAACACCGCCACTCAAAACACCATAGAATACATAGAATTCACCCCAAACGCCAAAATCGACCTAGCCTTTGGCATATTTTTGAAGCAGAATCTAAACGCCAGCAAATCCCGCGCGCCGCGCATCATCGCGCATAGGCAGATAGAAGAGATCTTAGAGCGCTGTATCATCACAGAGATCCCCCCTACACCTAGGCGCAATTGGCTTGCAAGCTTTTTTGAAAGCCTAGGCAAGGGCGTTTGGAAGTTTTTTGAGAGTTTTTTGGATTTTGTAAATTTCGTGGGGATGAGCTTTTATTTTTTGTTTTTTTCTATCATTCGGCGCGATGTGAAGCTCGCCCCGCTTTTGTTTCATATCAATGAATCCGGATTCCGCGCCCTCCCGGTTAGCCTGCTAACCTCGCTCATCGTGGGCTTTGCGGTGGCATTGCAGGGGGCGGTGCAGCTAGAGCTTATGGGTGCGCCGCTGCTTAGTGTCGAGACGACAGCGAAGCTCTCACTACGCGAGATGGGGCCTTTTATCCTAGCACTTGTTATCGCGGGGCGCTCGGCTTCTAGCTTCACCGCGCAAATTGGCGTGATGCAAATCACTGATGAAATCGATGCGATGAAGACAATGAACCTGCATCCTATAAGCTTTCTTGTGATTCCTAGGCTGTTTGCGCTTATTTTGGTGATGCCACTACTTGTGTTTTTGGCGGATGCATCAAGCCTTGTTGGCGGGATGATAGCGGTTTATATCCAGCTAGGGATTGATGCTAGCACTTATGTCGAGCGGCTTTATGAGACGGTGGATTGGTCGCATTTTTGGATAGGGATTGTCAAAGCGCCGTTTTTTGGCGCGGCTATCGCGCTGGTGGGCTGTTTTCGCGGATTTTGCATCAAAGAAAACACGCAAGAGCTAGGGCGCGTCACCACCATAAGCGTGGTAAATGCGCTATTTTGGATCATCGTCATTGATGCGGTGTTTTCTTTTATCACTTCAAGGCTTGGTATATGATGAATGAGATAAATGCAGGCATTTTAGATTCTGGTGCAAATCGCGCAAATAACCAAAATAGCGCGAGTCGCGCGCCAGAATCTAAAACCTTATCAAAAATTTCAGGCAAAACCCCCACGCCCATAATCCAAGTGCGCGATTTATGCACGGCGTATGGCGATACTTTGATACATGATAATATAAGCTTTGATATCTATCAAGGCGAGATTTTTGGGATTTTGGGCGGTAGCGGCAGTGGCAAATCCACGCTTTTACGCACGATGATATTGCTAAACCGCCCCAAAAGCGGCAGCGTAAAGATATTTGGCAAAGATATTTGGCAGCTGCAAGACAAGCGCGATTTGCTTACGCGCTGTGGCGTTTTGTTTCAGTTTGGCGCGCTTTTTAGCTCGCTAAATGTGCTTGAAAATGTCGGAATCATGCTAGAAGAGTATAGCAACTATCCAAAATCCTCCATCATAGAAGTGGCAAAATATTTAATCGAGCGCGTGGGGCTCACGCCTAGCGCGTATGAGCTGTATCCACATGAGCTAAGCGGGGGGATGAAAAAGCGCGTGGGGCTAGCGCGCGCACTAGCCCTTAATCCAGAAGTGCTATTTTTGGATGAGCCAAGTAGCGGGCTAGACCCAGCCAGCGCGCAAAAGCTAGATGAACTGATATGCGAGCTGCAGGCGGATATGAATATGACGATAGTGATGATTACGCATGATTTGGATTCTATCCGCGATGCGACCAATCGCTTTTTGATGCTAAAAAATGGTAAAATAGAGTTTCTAGGCAACCTAAAAGAGCTAAAAGAGCAAATCAGCAATCTATCAAAAGACAATCTATTTTTCAGCAAACGAGGAGAGCGCTTATGGAAAGACGCGTAAATTATCTAGTCATAGGTGGGCTATTTTTCGTCATCCTTGTGGGGCTTGTGGTGTTTATCATGTGGTTTGGTAAAATCGGCGTGGATGAGGGCAAATACAGAATCTACAAAATTTTCACAAACTATGACATATCTGGTATCGCACCCAAAACGCCCATAAAATACAAAGGCATCACCATAGGAAGCGTCAAAAGCATAGGCTTTGACAAAGAGCAGCTAGGCATCGTGCAAATCACACTCTCCATCCAAAAAGCCATCCCCATCGCCAAAGGCTCAAGCGTGCTTATCGACTCTCAAGGCTTAGCAGGGCTAAACTACCTCTCACTCCGCCAAAACACAAGCGGCGAGATAATACAAGATGACAAAGACGCGATATTGACACTTGAGCAAAGCTTTCTAGGCAAGCTTAGTGACAAAGCGGATTCTGCATTAGCAGAAGTCATGGGCGTGCTAGCAAGCGCAGATAAACTGCTAAGCGAGCAAAATATCGCGCATATAAGCCACACGCTTGCAGAGCTAGAGACATTTAGCAAAACCCTGCCAGCGCTTAGCAATAACCTAAATCGCCTAGTAAATAAGCTAAACGCGCAAATCGATAGTGGCGAATACAGCGTAAAAACCATGCTAACACCTACGCTTGATCAAACCCAAAAAACCATGCAAAACCTCGATATAACACTGCAAAAAACGCAAAATCTTATAAATAAGTTTAACGAGAATCCATATAGCACACTTTTTGGAGAGCAAAAATGAAAAAGATAAATGAGGCAAAAAATATGAGGGATAAAATGCGGGATTTTGGCGCGGCGCGCGCTTGTGCGCGTGGCGGGGCGCTTGCTTTTGGCAGGCTGGATTCTGGCAAACTAGATTCTGGCGGGATTTTTAGCGTGGCGTTTGGCGGGGCGTTTTGCAGGTTGTTTAGTGTAGTGTTTGGCAGGTTGTTTGGCGCGGCGCGTGCGTTGTTTTATGTGTTGTTTTATGTTTTATTTTGTGTGCTGTTTAGCGCGATGTTTGCAGGATGTATTGATATAAACCTCAAATCCAGCGCGCCAAAAACTACCTACTACACACTACCAAATATTAGTTCTGGCGGCGCTAGTCAAAACGCCAATCAAGGCGACTCCAGCCAAAACGCTAGCCAAAGCGATTCCAGCCAAAACATCTGCGTCAAAGACATAAAAACCATAAAGCTAAACCTAGACATCACCTCCTACCTAAACACGCAAAATATCTACATCTCACACGATGACAACGCCATCCAAAGGCTCTCAAATGCGCAGTGGATAGACCTCCCCACCACCCTCATCCAAAACGCACTAGAATCTAAAATGCTTGATTCTTGTATCAAGCTTAGCACCATAGGCACGCACGCCTACACGCTCTCTATCAAAATAAAAGATATGACGATATACGCCGCGCAAAACTCTTCAAGCGCGCAGAATCTTTCAGGCGCACGCCCTTACGCGCGCGCAAGCCTAGACTACACTATCACGCAAGGCAGCAAACACCTACAAACGCGCACCATAAACAAACAAATAAACGCTAGCTCCATAGATTCTAGCGCAAGTGACAAATCCGCGCCAGAATCCACTCAAGCCACCATGATAAAAGCCCTGCAAAGCGCGCTAGATTCTGTACTAGATGAAGTGAGGGTGCAGATTTGCAATGATATACAAGGCGTGTGTCAATGATAAGCCAGCCGCTCGCAAATATAAGACTCGTTGCAAACAAGAGACTTTGCTGCAAGCCAGAATCCACCACAAAACCACACAAAAGGCACATACCATGACTAGCCTACAGACAAAGCCCCAGCTCACCGCAAACCCACACAAAAAAAGGCACGCACCATGACAAAACCCCGACTCACCGCAAATCTCCTCCGCAAAATCTTCGTCGCCGCATCCATCCGCCGCTGGAACGATCAAGCCTGCCCGGTGGAGTTTGTCGAGCTTGATAAACAAGCGCACAAAATGGTGATAACCTATCTTTTCGCCAAATACGAGGAGATGGAGGGCAAAAGCATCGATTGGGAGAAGCTGATTTTGTATTTTTGCTTTGATTTTTTCGCGCGCGTGGTGCTTACAGACATCAAGCCGCCGGTGTTTCACGAGCTACAGCGCTACCACAAAAAAGAGCTTGCCAAATTCGTCAAAACCGAGCTAGAATCCGATCTAAGCGCGTATGGATTCTACGATGATTTCGCGCATTATCTAAGCCACCCCATACACACCATAGAGACGCAGATTCTGCGCGCGGCGCATTATTACGCGTCAAAATGGGAGTTTGACATCATCTATCATTTCAACCCCTACATGTTTGATGTCGCGCATATCAAGAGCATCATCGATGATGAGGTCGAGCAGCATTATAATCTAAATGGTATGAAGCAGGTGATTTTGCGTAAAAAATTGCGCGAAATTATCACGATGTTTGGACAGCTTAGGTTTCAAAAGCGCTGGAGTCAGACGCCGCGCGTGCCGGCTACTTCGGTGCTCGGGCATACGCTTGTGGTGGCGATTTGTGGGTATCTTTTGAGTCTTGATTTTGGCGCGTGCAAGCAAATGCGGATAAACCACTTCCTAGGCGGGCTTTTCCACGATCTGCCAGAGATACTTACGCGCGATATCATCTCGCCTATCAAAAGCTCGGTAGCTGGGCTTGATGAGCAGATAAAAATCATCGAAGAGCGCGCGGTGCGAGAGAAAATCATCGCGCATCTGCCAGAATCTATCGGCGCGGATATCGTGTATTTCACGCAAAATGAGTTTGCCAATCGCTACAGAATCGAGGGCTTTACGCATTATTCCAAAAACGCCGATGAGCTGTTTGAGAAGCATAATAGCGATGAGTTTAACCCGGTGTGCGGGGAGTTTCTAAAGGTATGCGATCATCTAAGCGCGTTTTTGGAAGCCAAAATCTCTATCGCGCATGGAATCTCTAGCCAAGATTTAGTGCAAGGCGCGCAAGGCATACTCGAGCGCCGCAAAGACAGCAGCATAAATGGCATCGATCTCGGCGCGCTTTTCAGGGAGTTTGAATAGTCTTTTTGCCCGCATTTTATGTTATTGTGAGGATTTAGCCAAGATTCTAATTTGACAAAACCAGAATCTAAAATCCATAATAATGCAAAATCTCAATTCGTCATTGCGAACCGATTTATCGGTGAAGCAATCTATAAAATCTCGCAGTCAATAATCTTTTTTAGTAACCTAAAAATCCACAAGGATTTTTCCATAAATTTTAGAATAATGTGGCGCTGGCGCACCCATTCTATATAATTTTACGCTTTTTAAGGCAAGTGGCATTTTGTGTGTCAAAGTGTGTTTGCCTTAAATTCTCATAGGTGGATCGCTTCGGATTCTGCGAATCCTTGCGATGGCACAAAATACATACTTTGCGAATAATTGCAATCTCGCGAAGAGTGGGGCGAACATTACTAAAGCAAGCGGTGCCTAGCTTGGCATTATATTGTATTCATCGCTGTTTAGCCACTCTATGCGCTTCGCATCTTGCGGGTCGAAAAAGAGGCTTTTGCCTTTGTTAAGTTTGGCAATTTGCGCTTTGTCATCAGAATCTAGCGCGAAGTCAAAAATGCTGATATTTTCCACCATACGCTCTTTTTTGGTCGTTTTTGGTAGCACGATGATGTCTTGTTCTATCAGCCATCGTAGCACGATTTGCGCTATGCTTTTGTTATGCTTTTTGGCGATTTTGGCAAGCGTTGGATTATCAAGCACGCCACCAGCCAAACCAGTGCGCCCGCGCCCAAAACTCGACCAAGAAACAAGCTTTACGCCATATTCTTGCATCACTTTTTGCAAATCCGAGCGCTGATAAAGCGGGCTAAACTCGACTTGATTTATCGCTGGCTTTATTTCATTATTTAGACAAAAATCCACAAGCCTATCGGCGCTAAAATTACAAACGCCAAGCGCTCTTGTTTTGCCCTCCTTATGCAGCCTACTCATCGCGCGCCACGCACCATAAGTATCATTCACATCCCAATGCAGTAAAAACAAATCCACGAAATCACTCTGCAATCTTTTTAGAGAATCTTCGAAAGCCTTTGGCGCGTCTTTTTCATTTGCAAAGCGCGGAAGTAGCTTTGTGGTGATAAAAACCTCCTCCCTCTTTATCCCGCTAGCCTTTAAAGCCGCGCCTATGCCCTCCTCGCTCCCGTAGCGCTGTGCTGTGTCGATGTGGCGATAGCCCACTTCTAGCGCGGATTCTATCGCGCTTTGCACTTCTTTCGTGCTTCCTATGTTAAATGTGCCGATGCCTACCATTGGGATTTTTCACGCCGTTATTGAGGGTGGCAAGAGGTGTGGTGCTTGCTGGATTCTGCGCGCCTATTAGATTCTGCGTGCTTGCTAGATTCTGCGCGCCTGACAGATTCTGGGCGTTTGTCGCGCCTGCGCCAAAAAGCGGGCTTGTGCCTAGCGCATTTACTCCCAATGCTCCAAAAGTGGCTATGCCAAGCTTTGCAGAAGTTTTGAGAAACTCTCTGCGCTTAGCTAGATTCTGCTTTTGCGGCAAATTTTCTTGTGGCAAATTTTTATACTGCGAGTCCATAATTTTCCTTTGCAAAAAGTTTTTTAGAATTGCAAAAAGTTTTGCAGAATCTAATTATAAACCATTAGAGCCGCTCTCAGTCAAGGGGTAAATTTCAAAATAAATTTCAAAATCGAGCCGAGATAAAATCAAGCCAAACAAAATCAAACACGAATTACAAATCAAGCAAAGATTTAGATTCTGGTTTGGGAACTGCTTTTGCTTAAACACTCACCAAATAGCACAATCACAAAGGATACGCCCATGATGCGCTCACTCTACACCGCTACGACGGGTATGCTAGGACAGCAACTACAAATCGACACCACATCAAACAACATCGCCAATGTCAATACCACCGGCTACAAAAAGCAGCGCGCGGAGTTTAACGATCTTTTCTATCAGACGCTTCAATACGCAGGCACAGCGACAAGCGAGACGACACTTTCACCCACTGGCATAGAAGTAGGACTTGGCGTGCGCCCGGGCTCTATACAAAAGCTTTTCTCGCAAGGCAGCCCCAAAGAGACAGAAAACAACCTTGACATCGCGATTGAAGGCAAAGGATTTTTCCAGATCCAGCTGCCAGATGGCACGGTGGCTTACACGCGCGATGGCGGGTTTAAGCTAGATGACGCGGGGAATATCGTAACCTCTCAAGGCTACCTCCTCCAGCCACAAATCACCCTCCCACAAGACACCACCGAGATAAATATCGGCACAGATGGCACGGTGAGCGTCGTGCAGGCAAATAATGGCGTAAGTAATGTGATAGGGCAAATCGAGCTAGCAAACTTCATAAACCCAGCCGGGCTTCACTCACTAGGCGATAATCTTTTCCTAAACACCAACGCTTCTGGCGATGCGATCGTGGGCGTGGCTAGCACGGAGGGATTTGGCGCGCTTAGGCAGGGATTTTTGGAGCTTAGCAATGTAAAGCTTGTCGAGGAGATGACCGATCTTATCACCGGACAGCGCGCATATGAGGCCAACTCCAAAACCATACAAACCGCCGATGCGATGCTTCAGACGGTAAATTCACTCAAACGCTAGAATCTAGATTCTAGAATCTAGCAACACCCAGCCAATATAGGCTTATAAGGGCTTTTATGCAGCAATTAATCATCGTCGATACTTTTGGATTTTTTTTCCGCAGTTTTTATGCACTCCCGCCATTACACAACTCTCAAGGCTTCCCCACAGGGCTTTTGATGGGGTTTGCCAACCTCATAATGAAGCTTCACAAAAATCATCCGCATGATTTTATCGTGTTTGCGCTGGAGGGCAGAGGCGAAAACAAGCGCAAAGAAATCTACAAAGACTACAAAGCAAACCGCCAAGAAGCGCCACAAGATCTGCTCCTCCAGCTACCAATCGCAATGGAGTGGATAGAAAAAATGGGGCTAGTCAATATCTCTTATGATGGCTATGAAGCCGATGATGCGATAGCCTCGCTAGCCCATCTTGCCAAATCGCAGAATCTAAAGACAAAAATCATAAGCCATGATAAAGATTTGTATCAATTGATAGATGAGGATACATTTTTGCTAGATCCCATCAAAAACACCGAGATCCACGAGAGAGAATGCCAAGATAAATTTGGCGTGCTGCCGCAGAGTTTTGTGGATTATCAAAGCTTGGTGGGGGATTCTAGCGATAATATCCCGGGTGTGAAAGGCGTGGGTGCAAAGACGGCGTGCAAGCTTTTGGAGCATTTTGGCACGCTGGATAATATCTATGCAAAAAGCGATGAGCTAGGCGAAGTTGTGAGTGCGCGCATCGCAAATCTTATCATAGAAAATAAGCAAAGCGCGTATATCAGCCGCGATTTGGCTACTTTGAAAAAAGATTTGATAGCGGATTTTGACTTCAAAAGGCTAGCGATGCCTGCCAAAAATCCGCTACATAAAATAATCGATGAAATGGCAAAATATGAGTTTGTCAAAATCGTGCAGCGCCTAAATGGCGAGCCGATGAATGTCAAGCACACTTCGTATCTGAAAAATAGCAAGCTAGCACCAGAATCTAGCGGGGATTCTCGTTTGGATTCTGGCGCGGGCGCAGAATCTAATGCAAAATCTAGCACCGGCGCGGGCGCAGAATCTAGCCTAGATTCTAGCAGCGCGCCAAACACTTCAAACACACCAAACACAAACACCGCGCCAGCTAGCATCACCGCCAGCTCCATATCACGCTTTAGCTTTGAAGCACGCACGCTTTTCACTCTAAAAGAAGTGCAAGACATCATCGCGCCTTTGCCAAAAGATACGACGATAGCCTATGACTGCGAGACGACAGACCTAGACACGAGCCGCGCGAAAATCGTGGGCTTTAGCTTTTGCATAGATGGCAAAAATGCCTATTATGTCCCTATCGCGCACAGCTATCTAGGCGCGCCAGAGCAGATGAGCCTAGCTGATGCCAAAATCGCGCTAGAGATGATTTTCGCCCACCCACTCATCGGGCACAACCTAAAATACGATCTCAAAATCGCGCAAGCTTTGGGTATCAAACCAGCGCGCGAGATTTATGACTCTATGGTGCTCGCGTGGCTTTATGATAGCGCTAGCAAAGTGGGGCTTGATGAGCAGATGCGGCGGTGGTTTAGTCATGAGATGATAACTTTTAGCGAGGTGGTAGGGAGCAATCAAAACTTCTCTGAAGTCATCATAGAATCCGCCACCAAATACGCCGCCGAGGATGCCGCAGCTAGCATGGCGCTATTTTTCACCCTCCAAAAAGCACTAGAATCTAGAGAACTACACCATCTCATCACACTTGCCAATGAGCTAGAATATCCCTTCATCTATGTGCTTATGGAGATGGAGCAAAATGGCATAAAAGTGGATATCGAGCATTTCAAAGCACTAAGCGAGCGCTTTGGCAAAGAGCTATCACAAATCGAGCAAGAGATTTTCGCGCTTAGTGGCGCGGTGTTTAATGTAAATTCCACCAAACAGCTTGGCAGTGTGCTGTTTGAAAATCTCAAGCTAAAAGCGCAGCGCCAGATAAAAGGCGGCTACTCTACCGATGAAAAAACACTCCTAGCACTCATAGACGCACACCCAGTGATAGCAAAAATCATCGATTATCGCGAGGTGGCAAAGCTTAGAAATACCTATGTCGAACCGATTTTGAAGCTAAACAAACAAGGCAGAATCCACAGCTCATTTTTACAAACCGGCACCGCCACCGGGCGCCTAAGCTCAAAAGCGCCCAATATCCAAAACATCCCCGTGCGCACCGAGCAGGGCAAGCTCATCCGCGCGGGCTTTAAAGCAAGCGATGAAAATAGCACGCTGCTATCTATCGACTACTCGCAGATTGAGCTAAGGCTGCTCGCGCATTTTTCGCAAGACAAGGCACTTGTAGAGGCGTTTGAAAATCGCTTGGATATTCATTTGCAGACGGCTAGAATCATATTTGGCGATGCGCTCGCACAGCAAAAGCGCAATGTTGCCAAATCCATAAACTTCGGGCTAATCTATGGCATGGGCGCACAAAAGCTAGGGCAAACGCTAAAAATCCCGCAAAAAGAAGCCAAAGAATACATACAAAGCTATTTTCGCTCTTTCCCCACCGTCAAAGATTTCCTAAAATCTAAAGAAGAAGAGATCCTTTCACTCGGCTACGCGCAGACGCTTTTGGGGCATCGCAGGTATTTTGACTTCTCGCGCGCCACGGAGTTTATGAAGGCAAACTTTTTGCGCGAGGGCATAAACTCGATATTTCAAGGAAGCGCGGCAGACCTCATAAAAATGGCGATGCTAAAGATTTATCACCACATCAAAGGCACGCCGACAAAAATGCTGCTGCAAATCCATGATGAGCTGATTTTCGAGCTGCCAAAAGAGGGGGCGCAGGCGCGCGCGCAGGAGATATCAAGCATCATGGATACGATATACACGCTAAATGTCCCGCTAGAATCCAGCATCACACTTGGCAACACCTGGGCAGAACTGAAATAGCACACTTAGCGCGCGTTTGGCATCTTTGATGCGCTTGATTGAATGCGCGTTTGATGTATTAAATACGCGTGTTTCTATTGTCATTGCGAGCAACGCAGTTGCGAAGCAATCCATTAAAACTGCAAAGATTTAGATTCTGTCATAAATCGAGAATTTATATTTCTTTTTTAGATAGATTGCTAAAGAAGTTATGCTTTGCTAGGACTTGAAAAGCCCTCACAATGACTATTTTGTCACTGCACACTTTTTAAATAAAACGAACGAAGTGAGTTTCTTTGGTAATCTACAAATGCGCCAAGGCACATAAATAAATTAAAGTTGCGCCCAGATTTTATAGATTGTTTCACCGGTGCTGCCTCCTTGTAATGACTGGCAGAATCTATTGGAATCCGGATAGTAGGACAAATTCACAAAATAAAACCATAAAAACAAATCCGCAAAATAAACAAAAACAAACCGCAGGATAAAATAATAAAATTTTACTTTGGCTTATTTTACTTTATTGATAAAATAAGCTTATAAAATAAAGAAACATAAAAAATAAAAATGAAATTTTAACTAGAAAAGCAGGAGAACCAACAGCATACGCTCTAGCTATAGAAGCAAGGTTTTCTTAGGATAAAGAGATAAAAATTGCGATAAAATAATAAAATCAATTTATAAAGGGAGTATAAATGAAAATAATTCATAGTGTGTTGATGGTATTTGTCCTAATAACTTTTAGTGCTTGCGCTAAGGATGCTTTTGATTGTTCTGTGAAAAAAAGAGAGTATAGTGGCTTGAGTGAGAAAAAATTTAGAGCTTTGTTAGATAAATATGGAGGCACATATGTCTTTGATGAGAAGCTAAAAGATGAAATCAGACAGCGTAAAGAGGATAAAAGTGAATTTTTCACACAATATATAGGTAAGGATATAGAAGTGGATGGAAAAATTCAAAAAGTAACTCTTGGATACATAGAAAAACGCTTCCCCGAAACTCTTTCAAATGGTCATAAATACTTTGAAGTTACCTTTGGTATAAGCTCAAAAGACTATGATATTTATCTTGAAAAAATAAGAGAACACATAGGAGATGATGAAGCATTTGAAAAACTTAAACCTTATTTCAAAATCACTCAATATCACGAAGACGATAAAGGTAATAGATTTCCTATCACTATGGAAACTATAGCCTTTATGCCTACAGTTAAAATAGGACTTTTTGGAGATGAGGGATCAGGAATGAAATTTTGCAGAAAAGATTTTCAAGAAATTCCAGAGGGAAATGGTTTTTATTACTTAATCAATGACAAATTCATAAAAGGAGAAAGGAGATGACTCCAAAAGAATTTATAAGTGAATTAAGAGACTATGCTGATATAGCTGATGCAAGCTATGCAATGCTTCATTATGTTTATGAGAATGAGGAGCATAAAGCATGAAAATCTTTATTATAGCGCTTATAGCATTTGCAATTTTTATGGTTTCTGCTTGCACTTTTACTATGCCATTAAGCGCTGGAGATAGAGAGCTTGAAAGAATTACAAATGAATATGGCGGCTCTTTTGTTACCAATAAAGAATATGCAGAACAACTTAAGAAAAGGGAAGATGAGAGAGATAAGGCCGGCATAAGATTTAAAATAGAAGGAAGTGAAAAAAAGCTTAAAAATGGTTCGGTCTATTTTATCGATAGTGAAGCTTTAGACAAGGAATTCCCTCCAGCCCTTCCAAATGGCTATAAATATGGAACAAAAAATGATCTATGTATAGTTCCTAAAGATGTGTATGAATTTTATAAAAGCAAAATAAAAGAATACATGGGCGATGAGGCATTTAAAAGACTTGAACCTTATCTTATTATAACAAGCACTTATACGGATAATGATGGCAATTGCTTCCCCTTAACCATATATACACGAGTACGGACAGTAGTGACTATTTATGGGCTTTCTGGAGATGAGGGAGCTGGAATACGTCTTAAAAGTGGTAGAATAGTAAGTCTTGGAGGAGATGAACATTTTCACTATTTAATCAATGATAAATTTGTTAAGGGTGAAAAGATGAGAGAAAATAACACGATAATAAGGTATTAAAATGACACCAAAAGAATTTATAAGTGAATTAAGAGATTATGCTGATATAGCTGATGCAAGTTATGCAATGCTTCATTAATATATTTTGCATTTTTTAGGGCTTCACAAAGGGCAAAGCTGCAAAGGCAAAAGTCTCAATAAGCACTAAAGCTGAAAGGACAACATTGAAAATCCTGATATACTCAAGATTCAAAAACTACCTTGAAAGCAAAGGTTTAGATTCTGTTACAAGCGGGCAAATTGTTTGGTTTGTGTTTAGTGTAGTGATATCTTATATCATCTTTACCATGATGTCATTGGGATCTAAATTATCAGGAACTGCGGATGTTTCTTTTTTGTATTGCATCTCTCTAGCCTATCTTTATAATAACTTTACAAAATTATTCTTTTTTTTATTTATCTTTTGTTTGAATATATTTTATAAATACAATTTCATGCCAATGTCAATACTCATCTTGTCTGCATTAACAGCACGCATTCATATCGTAGCTCCTTTTATATTTCTTGTTTTATCTATCATAATAAGTTATGCTTTTTTTAAAAAACCTATATAAAAACTTATTTATTTTGGATTCTCTATTTTTGTATTTTTGCTCTATTATGCGAATATGCGGGGTATGATGGAAAATGAAATATTATGCGACTATTTTTAAAGACTTTGCATAAACTCACAACAAAAGCGCACCGAGCGCAAAGCTAGACAAAGCTAGCAAAAACGCAAAACTAGCCAAAGCTACAAAATTAGACAAAACAGAGCGCAAAACTAACCAAAACTACACATCCTTGAAATGCCCTGCTTGCTTAAAGATTTTGCTCTTTAGCCTCACGCTTTCATTGGATAAAGCGTTTTATTGGATTAAAGCACTTTTATTAGACAAGACGCTTTTAGCGCCTTTTTGGATAGCGCCCTTTTTGGATAAGATTTGCACCTTTTTGGATAAACCTCGCGCCCTTATCACTTCGCGGATTCTTGCAGCTCGAAAACCAGCTGGTTATAGGATTTGCCAGAATCCGCGACAAAGTCATCGAGCGCTTTTGTGCTCTGCTCCATACCTCCACCATGTGTATGCTCTATCTCACAAAGCTTGCTATATAGATTCTCGATAGCTGGGATTGCCGCGAGATTTGGCGTGCGGCGCACAGAATAATAGCCGATGATTTTGCCATTTTCATCAAAAGAAGGCGTGATATTGGTAAAAACCCAGTAGAAATTTTTGCTTTTGGAGAGGTTTTTGACAAACGCAAAAATCTCTTTGCCATCCTCTATATACTCCCAAAGCTTCTTAAACACGCATCTTGGCATATCTTTGTGGCGTATGATGTTGTGAGGTTTGCCTAGAATCTCATCCTCTTGATACCCGCTATACGCCAAAAAATCGCGATTGCAATAAGTGAGCACGCCTTTTAGATCGGTTTTGGAAGTGATGAGTGTTTGTGGCGTCACCACAAGCCCAAATCGCGGATCTTTTTGCAGTTTTTCATGTGCTGGATTAGACATTTGACACCTTTCTATTTAGATGAGCTAGAATCTAGCATATCGCGGATGCGAAGCTCAATTGTCTCTTTTGGTGTTAGCCCCACATAATCGATGATTTTCTCCCCATTGGCATCAAAAAGCGCGATATAGCCTTCAGAAATATCTTTTTGTAAAAACTTATCCAAGCGCCTTGTGCTACTAAAACTATAATACACACCGAACGGCTCTTTTGTGTTGCGCAGATTGATGGCTTCAAAGGAATAATCGTAGTAGTGGTGGTCATCCGCAGCAAGGATAAAAAGATTTATTTTAGGAGCGTATTTTTGCGCGAGATTGATGATGCGCGGGGCTTGATTGAGGCAGTTTTTGCAATCTTTGGCGACAAAAAGTAGTATCGTTGGCTTATTTGTAGCAACAATATTTTTCTCATCTATTATAAGGCTAAAGCTAAGCTTTTCACTTTGAGGATCTAGCACCTCGATAGTAAGCTCTTCATCTGAAGGTATATGAACTGGTCCGGGATTGCAACATATTGTATCCGGAGGACAACGCATTGGCTTAGTGGTATTTGGCTCAAAAGTCATATAGGTGAAAATATCGCGTTTAAATTCTGGGCTTTTTGATTGTCCCCTCTCATCACTCACGCCAAAAGCGCACGCAATACAAACGCCACAAAAAAGCACCAAAAGGGGCTTGCCAAAGGTTTTTGCAAAAAATGTTTTTTTAAGTCTTATCATGAGTCAAAGTCTCCAAAAGGGTTTAAGAATCTGTGCGCTATAGATTATACAGAAATTTGGAGAATATTTTGCCCGGAATATTTTATCTAAGGGATATTTTGCCAAGAATATTTTGCCTTAAGAAGAAAAATCCTCCAAAATCCACAAAAATCCACAAAAGTTTTGCCACAAAGCCACGCAAATCGGCTAATGCGCGCAGCCGCAAGCGCCTTTGCAAGCCTTTTGCTCCGCGCTAGATTTATACGCATATACTATCCTAAAATAAGCCATTATATACAAAAATAATGAAGCAAAAATCGATACATTGATACCAATAGCCACGATGCAATACAAAACAAACACCGCCGGATTGTCCTGCACGAAAAGGCTCAATCCATCAGCGGTATTCATCATCGTCAAAACCGCTTGCAAATCTAAGCCAATAGCGATGCCAAGTGCCAAAAAAGCGCATATCATCACCAGCGCCACATACGCAAAAACGCGGAATCTAAACGCTAGGCGGAAGTATCTAATGCCAGTTTTTCGCGTAAGCTCGATAGCCACTCTGCGCTCGATGATGGCAAAAAACACGCCAAAAGCGCCACACGCCACCATGATGAGAAACGCGCCAAAAATATTGCCCATCGTGCCAAAAGCGCCCACAAACGCGCTAAATGCGATGATAGCGCAAAAGCGGATGATATTTAGCCAAAATAGCCTAGAGGCGCAAAGCTTGGAGAAAAGATAAGAGCCAAACATATAGCAAAACACGCCCACCAAATACCACGCAAACACCGCAAAAAGCAGCGCTTGCGAGATAGCCATAGACACAAAAATCCCCGCCGCACAAATAGGCATAATAGCAGCGCCCCATCTCATGAGCTTCACTGCTTTGGCAAAGGCTGGGTTGGTGGTGTCGATGATGTCTAGCGCGCCCATAGAATCCATAGTCGCCATAGAATTTATGGGCACTCTAGATTTTATAGAAACTCTGGAATCTGTGGAATCTACAGATTCTGCATGGTATATAATATTATTTTGGCTTGTGGATTGCGAGTGGTGCGGGTTTTGTGGCTGGCTCGAGCTCTGCGAATTTTTTGGGTGACGCGGATTCTGCGCTTGGCGCTGGCTTAGATTCTTTTGGTTTTGCGGATTCTGTGGCTGGCGCAAATTCTGCGGTTTTTGTTGATTCTGCGGATTCTGCGCGGGATTTGCTGCTGTGTTTTGCATATATCTCCTTAGAGTTTGTGCGACTTTGTTGCGCCTATTGTATCTATTTTGTCATGCTTTGCGCTAGATTTTTGGATTTCAAAAGTCAGAATCTAAATATATCCAAAATCTAATCAAAAGACATAAAAATGCAATCTTAAAAAGCAAAAATTTAGATTCTGCTTTGGATTCCATTTCGGATTCTGCTTTGAATGCCACTTTAGATTCTACTTCGGATTTGCTTTAGATTTCACTTTAGATTTTTGCGCGTTTTGCTTTGCAGGACAGATTCTACCTAGAATCCATTTTCACTATTATTTTTCGCTATTTCTCCGCGCCAGTCCAGAATCTATCTAGCCAAAAATCATTTTAGTCAGAATCTATTTCGCTAAAATCCATTTTAATCAGAATCTATTTTTTCACGCCAGCAAAATCTAAGCAAATTCATCTCACACCAGCTCGCCATAGAGGCTGCCGCCTTCATTATGTGTGACTTTGGCGCGGACAAATGCGCCGACTTTTAGATTCTCATTTTCTAGGTGGATGAGTTTATTATTATCGCTGCGCCCCTCGCTGAAGCACTTTTCCCCATCATCAAAGACATTTTCCACCAGCACCACATATTCTTTGCCGATCTCTTCTTTTGCCTTTTCTTTGAGTATTTCTCGGTGGCGGGATTGCAGTTTGGCTAGCCTAGCAGATGCCACCTCGCTAGGCACGCGCGCCTCATCACCCCAAGAATACGCAAGCGTATGCGGGCGCGGCGAGTAGATGAAGCTATATAGCGTATCAAATCGCACCGCCTCTAGCACATCTAGCGTATGCGCGAAGTCCTCCTCCTCCTCGCCCGGGAATCCCACGATGATATCAGTGCTTATGCTAAGCTCTGGTATGAGCGCTCTAAGCTTTTGCGCTCTATCCAAAAACCACTCTTTGCTGTATCCTCGCCGCATTTTTTTGAGGATCTTGCTGCTGCCGCTTTGCAGAGGCATATGGATGCTTTTGCATACCTTTTTGTTGCGCGCAAATTCTGCGATAAACTCATCATCCATATGCAAAGGATGCGGTGAAGTGAAGCGTATGCGCTCTATGCCCTCCACCTTTTCTAGCTCGGCTAGAAGCCCTGCGAAGTTGATAGGCGCATGCTCGCTGGAGAATCGCACGCCATAGTTATTGACATTTTGCCCTAGCAGGAGAATCTCTTTTATGCCATTTTTGGCTAGCTTTTTGGCTTCGGTGATTATCATATCAGAGGGGATTGAGATCTCTTTGCCGCGCGTGTGTGGCACGATGCAATACGCGCAGGATTTATCACAGCCTATGGAGATGTTTAGCAGTGCTTTGACGCCACTTGCGCGCACGCCTTCGAAGGCATAGAGGCTGTCATCATAGTCGATATCGACTTCTACAGCTTTTGGCTTGTGGATGATTTGCGTGATTTTGGAGATATTGCGCGCGCCTAGCACAAAATCCACGCTCGAAGATTTACGCAAAATCTCCGCGCCCATGTGGCTTGCGGTGCAGCCACAGATTCCGATTTTTGCTCCGGGCTTTTTGATTTGCGCGTATTGCCCTATCTCTGAAAACAGCCTGCGCTCTGGCTTCTCGCGCACCGAGCAGGTGTTTATAAGGATGAGGTCTGCTTCATTTGCTTTGTCGGTTAGCTCATAGCCCTCTTTGTGCTCTAGCTCAGATATCATATGCTCGCTGTCGCGCTCATTCATCGCGCAGCCAAGGGTTTGTATAAATAGTTTCATTTGGCGTCTTACAGATTGATGTTCTGCAAATTGATGTCTTGCAAATCTCTATCAGCCCAGAATCTAGATAATGCGAAACTCATAGATGAAATCTTTGGCATCAAGCCCATAGCGCACTTCATTCATATACACGACTTTGCCTTTAGATTCTAGCAGGGCTTTTGCTTTTTGCAAGTCTTTGTTGCTGTTTGTCTTGTCGAAATACACGATTTGTATGGATGAGGGCGCTTTGGATTTGGTATCTGGCTTTTCTAGTAGGCTTTCTACTTTTATGGTTTGTTTTTGCGCGGTTTGTCCTAGATCCATAGGTGCAAGCTTTAGTTCCATGAGAATCTCCAAAATAATTTTGCGCGCATTGTAGCTAGAATTGGCTTAAAATTTTGCTATAATTCCACACTTCAAGAAATTCTCCTAGATGAATCCCCTAGATTACGATTTCGGAATAAGGAAGCTTAAAGGGCAAATTTAGGCGTAAATTTAAACTTTAAACAAAAGGGCAGAGTATGGAAAAAATATTGGATATTATTGAGCTTATCGCTTGCGAAAACGGTTTGGAGCCTAGCATCGTATCTCAAGTCGTCAAAGACACTATCATAAAAATCGCCAAAAAGCAGTTTGGCGAGAATCTAAACTACATCGTCGAAGAAGACGCCAAAAACCGCACCTTTAGGCTAATCCACCTAGTCGTGGTGTGCGCGGATGATGATGAGCGCGCCAAAAGCGAGCCGCAAAACTTCATCACACTATCAGAAGCGCAAAAAACCTCCGATGATGTGGCGGTAAATGATGAGATACACTATGAAATAAGCCTAGAAAATATGAGTCGAAATGCGGTAAATATGCTGTTTTCTGACCTTGAGTTTCACATACAGCGCACTATAGAAAACCAGCTTTTCACCACGCTAAAAGCCATGACAGGCAAGCTTGTGAGCGGGCAAGTGGTCGCTATCGATGAGCGCGAAAACACCTATGTCGAGATGCAAGACATACGCGCGATATTGCCGCTCAAAAACCGCATAAAAGGCGAGAAGTTTAAAGTAAATGACACGATAAACTGCATACTAAAACATGTCAGATTCCAAAAAGATGGCATCTATGTCGAGCTCTCGCGCACCACGCCAAGGATGCTAGAAGCGCTGCTAGAACAAGAAGTCCCAGAAATAAAAGATGGCGAAGTCATCATACAAAAAAGCGCTAGAATCCCCGGCGATCGCGCCAAAGTCGCGCTCTACTCCACAAACCCAAGGATCGATCCCATAGGCTCGAGTGTGGGCACCAAAGGCGTGCGGATAAATGCTGTGAGCCGCGAG
This sequence comes from Helicobacter sp. CLO-3, assembly GCF_001854545.1. Taxonomy (GTDB): domain Bacteria; phylum Campylobacterota; class Campylobacteria; order Campylobacterales; family Helicobacteraceae; genus Helicobacter_B. The sequence goes on from NZ_MLQN01000007.1 coordinate 53,699, forward strand.
CTAAATGGCGAGAATATCGACTGCATAGAGTATTCTGAAATACCAGAAGTTTTTATCGCAAAAGCTCTCTCGCCCGCGCAAATCACCGCGGTAAAAATCCTATCAAACACCGATGAAGAGAAAAAGGCGCAAGTAAGCATCATGAGCGATCAAAAAAGCAAGGCTATCGGTAGAAGCGGCGTAAATATCCGCCTAGCGTGCATGCTGACAGGATTTGACATAGAGTTAGCAGAGATAGTCAAAGAATCAAGTGCGGAATCTAAAGGGGTGGATTCTGGGGTGATTGGTGGTGCTGGGCTTGGCATTAGCGGTGCTAGTGGCGCTGGCTTTGGTGTTGGTGGCGCTGGCTTGGGCGCTGATGTAGCAAAGGCGGGCGGTTTAGAATCTGCAAGCTTAGAATCCGCAAGCTTGGATTCTAGTGGGCTAGATTCTAGTGAGTCAAATTCTAGCGAGTTAGATTCTGGCAAGTCAAATTCTAGTGTAGCAAGCGCGAAAAGTGCGAGTGCCGATGATTTGAACGCGACTTCTAGCGGAGCTAAAAATGATTCTAGTGCTTCCAAGGCTGACGCCTCTAACTCCACCAGCACAGAATCAACCCCAAAAGTCGGCATCGACGCCCTAGAGTTGCTGTTTAAAGAGTAGCGATAAAAATTGCCTTAACATTTGCAATATTGTTAAATCTTGCGAAAAATAAGACAATTATCTATATCCGCCTTCCTCACCTGCGAGGATTGCACGCACTTGTGGGTCAAGATAGGCTTTTTCTAGCATATTTACTTTATAACTCGCATATTCATTCCAAGTAAGCAGAGGCATATCTTCGCAAATCCGACCTTTGCAGACTTTGAGATCTAAGGATTTGATAAATTCATACAAATAGTAAGGAAAACTTAGATAATCCACACTTTGGCTTTTGATGATATTTTGCAATTGAGCCTCTATCTCCTCTTTTTTAGAATCCAAACTTTGCTTGTCATAATAAGGCACATAATAGCTTGTCTTAAAGCCTGCCTTGCGGAAAGATGCGAGATTTTTAAAATTTCCACTTTCTACAATGATATTAGAATATGGAAATCTTAGTTCATCGCAAAGCCTTTGAAGCTCTTTTAGTGCCTCTGTTTCATTAGAATCTGAAAGATTCTTAAAATCAAGCCAAACTTTTGCAAAAATTAGATTCTCTTTGTTTTGCATATCATGCTTATCGCGCGCGATGATAGTTTGTAGCATTTGCGCTAAGTTGAGATTGATAGAATACTCCTTGCCATCATGTCCTACATCAAAATATCCTACACCAGAATCATTTTCCAAAAAATGTGCATCGATTTCAAAATTGCGATATTTGTGCAAAAACTTATTAAGTTTTTCTAGGTCATCCACATGATGAAGCCAAATCTTATCCGGGGCTTCAAAACTTGATTTTAAGTCCCTTTCATAATCCCTACCGTGCACGATGCGCGCTCGGGATTTGTCAAACTTTTTATTAAATAGACTTCTTTGTGGTTGCAAATCCGCCACTTGAATCTCAAGCAAATCGAAAAAAGCATGCAAAAAATCATCGCTCATAAAAGGTAGATTCTGCGCTTGTGTGATGCGCCCCACCAACTGTGGGTATGATTTTTTCAAGCTATCACTTACATAGATCATAAAAGGTACTTCCACCATATAGCGGCTAACCATGTTAAAGCTATGCCCTACAGAATTTCTAAAATCGTATATCTCTTCACCATGATCGCTTAAATAAAAAATGATTGTTTCTTTGTCCGCAAAACGCTTGATAATCTCGCTCACCACAAAATCATTATAAAGCACAGCGTTTAAATACTGCGATTTTATAGTGCTTTGAGAATTTGTAAGCGGCGTAGGATTCACATTTGCAGGGATTAAGGCGTTTGTTGGGTTTTGGGTATTTGTAGGTGTTTGCTCCCAAAATGGCGCGAGATAATTCAGCTGAGACTGCTTTAAAGATTCAGCACTAAACTGTGCAAATTTGCTCGTATAGCGCCCATTATAGTCAAAATGTGTCCCCATAAGATGAAAAACAAAAAAATTATTTTTGCCCATTGCTTTGACAATATCCCGAGATTCTAAAAGCTCTAAAATCTTTTCATCTTTGAGTACGCCCGCAGCATAAGAATCCGCTAAAGTTGTGTAAGCGAGATGATCTGCGCGCTTAGCGATTGCCTGCGGGGAGTTTCCATAAATTGAGACAGGCTCTTGATTGCTAAGCCAAAATGTCTTATAGCCAGCAATTTTCATGGTATCGACAATGTTCATTTGCTGATGCCATGGAGTTTGTTCGTTTTCATAGTTGCCAAAAGTCAATACCTGACGCAAAGATTCATCGGTGTGTACGGCAGGTGAAATAACATCATTAAATATAAAAAGATTTTGGGAGTCGCGTAAGGCTTTAAGTTTTGGTGTGGTGGGAAGTGGATAGCCGTAAAGATTGAGATAATTGCGCTGGGTAGATTCTCCAATGATTAGAATTACCAATGGAATGGTCTTTGAATTATTTTGTACGTATGCATATTTTTGCCCCCCCCCCCCCAATATTTTCGGTTTTATTAATAGCTAGCACACTGATATTTTTGTTTAGATTTTTAAAATCTTTAAGAATTTGAACTTGGTACAATGTGCCATCAAGGAAGGCACTTAAAATTCTTGGTATCTGCATACGATATTGCATAATAGACCACGGATTGCTATCTGCTCTAATGCAAACAAGAGTTGTCCAACCTATGCTAAACAATGCGCATATTGCATAAAATATGTGTGGCAATTGCAGTTTGGTACTTCTAAGCAGGCATATGATGCCAATAGCAATAAGAATGGCTATATATGTAAAAATTTTTATATCGAAATAGAATGATAAAAACTCTTTGCTTTCATTCAAATTTGTCCCTAAAACCACACCCGCAAAAACTTGATTAAAAAGCGTGTGAAAATGATAGAGTGTAAATATCTCTACGCATCCGAAAATTAGCGCAAGAATAAAACAAAGATTGCTGATTATGCAAAAAAATTTTTTACCAAAAAAACCTGCAAAATACCACAGAATATATAAAAGCGAAAAGTTTAGAACAAATATTTTTGTGAATTGTATAGATATATTTAATGTTCCTGTTAAGTCGCTATACATGTAAAAATAATAACAGCATGTGCTTGAACATACAATAAAGAAAAACTTTGCGCTAAAAATAGGCAATTCCGCCGGGCGCGTTAAAAATTTCCAGATTTTATTTAAGTAGGTAGAATTCATTTAACGCCCCTTTTTTAAAATTATTTCGTATTCAAAATATGTACTTTGCACAGCGTACTTAAATTTGGTGTGCCAAAACACCAAAATAAGCCAAGGCTTAAACGCCAAAGATTAAAAAAATAAAAAACGCCGAGAATAAGTCACCCTATCTTTACTTCCTCGGCACAAACATCCACACGACAAAGCGTCCTTCTGCTTTTGGTTCGCCATCAGCTTGCGCTATGTCTTCCATCATCGCGCCTATGCGCTTTAGCACCACCACGCCAAGCTGCGGGTCATTGCTCTCGCGCCCTTTTAGCACGACTTTAAATCGCACATGCTTGCCATCCTCGATAAACTCGCGCGCATGTTTTACTTTGTAGTTTATGTCATTTTGCGCGATTTGCGTGGAGAGTTTTATCTCTTTGATTTCGATTTGTTTTTGCTTCTTTTTTGCTTCTTTTTGCTTCTTTTCTAGCTGGTAGCGGTATTTGCCATAGTCCATTACCTTGCATACCGGCGGCTTCGCGCTAGGGCTTATGCACACTAGGTCTAGCCCGCGCTCGCGCGCTATGCTTTGGGCTTCTTTGGCGGAGATGATGCCATACACCTCGCCGCTATCATCGACGCATCTTACTTCTGGGAATCTGATTTCCTCGTTTAGCAAAACTTCTTTGCTCAAAATTTAACCTCTCTCATTTTGGATTCTATCATCTGCATAAACTCTCCTTCACTAAGCTGATATTGCGATTTGTCGCGGCGATCTCTTATCGCTAGGATTTTAGATTCTACTTCTTTCTCGCCTATGACGACGATGAGCGGGACGCGCTGTTTTTCAGCACTTCGCACGCGCTTGCCAAGCGTCTCGTTTTTCTCGCTTATTTCAGCATACGCGCCGATATCACGAAGCTTTAGCTGCAGCCCCCTTGCATACGCGCTTTGCTCCTCGCCTATGGGGATTAGCACCACTTGTGTGGGTGCGATGCCTAGCGGAAACTCCCCGCCAAAATGCTCGCACAATATCGCCACAAAGCGCTCAAAGCTTCCTAGTATCGCGCGGTGCAGCATCACGGGGCGTTTGGCTTCATTGCTTTCATCGGTGTATTCTAGCGCAAATCGCTCGGGCAGATTCATATCTACTTGTATCGTGCCACACTGCCATTTGCGCCCTATGGCATCGGTGATTTTTATGTCGATTTTAGGTCCATAAAACGCGCCACCACCCTCATCTATCTCATATTTTATCGCGTTAGATTCTAGTGCGCGCTTTAGCGCCGCTGTCGCGCTCTCCCACACTGCATCATCGCCGATAGATTTTTCCGGGCGCGTGGAGAGCTCCATCTCATAGCTGAAGCCAAACGTCTCCATAATCCGCCGCGTAAAATCGATGATGTTATTCACTTCAGATTCTATCTGGCTTGGCAGGCAGAAAATATGCGCGTCATCTTGGGTGAATTCCCTCACGCGCAAAAGCCCATGCAGCACACCGCTTTTCTCATGCCTATGCACCACGCCATACTCATAAAAGCGCAGTGGCAGCTCGCGATAGCTGCGTTTTGCGCTTTGATACACTTTGATATGCCCCACGCAATTCATAGGCTTTATGCCATATTCCACATCATCAATAGTCGTGAAATACATATTTTCGCGGTAGTTATCATAATGCCCGCTTTTTTTCCACACTTCACTTTTCAAAATCTCTGGCGCGCGCACAGGCTCATACTCTCGCAAAATAAGCGCTCGCGTGAGAATCTCCTCGATGCGTCTGCGTAGGCGCGCACCCGCTGGCAGCCATATCGGAAGCCCCGCACCTATTTGCTCATCAAAAGTAAAAAGCCCCATTTCCTGCCCAAGTTTGCGGTGATCGCGCTTTTTGGCTTCTTCGATTTGCGTGAGATATGCTTGCAAGCTTTCTTTGTCGGCAAAAGCGATGCCATAGATTCTAGTCAGCATCTCCGCGCGCTCATCGCCACCTAGATACGCCCCAGCAAGCTTGGTAAGCTTAAAGCTATGCAAAAGCTTCGTGTGTGGCAGATGCGGACCGCGGCAGAGATCTTCAAACTCGCCTTGTGTGTATATACTAAAGCTATCACCGGGGATTTTACTCATCACCGCTTGCTTTAGCTCATCATTGGCAAATCTAGATTCTGCCTCCGCGCGCGTCATCGTGCATTTGGTGATTTTATAGCCTTTTTTGGCTATCTCTTTCATGGTTTTTTCTATCTTTGGCAAATCTTCTTCGCTGATTTTCGCACTCGTTTTGAAATCATAATAAAAGCCCTCATCCACCACGGGTCCTACGAAAAATTTCGCGTCTGGATAGAGCTGCTTTATCGCTTGTGCCATCAAATGCGCGCAAGAGTGGCGGATGATTTCTAATGCTGGCGCGTCGTTGGAGAAGTGTATTTCTTGTAGTGTTTCGCGAGCTTTGGCGTCCTCGCCGATGGTTTGAAGATCAAAGATTTGATCGCCTTTTTTGAAGCCGATGAGTTCTGACATTTTGCTTTGTTTTTCCCTATTTTGCTTGGTATTGTGATATGTGGCGCTAGAATCTGGCGCACCTAGATTCTAGTATTTGGTGGATTCTAGTATTTGGTGGATTCTAGTATTTGGCGCGCGCCCGCAGAATCTAGATTCTACGCCTTTTTGAAGCCACCAAAAAACCGCGATACTATCATATAAACTATTATTTTTAGCTAAAAGTGATGCCATATTTAGCCAGCTTGTGCTCAAAAATATCTTGACTCATGCCTAAAATCTTGCACGCTTTCGCCACATCGCCGCCACAATCGCTTAGCACTTCTGCTAATAGCTGTTTCTCAAGCGATTCGATTTTGCTAGCACCTTTTGCGCCCTTTGCGCCCTCATTTTTGCTGCTCCTAGATTCTAGGAACAAATCCTTCGTGCTTATCTCCTCGCCCTCACTTAGTATCGCGGCGCGCTCGATGACTGCCAGAAGCTCCCTGATATTCCCATACCACTCATAGTTTAGCAGCGCCTCTTGCGCCTCTCTTGCAAATGAGCGCTTAGGCAGCGCATATTGCGCTAGCACGAGATCTAGCTTATATTGTGCGATAGGCAGAATCTCATCGGTGCGCTCGCGCAGAGGCGGGATGTTGATAGGGATGGTTTGCAAGCGGTAAAAAAGATCTTCTCGGAAAGATTTTGCCGCGATTTTTTCACTTAGATTCGCATTGGTAGCAGAGATGATACGCACATCAAACTTGATGCTTTTGCTCCCGCCAAGCCTTGTGATCTCGCGCTCTTGCAGGGCGCGCAGCAGCTTTGCTTGCAGCATCAAAGGCATCTCGGCTATCTCATCAAGAAAAAGCGTCCCGCCATCTGCCACTTCAAAAAGCCCCGGTTTTGGCGCGGTGGCATCGGTAAATGCGCCTTTCTCATAGCCAAAAAGTTCAGATTCTAGCAAATGCTCTGGGATCGCTGCCATATTTATCGCCATAAATGGCTTTTTGCTACGCGGCGAGCTCTCATGGATAAACCTAGCAAAAACCTCTTTCCCCACGCCACTTTCACCCAGCAAAAGCACGCTAGAATCTGTCACAGCGACTTTTGTCGCGCGCGATTTTATGGATTCTAGTATGGGTGAGGAGCCGATAAATGGGGATTTTTTGTTTATCGCGGATACTTCTTTGCTCGTAAATTTCGCATGTGATTTTTGAAACTCTTTGACTCTTTTGCTGCGGTGTATCGCCTCTAGCAAGAGTGCAGGCTCAAAGGGCTTTTGGAAAAAGTCTTTTACGCCTAAGCGTATAGAATCTATCGCGGCATTTAGCGTGGCGTTGCCCGTGATGACTATCATTTCGTATTTGCCATTTAGCTGTTTTAGGAAGTCAAGCCCATTCATATGCGGCATATTTAGATCAGTGATGACTAGCTCAAAGCTCTGATCTAGGCTAGCTAGCGCGTCTTTGGGACTGCGGAAGGTTACCACTTCTAGCCCTTCTTCTTGGCTGAAAAAAAGCTCGAGACTTTTTCTCATATTTATATCATCTTCTACGATAGCGATTTTCACTTTTTCTCCTTTAGCACTTCTAGGATTAATGCGCGATTGTCAAAATATGCCAGAATCCGCCTTGGCGCAAGGCGCAAAAGCGCCTTATCCTGCGTGGCTAGCTCTTGGGTGAGCGCATCATATCGCACGCGCACGCCGCCTTTTTCTAGACAAGCAAGCACTTCTTCTTGATAATTTGCCAAAATATATTTTATCACATAGGCTTCATCATCGGTGATGAGGTCGTTTATAGGCGTATTTATCGAGCAAGTATAATCAAGTGCTAGCCCCGGAGATTTGATGATGAGGGGCTCTGAAATGTCGTATTTTTCGCCAGTTATCGTGCCATTTTCCACTTCAGCTTTGTAAGAGATGAGAAACTCTAGCTTGATGGGCGCATCTTTTGGCGCACTCTCTGGCGTGAGCGGCTCTAGCGGGGTGGGGTTGGTATCTAATGGGGCGGATTCTAGCTCGGATTCTAGGGACTTTGGCATGGTTTGTGGCGCGCGCTTAGGGGCATTTGGGATGTTTGGGGTGGGCGTCGCGTGTATGGCAGAAGGGCTTTGCGCAAAATGTGTTGTTTGTGTTTTTTGTGCGCTTTGTGGCGATGTTGTGGCTTGCATTTGTGCGAGGAGAAGCACTAGTGCGCTCGCGCCAAACATTATTATATTTCTAGCAAGATTTTGCATTGTTTAGATTCCATATTTTGCGTTTAGTTTGCGTTTTATTTTGCATTTTGTTTGCGACGCTACCTGATATAGCGCGCATTTAGATTCTGTTTGCGTGACTTGCATATTTTGCCTTAAAAGTTTTGTCAAAAGTTCCACACGCATCATTATAGCAGAATCTGCATTTTTGCCAAACATTACGCATTTTGTTTTGTGTCAAAAGTTAATTTATTGCCTTCGCTCGCCTTTTTGGCTACAATTCCGCGATATTTTTAAGTATTTTTAGGAGATTTATTCAATGGAAAATCGGGATACAAAAAATTTAGATTCTAATGCCAACGCAAACGATAAAGGCACTAGCATTCACGCCAAACAAAATCACCTCTTTTGGTGGGCTTTTGGCGTAGTTAGCGTGATTTGCGCGCTGCTTTTCATAAGCGCGCTAGTCATTGCAAATGATAGCAAAGAGAGAAGCGCGCAGATGATTTTGGTGGGCGATGCGACTAGCGATGTCGTGCGCACAGGCCTATTGCAAAAGATACAAGAGCAAGCGCTGGCAAATCAGGAAAGCCAAACAAATCAAACAATAAAGGCCAAGCAAGCAGAATCTAGCACCAGCAAAGCAAACAACCTAGAATCCAAAGATAATGCGAGCGACAAAACCACCGCCAGCACAGCCAAACTCTTACATTTATCGCCCCCCCCCTATCAGATTCTAGCAAGCTAGATTCTAAGTCGTTTGTGGTTTTGGATTCTGCATTTTTGGGATCTGCAAGCCAAGAACCCGACACAAAATCTAGCGCAAAACCCAGCGCAGAATCTGATTTTTCCAATCGCCCATTTTACGCATATCAAATCAAGCTAAAATTCCCCAGCAATGTTTTTCGCATCAATGCGCCACTTTTCACCATCTCCCCAGCCGATGAGATGACGCGCGATATTTTCACCACGCTAAGCGAGCGCGAAAAGACAAGCCTAGCACTGCTCAAAGTCCCGCGCGCCAAAAACCGCATAATCATCATCGCCAAAGCCCCGCTATCAGATGAGCTGCTAGGCAAAAGCTTGGGCGAGTTGGCCTACACCACCGATGTCAGCAGCCAGCTATTGCTAGATATTTTGAAAGGCTATGTGCTGCTTGCTGCGGTGATTTTCGCGCTGTTTTATAATGTGTTGGATTCTGCCTTTTATCGCAAAATAGCAAGTATTTGCAATATTGTCATTTCTGGCATGCTTGCGGTGTTTTTGCGATTTGGCTCGGATTCTGGTAAATTTCATCAAATCGCCACTTTTGGTAAAATAGCTATCAGCAAAAAGACTATTTGGATTCTGATAGCTGCGGTATTTGTGCTAGCTTTTGGCTTGCGACTAGTATATATGAATCAAAAAGAAGTTTTTCATATCGATGAGGTATGGACGGTAGCGATTAGTTCCAGTTCAAAAGGCTGCCTATGGGGCGGAGAGTGTAAAGAAGGAATCTATTTTGGTAAAGAGCTAAAAACAAAAGAGCTTTGGCATGACAAAAACATAGCCGCAGCATTTCAAGATATAAAATCGCTTTATAAAGATGCTAATGGCGATGCAAGCTCGCATACCAATTTTTATTATTCTTTGTTTCGGTTGTGGAATGTGGGGATGCTGACGGGAGATATAAATTGGATTGCTGCGCGTGGCATTAGCTTTAATCTTTTGGTGTTTTGTCTTGCTTTTGCATTTGGGATTTTGCTTGCAAGACGCGTTTTTGGGACAAATCTTCTAGCGCCATTGTTTCTAGCCGCTGCATTTTTGAATGGCGCTGGCATATCAAACACGATGTATATCCGAGAATACGCCCTGCAAGAGTGCTTGGTGCTGGCGTTTTGCTATTGTTTGGCTAGGTTTTTTCTAGATTCTAGGCATTCAAAGGCGTTTATCGCTGGCTTTATTTTATGCACTTCGGCATTGCTGCTGTGTGGGTATTTTATGGTGATATTTGTGGGGCTTTCGCTTATTTGTTTGGTTTGGCTGTTTAGGCAGTCTTGCGCAAATGCCAAAAAACTTCGCACAATTATTTTGTCATCCGTTGCGCTTTGCTTTGCGGTGTTTCCGGGATTTTATAGGGGGTTTGGTGGCGGACATGCAAAGAGCGCAGCCTCCAAGTTTGATTTTTATAGCGCAATCCAAAATCTCCAGCAGTCTCTGGATGCTTATGTTGAGATTTGGCAGACACATATACTGCATATAGGTGTGATTTTTGTGCTTTTGATTTTGCTTTGGTTTGTGGTTGCTGCGCGCATGTATCCAAAAGTGCATTCACAAATCAGCATGCCAAAGTATTCTATAAAAAATGCCAACACGCTCGCTCCGTTAAACAAACTATTTTTCGCACAATTTTCCAAAGAAATGAAATTTGTTTGGTTAATGGGCGCAGTAGCATTAATATTTGGGCTAGGTATCATGTATCTAGCGCCTTGGAAAGCGTTGCGCTTTGTTGTGGCTTCGCTGCCTATTGTGATTTTGGCGATGGTTACGCTATTTGCGCCATTTGTGAGAAATGGCATAAGTGCGCTTAGTGGCGTGGCGGCGATAGTTTTTGTGGCGAGTATTTTATATTCTTTGGAAGTGGGATTTTTGCGCTATCCAGAACCTAGCATTTATAATATAGGCAAAGTCTTGCAAGAGAAAAATGACATTCATATACCAACAATCTACAATGTAAATAACTCCTATATGGCAGGGCATATTATCCCATATTTTAATGATTTGCGTGTTTATCATGTGGTTATGGATTTGGATGAGGCGCTGCAGAGAGCAAAAGAGCTAGGAGAGGCGTATTTTATAAGCGATGCGGATGCTTCTGTGTTTTTGGAGAAAGTCAAAAATGAAGGATTTGAGATTAGGGAAATGCAGCCTCTAACTTGGGAGGTATTATTTGTGGCGCATTTGAAGCACAAATGATTTGCAAAGAAACAAGTGCGGTTTTATAGAGGGCAAGAATTAGCTTGGTGTCGAGAATTTAGATTGGTATCAAAAACATGCAAAGGGTTTAGCTTGATACCATTTGCACGCCTTGGCAAGCCTTGCGCTAGCAAGGCAAGGCAACCCAGCTTAAGCCCCATGCCTACTTAAACCGCATCTGCCTTTTTGCACCGATTTTTCTGGTTTGTGCCGGCTTTCCCAGCCTTAGCGCAAACAAAACACAAACGCGCTATTTCTGTGCGCTCTTAGCCCTCTTGCGCTGATTTGGCTCTAGGATTTTTTTGCGGATTCTGATATTTTGGGGCGTGACTTCTAGGATTTCATCATCTTCTATCCACTCTAGCGCGCGTTCCAGCGTCAAATCGCGCGGTGGCGTGAGCTTTATCGCCTCATCACTCCCGCTTGCGCGCATATTTGTCAAGTGCTTGCTTTTGACAGGATTTACATCCAAATCATTATCACGGCTATGCTCGCCTATCACCATTCCCACATACACCTTTGTCTGCGCGCCTACGAAAAGCACACCGCGCTCTTGGATATTAAAAAGCGAAAATCCTGTCGTCTCGCCATTTTCCATAGAGATGAGCGCACCATTCTTGCGCGACTCCACGCTCCCGCTATAAGGGCGGAACTCCAAAAAGCTATGATTCATAATCCCTTCGCCCTTAGTATCCGTCAAAAATTCACTACGATAGCCAATCAGCCCGCGCGCTGGGATTTCAAACTCTAGCCTTGTATAGCCATCATTCATTGGATTCATCGCCTTCATCTCCGCCTTGCGCTTGCCTAGCCGCTCGATGATGCTACCGCTAAAATCCTGTGGCGTGTCGATTACTAAATGCTCAAATGGCTCGCATTTCACGCCATCGATTTCTTTGATGATGACTTCTGGGCGAGAAATACTAAACTCAAAGCCTTCGCGTCGCAGATTCTCGGCTAGAATCGTGATTTGCAGCTCCCCGCGCCCTGACACGCGGAATTTCCCTTCGCCCATTTCCTCACATCGCATAGCGATATTTGTTTGCATCTCTTTAAGCAATCTATCTTTGATTTTATTTGCTGTCACATGCTTGCCCTCAAGTCCAGCTAGCGGGCTGTCATTCACTGCAAAATACACGCTCATCGTAGGCTCTTCTAAATGCATTGGATCTAGTGGCATAGGGTTTGCAGGATCCACGACAGAATCCCCCACATCAATGGCGTTAAACCCCGCAATCGCCACGATGTCGCCAGCTTCAGCAGATTCTATCTCGGTGCGCGCAAGCCCCAAAAATCCGATAAGCTTCGTAATGCGCCCTGTCTCTTTTTCGCCATCGCCCTTTGCTAGCATTACATTTGCGCCTTTTTTCACCACGCCATTAAACACGCGCGCGATGCCGATTTTCCCCACATAGTTATCATAATCTAGCGTAAAAATCTGCATTTGCAGTGGATTTTCACTCCCGCCACTAGGAAGCGGGACAAACTCCAAAATCGCCTCAAACAGCGGCTCTAAATCCTTTTTCTCATCATCTAGCTCTTTTATCGCGTAGCCATCGCGCGCCGCAGCATACACCACGGGGAAATCTAGCTGGAAGTCATTCGCCCCCATCGCTACAAATAAATCAAACACTTCATCGACTACTTTATCAGGCGTGGCAGCGGGCTTGTCGATTTTATTTACCACGACAATTGGGCGGATTCCAAAGCTAAGGGCTTTTTTGACGACAAATTTTGTCTGTGGCATTACGCCTTCTTGCGCATCGACTAGCAAAAGCACGCCATCTACCATTTTTAGCACGCGCTCCACTTCTCCGCCAAAGTCCGCGTGTCCGGGCGTGTCGATGATGTTGATTTTCGTGCCCTTGTAATTTATCGCGGTGTTTTTAGAGAGGATCGTTATCCCGCGCTCTTTTTCTAAGTCATTAGAATCCATTACGCGCTCATCAATTTGCTCGCGCTCGCTAAATGTGCCACTCTGGCGCAAAAGTCCATCTACTAGGGTTGTTTTGCCATGATCGACATGCGCGATCACAGCGATATTACGAATATTTTGCATAGGTGTTTGCTCGCTTTATATAAGGTGTTTCAAGTGATTTTGCGCGATTGAAAGGTTCGCAAGGGCTGGCTAGGCTAGTTAAAGCCAGCATCAAGGCTACAATCGAGGCTACACGAGGCTACAAGCGCCGACTTGAAGCCCGAATTGTAGTCAAAATAAGCTTAAAAATTTATCTTGATTTTAAGGCGATGTGATTACAATAAAAATTTTGTTATCAAGCAAAGTTTGCAAAATATGACAAAATATATAAATATCAATGCAGAATCCAAAGGGGCGCGAATGCAGCACAAACTACCACGCAAAATACAAGATGAAATGCAAAATCAAGCGCGAAGTCAAACGCCAAAACAAATTCAAATGCAAAACAAATATCCCAGAATCCGCGCTTTGTTTGCAAGATTGTTTGGCAGAATCCAATCGCTCGGCAAATCAATGTGGAGATTAGTCGACAGATTCCAGCCCCTGCGCCTTGTGACTTTTGGCGGAGTCTTTACCGCTCTAGCCTTTATTTTTAGCGCGTGTGCCACAGATATCAAAAACCTCGAGCATTTTAGCCAGCTTTACTACATGGATTCTGCGCAAAAAGCGCATCACTTCGCGCAGAAAAAAGCGCAGGATGATGATCTGCTTTGGCTTATGCAGGCTGGTATCAGCGGCTTTAGCATCGATGCGAAGGATACTGGCAAGATTCTAGAAAAAAGCGAAGATGTGTTTAATGAGTTTGAAAAAGCGGGGATTCTGACTTCTGGGCTGGCGCAGACAGGCGCTGTGCTCGTGAATGACAACGCGATGAGCTACAAGGGCAACATTTATGAAGGCGTGTTTTTGAACTATTATAAGGCACTGCATTTTATGAGCGAGCGCAACTACATGAGCGCGCGCGTGGAGCTAAACCGCGCCAACGACCGCCAGCGCCGCGCCAAAGAATACTACACCAAGCAAATCAACGAAGCGCTAGAATCTAGCAACGAGCAATTGCAAAAAAGCGAGCTCGCCTCTATCTCTAGCCCCGCCCAGCGCAGCAAAACATTTGATGAGATAAACCCCATAATCGCGCAAAAATACACCAACCTTGCTAAATTCCAAGCATTTGATGGCTTCATAAACCCAGCAGTATCCTATCTCTCGGGGCTATTTTTCTTGCTGGAGGGCGACTCAAAAGGGCTTGACTACCTCAAAGAAGCCTATGGCATGACAAACTCCAAAATCATTGCCTCTGATATGCTGTATTTTTCTGGTGGCGGTGCGAGTGGCCGAAGTGGCGCGGGCGGTGCTGACGCGGACAAATATACATGGATAATCCTAGAATCCGGCAGGCAAGCACACAAAAGCGAGGAGAGCTTCTCGCTCCCGCTTTTTACCTCTAGCGGGCTATATCATTTTGGCATCGCGCTGCCACAATTTGAGGCGGGCGTGGATTATGAGCGCGGATTTGCGCTAGATTTTGGCGCGGGCGGTGCGTCTGGCGGGGCAGGCGCAAATGGTGGCAAAAGCAGCGCGGGCGCATTTGAAGAGATAGCAAACACCGATGACATCATCGCCACCGAGTTTGAAAAGCAGCTAAGCGCCATCGCCTCGCGCGCCATCATCAGCGCTAGCGTGAAGCTCGCCAGCCAGATAGCACTCACACAGGGACTAAAGCAAGTGGATGAGGGCGCATCGCTCATCGCATCGCTCATTTCTGGGGTGTATTCTATGGCGACCACAGCGGCGGATCTGCGTATCGCTAGCGTGCTGCCGCGCAGAATCTACATCGCCAAAATCCGCCATAATGACTTGCGCGATAGTATCGATAGCGGCATTAATAGCGGCGGCGCTTTGCAGATTCTAGCGAGCAACCACGCGCCATTTCGCATAAATGTAGAAAACTGCCAAGCCACAGATTCTTCAGCCACACATAGCGCGCGCGACGCCAAAACCAAAAGCAAAGCAAACAGCAAAATCGCGCAAACAAACATCTGCCTAAACCAAAACAGCATCCTCTACCTGCGCTACACTCCCGCGCAAATCCACCACAAAATCATCTGGCGCGAGTAGAATCTAGCAAATGGATTCTCGCGAAAAATAGATTCTAGCGGAAGTGGTTTTGGTGAAAAAATAGAGTTTGCACCAGAGTAAAACTTTTGCCAATGTTCGCTCTTGGAATCCAAAATTCTATCCGCACCAAAATCTCTATTTAAAATCTAAATCCTTGCCGCGAGTTCGAAGAAAAACGCTCGGCCGGGGGCTTTGTAGTAGGCGTAGTATTGCTCATTTAGCAGGTTTGTGAGATTTAGGCTTGCCTCATAGTGTTTAAACCGATAGCCCACGCGCGCATCTAGCAGCCTATACGCATCCATGCTAGAATACACGCCCCACACGCTTTGCGTGGCATTATCAAGGCTTTTATATTGTTTGCTCGCATACTCGATGCCAATGCTCCCAAAAAGCTTGCTATCATCATAATACACCTGCGCATACGCGCTATGCTCTGGCACGCTTGGCAGGCGATTGCCAGCTTTTATGGCGCCTAGGTCTTGCGTAAGCTTGGCATTATAATAAGTATAACTTGCCATGATGCCAAAATATCGCCAAAATGTTTGATTGTAAGCGAGCTCTACGCCATTTATCCGCGCTTTTTGCGCGTTTTCATAGCCACTAGTAAGCGCTGTGATGGCATTGTCAAAAAAGCTATCAAAATAATACGCCTTCACCACCCCGCCAAACGCGCTATTTTGCA
This sequence comes from Helicobacter sp. CLO-3, assembly GCF_001854545.1. Taxonomy (GTDB): domain Bacteria; phylum Campylobacterota; class Campylobacteria; order Campylobacterales; family Helicobacteraceae; genus Helicobacter_B. The sequence goes on from NZ_MLQN01000007.1 coordinate 69,329, forward strand.
AAAAGCTTTGCTCCACGCCCACATCATAGCTATAGAGCACCTCTGGCTTTAGATTTGGATTCCCGGCAAATGTCACGCCATCATTGCGCGCGTATTGGCGGTATTTTTGGTTGAAAGTCGGCGCGCGGAAGGAGCTACCGCCAGAGATTTTGACTATCGTTTTGCCCCATTTGGCGCTAAAAGGCGTGAAGTTTATCGAGGCTTTGGGGGAGAATTGGTTATGCGCAGTGTTGCCCGGACTTGCTACATTTGACGCGCTTGTGCTAGCGCGCCTGCTATAGCCAAAATCCTGCCACAAATCCCAGCGCCCGCCGATAGTCGTGCTAAAAAACCTACTCCACACCGCGCTATAATTCACAAAAATACCAAAAAAGTTTTGATTACTTGTGATTTTGTCTGTCTGCGCGCCTTGCGTGGAGAAGTCGCGCCAGTCGCTAAGTGCATAGGCGTTTTGCATATAGCCAGAAAAGCGCTCTTGGATTCCAAAAAGCAGGCTATGTTTTTCATTTATCGCGTAGTTAAAATTGCTTTCAAAAATGGCTTGATGATAGAGGTGGTTTGTAGCGCTTCCTGCCCCGCCAGAAGGCGAAGCGCCAGCGCCGGGACCGCCCCATAAATCATTGCCATACATATAGCTAAAAGTCGTGCGCCATTCATTATCGCCAAAAAAGTGCCTATACCCTAGCGCGCTGATGACTTGGTGGTATATTTCATTGCCCATGCCGCCTACGAAGGCATAGGGCGCGGTGCCAGAGCCCGCTGTATCAGAATCTCCAGAAGTGGCGTCGCCCCAATACACCCCGCCCACACTATCGCGCAAAAAGCTTTTTTGCCTGTGATGGATGTAGTTGTAGCTAGAATACTGCACCCACGCATCTAGCATGCCATTTGAGCCGATGTCTAGCTCGCCTTTTATGCGTGCGTTGTGTGTGGCGAAGCGCTGGCGTCCCATATCGCCGATGATGTAGATATCCTGCCCGCTTGCGTTTTGTGAAGGGATAGCGCCGATTGGCGCGCCATTTGTGCTAGTCGCTGCGCCGCCTAGTCCGTTGGTGGCATTGTCAGTAGAGATCCACGCATTATCCGCCGCATATCCGCTAGAAAACTGCCCGCCATAAGTGGCTTTTACCCGCAAGCGCTTATCCAAAAACGCATCGCCAGCGCTTAAATACCACTGCGTGTAGTTAGTCGGCGCGTTTTCATCGGCAAATGGATTCCCATAGCCCACGCTGCCATACACTTCTAGCTTTTCTGGCATGCGCGTGATGAAATTCACCGCGCCACTTAGCCCGCCCGCGCCATAGAGCGCCGAGCTCGCCCCGCGCGTGATTTCGACGCGATCTAAGTCGTGCGCGCGCATGGAGGTTAGCATTTTGGTGTTACTATTGATGTCATTCATGATGATCCCATCAAGCATGATGAGCGCGCCATTTGGGATACCTCGGATAGTCACGCTATCAAATGTCTCCATGCCCCTGCCTTTGGGCTGTAGCACGCCAGAAAGCCCGCGTATCGTGTCGGTGAAGCGATAGTTTGGGCGGCGGGCGATGTCTTTTTGCTCCACTACACTCGTGTTGCCGGGCGCTTGCTCGATGGGTGTTTGGACTCTAGAGGCGATGGTTACGACTTTTTCTAGTGTATTTTGGGTGATGGTTTGGCTAGATTCTGTGATGGATTTTTGGGCGGGAGCGGATTCTGCGCTAGAATCTGCATTGCCAGATTCTGCGTTTTGGGCGGATTCTGGTGTGGTGCTTGGGCTAGATTCTGCATTGCTGGATTCTAGCGCGCTTAGTAGCGATTGTGGCGATGCTGCCAAAGCAGCGATGGCGATGAGTGGCAAGATTTTGGCGTGGATATTTGCACGGTGCGCGCGATTTGTGGGATTCATCATGTTCCTTAGTTGCAGAGTTTTGACGCAAAAGCAGAATCTAAAAACATCAAGCGATATTTTTAAGTATTACTTTTTATATATTTTTATGCATTATAGATATATCTAACTTAAAAAAGTATTATCACGCACCAGAATCTAAAATTTAAACCCCGCATAGCAAAGCTAGATTCTGCGCCGCCTAAAACTAGCAGCCAGCATCTCGCATCAACGCCTCTCGCCAGCTTTTACGCCAATTTTCCCGCCAGCGATCACATTTGCAAATCACAAATCAATCGCGCTTCTAAAATCAACGCCTAGAAAATCGCAAAATCGCGCTTGCATAAATCGCGTCCTTATAAATCGTGTCCTCATAAATCACTCTTGCAAAACTTCGCGCAAAAATTGCTTTTTTAGATTCTATATCCTACAATTTGGCTATGTTTTTTTTGCTTGCTATATTTTTACCCACTCTATTTTATCGCGTGGCTAGCAGAATCTAACCGCGCGACAACCACTAGAATCTAGGAGTTCTCTATGGAAGATACGCCCCAATTTGCGCAGATGAATAGCTTTTTGTTTCCATTTCTAGGCTCGCTTTTGTTTGTCGCCCTGCATGTGGTGATTTATTTTTTGCTCGTGCGCCACATCTCCACGCGCAAGTCACTCACGCGCTTTTATAGCTTCATCTTGTGGGTGAATCTGGCGTGGTGTATTTTGTATATGTTTATGCGCGCGTATATTGTCGCGCCAAAATGGATTTTTATGCTCGTATCTATTTCAGTTGGCGTGGCGTTTTCTTTCCTTATCGCAGCGCTCATCGCGGGGCTTATAAATGGCGCATTTATCCTGCTAAAGCGCGCGCATCTAGCGCCTAGGGTGAAGCGCTATATCCTAGCGCTTTGCTGCGTGTATAGCGTGTATGCCGTGTATCATGGGCTAGAAGATCCCAAAATCGAGCGCCTAAGCATCGAGCTGCCAAAGCTCACCGCCCCGCTCAAAGTCATCCAGCTTAGCGATGTGCATATCGGCGGGCTTATGGATGAGGAGCGCGTGGCGAAAATCGTCTTTCTCATAAACCAAGAAAAGCCTGATATCATCACGATTACCGGCGATTTGGTGGATACAAGCCTCGCAAATGCGAATAATAGCATCGAGCTTTTAGGCGGGCTGCGCGCGACTTATGGGAGCTACTATGTGCTAGGGAATCACGAGTATATCCATGATGTCGAGGATATACTGGAGAAAATCCGCTCTGTTGGCATACGCGTGCTGATAAATGAAAATACCACTATCGGCGCGCCGGCTTTGGTGAATCTAGCTGGGAGTGCGGATATCATGGGCGATAGACTTGGATTTTTGAAGCCGGATTTTGAAAAAACGCTTGCTGGGCTAGATGAGAATCTACCGACGATACTTCTCACACACCAGCCAAAAGTCATAAACATCCTGCCAGAATCCCTGCTAAAAAAGGCGGATATCATGCTCACAGGGCACACGCATGGCGGGCAGATTTTCCCTATCTCGCTGGCTGTTTTGCTCCAGCAGCCATATCTTAGCGGGCTACACAAAACGCGCACGGGCGGGTATGTGTATGTGAGCGAGGGGGCTGGGTTTTGGGGACCGCCGATGCGCGCGTTTAGCGACTCTGAAATCACGCTTTTTGAGTTTTTGCCACAGAAGGTGGCGAGGTAGGCGCTGCGTGTAGATGCTGCTGTGGCGGTTGCTTTGTGGCAGTCGCGCTTATTGTGGTGGTTGCGATAGGTGCGATAAATCCACGCTTGTTTGGGCGCGGTTTAATGCAAAAGTTAGATTCTAGTTTGGGTGCTTTATTTTGGCACAAGATTTAAGAAAAACAAAAATTGAGAGGCTAGCGCAGACCAAAATCCAGCACGCCAAACCCATGCATCAGAATCTAGAATCTAAAACACAAAATCCACGCTCGAAAAAACCCAGCGCACAAAACTAGATTCTAGCCAAAATCTAGCGCACCAAAAAAGCATTTCTAATCAAGCCAAACCCAGCACGACAATCCGCGCGCGAGTCCAGAATCTAGCACAAAATGCGCGCGAAGCAAAATCCTAGCGCACTAGAATCCGGCAAGTAAATTTTCATGCGAGTCAGATTCTAGCCAAAACAGAAGCACGACAAAGTGGATTCTAGTGGTGCGATTGGCAAGATTGGATTCTGGGCTTTGCTCGATGCGATTTAATGCGCGTGATTTGATGCATGCAATTTAATGTATATGATTAATGTTGCTAGCAGATTCTCGCGCGCTTAAATTTATGCAAGAGCTAAATCTAGCGCAGAATCCACGCGCATCAGAATCTAAAATCCAGCGCCCAAAATCTATGTGCGAAAAAATCTAGCGCGCAAAACTAGATTCTAGCCAAAACAGAAGCGCGACAAATTTGCGTGCAGACCAAAATCCAGCACAACGCGCCAAATCCGCAAATCCGCGCTTAAGCTAGATTCTAGCGCGCCAAAACCCCCTTATTTCACTATCGAATACACCCCGCTATTATCTTTCACGATGCTTAGCAGATTCCCTGCTTTAAACATATTGCACACGATTATAGGCAGGCGATTGTCCTTTGCCAGCGCGATTGCGGTGTCATCCATCACCTTGATATTTTCAGCGAGCGCGGCGTCGTAGCTTATGGTGTCTAGCCTTTTGGCATCGGCGAATTTTTTGGGATCTTTGTCATAGACACCATCGACTTTGGTGGCTTTTATCACATAGTCCGCGCCTATCTCGACCGCGCGCAGCGTAGCCGTGGTATCCGTGGTAAAAAACGGATTCCCAGTCCCCGCGCCAAAAATCACGATGCGCCCTTTCTCAAGGTGCCTCACCGCGCGCCTGTGGATGTAGCTCTCGCATATTTCTTTTATCTCTATCGCGCTTTGCACGCGCACATCTAGCCCTATGTGCTCGAGCGCTTCTTGCATCGCCACAGCGTTTATCACGGTGGCTAGCATCCCCATGTAGTCGCCACTCGTGCGGCGGATGATGCCGCCCTCCGCCGCGCTCACGCCGCGGATGATATTGCCCCCGCCAATGACGATGCCGACTTCTATGTCGGATTCTATGAGCGATTTTATCTCGCTAGCGATGTAGCTAAGCACACTAGGCTCGATGCCAAAGCCCCCCTCGCCCGCCAATGCCTCGCCCGAAAACTTCACCAAAACGCGTTTTTTCTTATCCATGTGCCAGCCTTTCATTTTTGTGGAATTATAGTAGGCATTGCATAAGAAAGAGATAAATCGCGCACGATGGCGGGTCTTAGGCAGTGTGACAAATAAGGCTTAGAGTTTTTAGGGTTTTGGCAGAATAAAATATTTTTGTATTTGTTGATTAATTTCTATCTTTATACCTGATTAACTTGCTTTGCTTCATCAAGCAGCTTTTCTCTAATCTCTGGAAAATAATCAAGCACATTTTTTAGGAATATATCGTTATGCCCCATTCCACAATTAGTTTTCCACAATGCGGAATCTTGACTAGAGTGTTTTGTAATAGTATGTGTATCGCAGTTTAGGACTTTGCGAATTTTAGTATCATTTAATAAAGCCATCGCCCATATCCAAATATCGTCTGCCATTGGAGATAGCTTCAAAAACTTCTCTGAATCAAATATGGACTTATGCAGGCAATGTGGAGGGTAAAGAACCCCGCAAATACCTACTTGAGAATTTAATATTGATGGCATGGTGTCATATATATCATTCCAACTCATATATGGCATAAGATTATAATTTTCATCAAACGCGACTCTGACTACCCAATTGCAATGTATGACATTTGGCATCTCACGATAGCTTAAAATAAGCCTTTCTATAATAAACGGCGAATAGAACACATCATCATCAATAGTAATAATAATGGACTCTGGAAAATCTTTTAAGGCATAAATGATTTTTTTGTATGAACGGTAGTTTTGCTCGACAAAGCGGATTTCTAAGCCATGCTTGCAAAATGCAAGAAGTTTTTGCGGTAAATCATCAAGCTTATTTGGAAATTCTTGCGCGCTTAGATATAGCACAACTCGATTTGGTTTGTAGGTCTGCGTAAGGATAGAGTAGATAGTGTAATGCACTTGATTAATGCGTGCTGGATAAGAGGTGAAAGAAACGACAATTTCTGGGATGTTGTTAGTTTGGTTAGTGGCTAGATGATTGGTCGCATTATTTGCATTAAGCACATCAAGTGCATCAAGATTTTTT
>NZ_MLQN01000008.1 GCF_001854545.1 Helicobacter sp. CLO-3
TGTGGGGGGGGGGGGGCAAGCATCACATATCCGCCATCGTTATTATCACCCACGCGGGTAAGCTTCAAAGATGCCGACACCATAGGGCGCACGAGTGAAAGGTAGCGTTTGGCGTTTTGGCGGGATTTGGCATCGGTAAGTGGCACGATACTATTCCACAAACTCGATAAAAACATAAGCGCCATGCCCTGCTTGCTTTTTTGCGAGATATCGAGGTATTCTAGAGCCAAAAGCGCATTTGAAAATCACATATCCGATGAAATCAAACCAGTGCCAATAAAATTCCTAAAATCTCTAATCATTTTTCTTCTTCCCATTGCCTTCTCCTTGGGTGTTTTGCAAATTTATCGCGCATTGTAGCAAGATTGATATAAGTTTGCAAATAGGCTTTTGTAGGCTTTTGGCTTGGCGCAAGTTTGGCGTAAAGGCATACATAGTGAGGGCATACATGCGGCATTTGATAAAAAACAAGGTGCGTAATGTGTGGCAAATGGGGCATTTTGCAATAAAGCGCAAGGCGCGGGAAGTATTTGTGGTATTTTAAAAATCTTGCGGATAAAAAGTCGAAATGGTGGAGTGTAGGGGGGTCGAACCCCTGACCTCGACGCTGCCAGCATCGCGCTCTACCAACTGAGCTAACACCCCAGAATCCAAAATCAAACAAAGCAAAACCAAAAACTTTGGCAAAATTGCGACTCTGTAAATCAATCTTTCGCATCGCTTAGAATCTAGCGCTAGTTTTGCTGCTTGTGATTGAAAGCGTGCATTATAGCCAAAATCCTTGAAACCACGCTGAAGCGCGCGCAAGATTCTAAGATTCTAAGATTCTAAGATTCTAAGATTCTAAGATTCTAAGATTCTAAGATTCTAAGATTCTAAGATTCTAAGATTCTAAGATTCTAAGATTCTAAGATTCTAAGATTCTAAGATTCTCGGCTGGCAGATTTTGGTAAATCCTGACAAAATAGCGGAATCCAAAAGCGCAGAATGCAAAACAAAAGCAAAAGCTGGCAAAGAAGCACAAAGCTAAGCGCGCGCAAATAAAATCAACAAAAAACAAAATCTATCCGAAGCCCGCCAAAACATATACTAGAATCCAGCAAAAGCTTATACCAGCCAAAGCTCGCAACTCTAACTAAAATCCAAATAAAGCCCACCAAAGCCCATGCAATTCTGCCAAAACCCAAAGCAAAACTAGCCAAGCCCCAAAACAAAATCCAGCCAAAGCTTATGTAGCCCCGCTAAAACCTATACGAGAATCCTATTTTGTAAATATTTTGATACGCGCTAGATTCTCCAGAGCCTATCGCGCCAGGAGCAAAAAGATTTGCCGCAGAAGGATGCGCCAGAGGCAGGCTCGCAGCGATAGGCGCGCTGCCGATGTTGATATCTAGCACGATATTATCAAGCCGCCTAGCAAAAAGATAGCTCACGCCATAGCCCAGCAGCGCCCCAGCGATGACTTGCACGCTCGTATGCCACTCGCTCACCACGCGCGACACGCCCACGCTCGTAGCCAAAATCGTCGCCGGCACGCCGAGCTTCCAGCCATAGCGCTTCTGCAAAAACCCCGCCGCGCTAAACGCCGATGAAGTATGCCCGCTCGGGAATCCATCAAACCGCGCGCTGTTGTTGGGGCGGCGGCTGATGCCAGCGGCGTTTTCGCTGGCTTGCGAGATGCCTACGAAGGTGTATTTGCTAGCATAGGTGATAGCCAGCGTCGTCCCAGCGCCAAGCGCGAGCTGCACCACGCCCTCATAATCCTGCCGCGCGAGGCTATACGCGCCCGCCATCAGCGGCAGGAAGGAAAACACATCGCCCCAAGTCTCAAACCACTCCGGTCCGCGCGCATGGCTAGGCGACAGCGCCGCCGCACTTAGCGCAAATGCTAGCAATGCCTTGCAGATGCCGCGCTTTAGCAAGCTGCGCGCGCTGGTGGGAGGCTTTGGCAACTTTTTAGATTCTGGTAATTTTCTAGATTCTAGTGGCTTTTTGGATTCTGGCGATTGTTTAGATTCTAGCGACTTTTGCCTGTCCAAAGGCGCGCGCAATCCGCCACTCGCGCCAGAATCTAAACTTCTCAAATCACAAAAACCCACCAAGCTTGAAGTGCCTAGAGCGCCTAAAAAACCGCGCAAGCCTCGCAAATCGCAGAATCCGCGCAAACCGCCAGCGCCACCAACGCCACCCCCGCCAAACCGCCAAATATTATTTCTCATCAAAAATAGCCTTTAGATTCTCTATCCGCTCTGTTGCGCGCAGCAGCAGCATATCAGCAATGATGAGTGCCAGCATACTCTCACACACCACGCTGCCGCGCACAGCAATACATGGATCATGCCGCCCCTTTAGCAAAAGCTCGCGCTCATTGCCACTCGCATCGATCGTCTCTTGCGCGACAAACACGCTAGGCGTGGGCTTGAAATACACGCGCACCACGATATCTTCACCCGTGCCTATCCCGCCCAGCATGCCCCCGCTGTGGTTACTCAAAAAGCCGCGAGAATCCATTTTGTCGTTATTCTGACTGCCGCGCCGCCTGCTAGATTCTACGCCATCGCCTATTTCTACCGCTTTGACGCCATTTAGCCCCATCATCATAGCACCTATCGCAGCATCGAGTTTATAATACAGCGGCTCGCCAAGTCCGCGCAGTATTTTCGCTTCGCCCCTAGCTCTTATGAGCGCGCATCCGCCGATACTATCGCCTGCTTTTTTGGCTTGAAGTATCGCTTGCTTTTGCGCTTCTTCTTGGTGTCTATCAAGCGCAAATATCTCGCTTTCACGCGCATGTGCGAAATCTATCTCGCTCCCTAGACACTCGCCGATATGCAAAATCCCGCTTTCACACACCACGCCAAACTCATTTAAAAGCATTTTGGCAAACGCTCCACTAGCCACTCTAGCCGCGCTTTCGCGCGCCGAGCTGCGCCCTCCGCCGCGATAGTCGCGCACACCATATTTGTGATGATAGGTAAAATCCGCATGCCCCGGGCGAAACACGCTTTGTATGTCGCTGTAATCTTTTGATTTGGTGTTGTTGTTAGCGATAAATAGCGCTATGGGTGCGCCGGTGCTTTTGCCTTCAAACACGCCGCTTAGGATTTGCACGGCATCATCTTCTTTGCGCGGGGTGGCGTATGCGGTGCGCCCTCCCCTGCGCCGCTGCATTTCAGAATCTAGGAATGCTAGGTCGATAGCCACGCCCGCGGGGAAGCCATCTATCACGCAGCCTATGCCCTCCCCATGCGACTCGCCAAAAGTGCTTACGCGCAACAATCTGCCAAAAGTATTCATCTATCGCCCTTTTTGTGTGGTGTGGTTTGTGTGCGCGTGTTTGGTGTTTTTGGTGTGCTTGGTTTTTGACGCGCTGGTTTGTATGGTGCGCGCTGGGGGCGTGGTGTTTTTGACGCGTTTGGCTCGTGCGATGCGCTTGGTGCGGGTTTTTGCGATGTGGATTTTTGCACCTCTCTTGGTTTTTGTGGCATAGATTTTTGCTTTTGTGTAAAATCACCAGAATCTATACGATGTATTTTTGGTGCGCGTTTAGGTGTGTTTGGCTTATCGGCTGGATTTTCATTTTTTAGATTCTCATTTTTTAAATTCCCATTTTTTAGATTCTCTTTTTTTAAATTCTCGCGTGTAATATTTTTACCCCTTAGATTCTCGCGCGCAGTATTCTTGGTAGCAGAATCTACTTTTGCCAGCTTAGCATTTTGCGCCTTTAGATTCTCGCCTTTTAGATTCTCGCGCGCGACATTTTCGTTTTGTGGATTCTCGCTTTTTTGCGCCTTTTGCACGCTTGGGGCTTTTAGCTTTTCATAGGCGATTTTGGCGCATGCTTGTTGCGCGGATTTTTTGGAGTTGCCCTGCCCTACCGCATACACCTCGCCATTTATGGATATTTGCATGGTAAATTGCTTTTGATGATCGGGGCCGCTTTGAGAGAGCAGCTCATATATCGGGAGCTTAGCGAAGCGCTCTTGCGTGATTTCTTGCAGCGCGGTTTTGTAGTCTATCGTGAGGTCTTGCATCTGCATATTTGGGTAGTGCTCGGCTAGAATCCTATACACGATCTCGCGCGCGCGCTCAAGGCCTGATTCTCGATATATCGCGCCTATCACAGCCTCAAAAGCGTTTGATAAAAGCGAGTCTTTTTGCCTGCCATGATTGTGCTCCTCGCTGCTTGAAAGCCGAAGCATCTCGCCTATCCCCACATCCCGCGCAAAATCGGCAAAACTTTTTTCATTCACAAGGCTTGAGCGCATTTTTGAAAGCTTGCCCTCATCATATTTGGGAAAGCGCTCAAACAAATACTCGCCCACCAGCAGATCCAGCACCGCATCGCCCAAAAACTCTAGGCGCTCGTTGTTGTAGGGTTTGATACAGCTGCGATGCGTGAGCGCCTCTACTAGCAAGGAATGGTTGGCAAATCGATATCCCAAGCGAGATTCTAGCGCTGAAAAATCAGAAAAATTCATTGTTGTCCTTTTTATTTTTTAAGTTGTTATATAAAATTTTCGTCTGCAAAATCAAGCCTCTATTCTAAGTTACCTAGACTATTTAAACCGCCAGAGGCGTTGCGCGTTTAGCACTACGCTTACACTACTTAGGCTCATCGCAAGTGCCGCAAGCATCGGGTTTAGCAGGATTCCAGCTCCATACAGCGCGCCGCACGCCAGCGGAATGCAGATGATATTATACCCAAACGCCCAAAATAGATTCTCTTTTATATTACGCAAAATCGCCCTGGAGAGCCGCAGCACATAATCGATACGCATCAAGTCATGGTTGTAAATCACCACACCCGCGCTTTTCTCGCTCACATCGCTCGCATCAGAGAAGCTCACCGAGATGTCCGCCGCCTCGAGCGCGCCTACATCATTGATGCCATCGCCCACCATCATCACCACTTCGCCGCGCTTTTGCAGCTCGCGCACAAAGGCTAACTTATCGCTCGGTTTTGCCTCGGCGCGGAAGTCATCTACACCTAGGATTTTGGCGATTTTGGCGGTATTTTTGGCGTTGTCGCCGCTTAGGATGTAGGTTTTGATATGGCGGGATTTTAGGGCTTGGATGATGTGCGTGGCGGTTGGCTTTATCGTGTCTTCTAGGGCGATGACGCCTAGAACCTCGATGTTTTTGGTGTTTTTTGGCGCTTTAGCACTTGCGCCAGCTTCATTTTCGCTCGCTTGATTTTCACCCACTTGTTTTTTGCCCGCTTGTTTTTTGTCTGCCTCAAGCCCGCCCGCCTCAATCTCGCGTCCAAGATACACGCGAAGCAATGCTTCATCGCTAGAATCTAGCGCGGACATATCCATATCACCAAACATTTCTTGATTGCCTAGCATGTAGATTTTGCTTTGATTTGCGGGCGCAGTTTGCGCTTGCGAAGCGCCAGAATCCACACACAAAGCCTCCATGCCAAACCCAGCCCGCGCTTTGAAATCGCTAAACTCGCGCGCTTTCACGCCTAGATTCTCCGCATGCTTTATGATAGCGCGCGCGATAAGATGCTCGCTGCCTTTTTCTATCCCTGCGCTAAGCGCTAATATCTCGCGCTCATCAAGCGCGCCAAAGCTTTTGATATGCGCCACTTTAAGCGAGGCTTGCGTGAGCGTGCCGGTTTTGTCAAACACTACGCTAGTGCATTTGCTAGCGCGCTCAAAATCCTGCGCCTGCTTGAAAAACACGCCTTCTTTATTGGCAAGCGCATTGCCAATCATCACCGCCATGGGCGTGGCAAGCCCCAGCGCGCAAGGGCAAGAGATGACAAGCACGCTGATAAAAATCTCAAATCCAAACGAAAAATCCTTTGCCACGCACCACGCCGCACCCGCCAAAAGCGCGATAAAAATCACGCTAGGCACGAAAAACGCCGAAACCCTATCTGCCAGCGAGGCGAGCGCTGGTTTGGAGGATATTGCCTCTTGGATTAGCGAGGCGAGCGCGCTTAGCGTGCTTTTTTCTGCGGTGCTTTGCGCGCGGATAAATAGCGCTCTATCGGTATTCACACTGCCGGCAAACACGCGCGCGCCGCTGCTTTTATACACAGGGATCACCTCGCCGCTAAGCATGGACTCATCCACGCCGCCTTCCCCGCTAGACACGACGCCATCGACTGGTATGGTGCTTCCGGGCAGGATTTTGATGATGTCGCCTATGCGTATGGATTTGACAGGGATTTGCGACTCTGCGCCACTAGAATCCACTCGCACCGCTTGCTTGTCTGTGCGTGAAAGCAGCGCGTTTATCACTTCGTTGGCGTGGTCTTTGGCGCTGTTTTCGATGAGTTTGCCAAAAAGCACAAATGTCAAAATCACGCAAATGCTTTCAAAATACCAATGCCCCAAATCTCCATGCAAGCCCCCAAAATACGCGCTATAGAGGCTATAAATAAGTGCTGCGCTCGTGCTAATAGCGATTAGCGTATCCATCGTGGGCGTGCGCGCGAGCAGGGTTTTGAAGCCTTTGAAATAAAAATCGCGCCCCATATGCATGACGATGAGCGCCAAACAAAGCTGCGTGGCGAAGTTTATCGCGTGATTATCAAAGGGATAGATGAGTGTGTGCGTGCTAGAAAACATTGGAAGTGTGGGGAGCATGGGAAACATCGCTAGATACATGATAAATACACTGCAAAAAGCGCTAATGATAAGCCTAAGCTTTGGCGGGAAAATCCATTTATCAAGTGCCGAGAATCCGCCTTTGGCATAGATCGCGCGGGCGGATTGCAAGAGGGTTTTGGGGGTTTTGGCGTTTTGTTTGTTTGGCGCGGGGGTGGTGGCAGATTCTGTGGCGGTGCTTTTTGTGCTAGTGGATTCTGCGCTTGTAGAATCCATTTTTGGCGCGTCGCAAGCAGAATCTACTTTTTTAGAATCCAAATCGTGCGTGCTAGAATCCATATTTTTATAATCCGCGTTTTCAAAATCCCCAGAATCCGCGCTTGCAGAATCCGCAGCATCCGCCGGATTTTCTAGGCTTGGCTCATAGCCCATTTTTTTGATAAACGCGCAAATCGCCTCGAGGCTGCTAGATTCTGGGTCGTATTCCACGAGCGCGACTTTGGCGATGAGCTGCACTTGGATATTTTCCACCAAGCCCTTGCACTTTAGGCTTCGCTCGATGCCAGATGAGCAAGCCGAGCAAGTGATACCATCGATGTAGATTCTGGCTTTTTGCATTTGTTTGTCCTTGAAAAGTTGCGCGATTTTGGCGGATTTATAGCATTGAGTGGCTAATAAAAGTTTAACGCTTGGCGCGCGGATTCTAGCTATTGCGCTCGATAAGGCTTGGTGGCAGGCCAAGCGCGGTTATGATTTCGCGCTCTTTGGTGCGGTGCTCGCCACTATCGCACTCATGATCAAAGCCCAGCAAATGCAGCAGGGCATGCACGAAAAGTATGCCAATCTCGGATTCTATGCTATGCCCTAGATTCTCGCTCATCTCTCTTGCAAGATCGAGATTTATGATGATGCTTCCAAGCGGTGTCGTTGGCGCGCTGGCGAGTTTGGCAGAATCTAAAAAGCTAGAATCTAAATTTGCAGATTCTGCCTCGCCAAGCATATCCTCCAGCGGAAAGCTAAGCACATCTGTGGCATAATCTTTCCCCATATACTCCGCATTTAGTGCGCGCATATCAGCGCTATCTACCAGCACCACCTCCACGACACGCGCGCCAATATTTGATTTTGCCAAAACCTCCGCACTCTTTTCTAGCGCATGATTTAGCATAGATTCTAGCGCTTGCGTATCGATTGGCGCGCTTGCTTGTGTGGTTGCTTGATTATCTGTTTGATTTATGATTTCTATCATCTTTTGCCTTTTTGCATTTTTCGCATTTTTTGCCTTTTTGCATTTTTGCCAAATTTGCGCCACACAAAAGCGCGCAAAACTTAAGCCTAAACTTAAGCCAAAAGTATATCTAAAAGCACAATATTTATGTATAATAGCGCGCGATTTACATTTTCCAAGTTCGCAATCCCAAATTCGCATTCTTCAAAAGGAACGATTATGCGAAAAATGACTATACACTACACTATACAAGGAGCGATTATGCAAGTTTCATCTTTTTTGTCTAGGGCGCTGCCAGCCCTTATGCTTTGTGGCGCGATAGCGAGTGCTGATACCAAGTCCGCTTCACTAAAAGATGCGATGGTATCAAGCATGAATGCGGTGATATCAGTATTTTCGCCAGAATCTGATATGGCAGACCCTGTATGCAGCGGCGATGATGATGATTTCACATGCAAGATAGAGCAAATAAATATCGATCGCGGGCTAGACATCAAAGATGTGGAATACAAAGTCAAAGCATCTAGCAGGGCTGTCAAGACGAAGTTTGAAGGCGGCGTGCAAATAGACTGCAAAAATATAGAGCTAGATGAGCAGACCTGCCGCGCCCTGCCAAAAAAGATAGAGGGCGAAGAAGTCGATGAAAAGCAAAAAGATAAAGATATGGCAGAATCCAAAGGCGAGTTTAACGCGAAAGCGCCAGATGGCACAGAGATTAGCATCAAATACGACATCGCCTACGCGCACAATAGCCTAAAAGGCAAGGATATAAAGCAAGTGGTGATAGATATGATGGCTTTTAACCAAGATATGAGCGAAGAGGAGCTCATGCAGATCCTGCAAGAAACGCGCCTGCATATCAAGAAGCTAGAAATCGTGCTAGAATCCAAAACGCTAAGCGATGTATTCTACAAAAATGCCAGCAAATACCAACCAATGAGTAAAAAAGAGTATGACGCGCAAACAAGGCGCGCCGCACAAGATGCCAAAGACAACCTAGCGCAAATGAATGGAATGCTGCCTAGCGAGATGATAGAGACACTCACGCGCTTTGTCAATAGCGCGCAAAATTTTGCCATAGATAGCAAAAAGCATAAGCGCATAGGGCTTGAGTTTCAAGGAAACAACGAGCAGGGAATCCAGCCAGCACTCATAATGTCAAACCCACTTTTGCTCCTAGCGATAATCTCTAATGGCAAGCTGAAGGTGATTGACTAGTAAGTAATTTTTGGTGGATTCTGCCAGTACCAAAATCCACCAAATTAAAACTATAAGTTTTCTTTAGACTTTCAAAATTTTTAAATTCTTTAGATTTTATCTCAAAAAACAAATCGCAAATGAAAAACGGGTTCAATGTGTTGCTGAAGGCCGAAATTGGCAATTAGCAAATATAGGCCGAGCTTGGGCATCAGCCCCCGAGGCTGCTGCCACTGCTTCGATTGGTGCTTGAAGTGCCAGCACTGCCGGCTTTTTGATTCCCGCCGAAAAATCCGCCTTTGGCATTGCTTGGCGTGCCACCGCGCGTGGCAGAGGAAGTGCCTGATTTGTTGAAGTTATTTGCGCTTCTTTCATAGGCTTGTGGCGATTTGTAGCTTCTTTGCTGGTTTTTTTGGAAGTTTGGATTGTTGAAAAGTTTATTTCCGATGTAGCTTCCTATCAGCGCACCCGCAGCGCTCGCTAGTATCGCGCCGCCTAGGCTCATCCCGCCACTACTCATGCTAGCGCCACTGCCTTGTTCTGCGGTGAGCTCGCTTGTGCCATTGTCGATTTTGCGCTCCTCTTCTTTTAGCAGCTCTTGCACCTCCTCATCGCTCAATATGCGCTCTTGCCCATCCAGCCCGCGCACCACGATGCGCGTTTTGTCGCTTGGGTATTCCTCTAGCACTTTGTAGCCGCCTTGCGCTTGCTCTTCTAGGATGACAAATGCGCCATTTTTCACCGCCTGCGCTGTTGCTTGCGCGTTTTGCTGCTCTTGCGTGTTGGTATCGCCACAGCCTGCTAGCACGCCCACGACTATCGCGGAGAGCCCGCCTATCATAGCATAGTCAGAGATTTTGCGAAAATGTTTATTCATTGTTTGCTCCTTTTTTGAGATTGCCTTGTCTTGATTAAACTCGCTTGAGGCGAGAATCTAATTTTAGATTCTATTTTGGATTCTGCTAGATTCCACCAGAATCTACTTCACCGCCTCATAGATAAAAGGCACCGCTTCTATGAGATTTGAGGATTGTATTTTGTTGGTGACATTGATAACTTTTGCGCTGTATTCTTGGCTTTGCGCGCTTGGGCTGTGCGTCCTAGCATAGATTTCGCGCAGGACTTGGATTTGCTCTTTTGGAGTTTTGGCACCTTTTATCTTGGCTTGTATTTCAGCGGCTTTATCCATAGATGCCTGCCCTAGAAGCCCTACTGGTATCATCACTATCGTGCTTTTTTCAAGCCTAGATTCTATATTTGCCAGCTCATCTTGGCAATGCGGGCACATGGGGTCAGAGACGATGTAGGTGATTTTGTCGCTCGCGCCTTGTATGGTTATCGCGTAGTCTTTGGGTATGGAGGCGAAAAGCTCGTTTAGCTTGGCGGAGTTTTGCACGCGGAAATTGTAGGATTCTATGTCGGCGATTTCTTTGTTGATGCGCTCTGCATTTGTTTTGTCGCTACTAAAAAACATCGGCACGACAGCGACATTTTTCTGCTTATCATCAGTCAGCAAAAGCGTGCGATAGCCATTTGACTTATCTTGCACGACTGCTAGAAACATTTTGGTATCATTTAGCTGCTCAAACTTCACAAGCGAAAATGTGCGGTTTAGCTTGGATTCTAGCAGTTTGATGACATCATCGCCAGCAGCGGCGCTAAGGCTTGTCGCGCCAAAAAATAGCGCAAAAATGCTTGATGATAAAAATGCTCCAAAGAGTTTTTGCAATGAGGGCTTTTTCGATGAAAGTTTTTGCCATGAAAACTTTTTTAATGAAGGCTTTTTTGCTAAAAGCTTTTGTGGTAGAAACTTTTTCATGGATTCTCCTTTTGCTGATGTTTGGTGCTGGTGTTTGGCTTTTTGCGTGATTTTGCCCGCGCCAAAATGCCTTAAATTTTGGCATCTGGTTTTAGACAAATCCAAAAGCCTAAAATAATCCGCGAAATATACCAAAAATCTACAAACTTCGCATAAATTCACACAAAAATAATGTAGATTCTAGTGTTTTTGTATCTTATTTCAGCTCTTTGCGCTTTTGCTCTGATGCAAGTTTGGATTCATCACGCTCCATCCCCAAAATCTTGCATGATTGTAAATTGCCTCTATAGCATGCCAAAAAACAGATTCTAGCTAAAATCATTTAAGCGGGTGGAGTTTGCTCTATCTATACTGCTGGCTTGCGTGTCATCTTGCGCGCTGTTTTCTGTATCATCCGCTGTGTCATTTTGCGCGCCGCCTTCTATGTTATCTTGCCCGGGGGTTTTGGGCTTTGGTGCTGCTTTTTTCTCGCTTTTGTATGGCGGACCTTTGGCGATGATTTTGGTAAGCTCCGCGGCGCGTTTGGCATCCATTTTGGCTAGAATCTTAGCCATTTCAGAAGATGAAAGCGAGGAGAGAATCTCGGCAGCCTCCGCGTCATCTAGCTCAGCGATGATAGGTGCTGCTTTGGAGTCTTTCATACCAGCAAATGTTTTGGCGACTTTGGAGTTTGATGCTATTTGTATCTCATCTAGCAGGGCTTGATTTTTGGCGATGAGCTCTTTTATCTCGTTTTTTTCTTGCTCGATTCTAGCGAGTTCTTTTTTCTGCGCTTCTTGGGCTTGGGCGATTTTTTCTTTGAGCGAGGCTTCTTGCTCGTTTAGCTTGGCTTCGCGCGCAGAGAGGAGATTTTGCGTGGCGTTTTTGTAGGCTTCTAGGCTTTGGGTGCGCTCATTTAGCGCGCGCAGTGATTGTGTGATTTCATCTTTGCGCGCTTCAAAGATAGCGTTGCATTGGATGATTTGATCGGTGTTTGGCTCTTTTTTATCGACATTTGCGGCGTGTAGCATTTGCGCTAGGCTAAGCGCGATGAGTGCGAAAAGCGCTTTTGTATTTTTCATGCTCGCTCCTTTTTGTGTAGCAAGATAGCGATTTCATCAAGTTCTTTGCTTTCGCGTTTTTTAAAGGCTTTGATGATGTTTTCTCGCTCTTTTTCTTGGATATGTTTTAGCTTCTCATACTCAAGATACAGCGTCCTATACAGCGCTTCGAGCTTAGAAATTTCGGCTTTATGCGCGGATATGCGTGCTTGATGAGAATCTATATCAGATACCAGCACCCTTTTTCTAGCATTTGCTTGCAAAAATACATCAAACGAGCCACCCTTTGGAATCTGCATTTTTGAGATTTGATCGATGAGTGCGCTTATTTGGCTTTGCAATGCGGCTATTTCGTTGTTATGCCGCACGATTTGCATCTCACACATATCAAGCTTGCGCTTTTGGGCGTTGATGAGCTGGTCAAACTTCGTTTTCATTGCCCGCGCTTAGCTCATATATATCGTATCTTCTCTATCAGCGCCTGTGGAGATGATAGCGATTTTGGTGTGTGTGTAGTCTTGGAGGGCTTGGATGTAGAGTTTGGCGTTTTGTGGCAGATTCTCATATTTTCGCACGCCTGCACTTCCTTCAAAGCCAGCTAGATTCTCATATATCGGCGCTACACTCTCTAAATCTGCTGGGATGAAATCTATCTCTTCGCCATTATATTCATAGGCTTTGCAGATTTTTATGCACTCAAATCCATCGAGCACATCTAGCTTCATAAGCGCGATTTTATCACAACCATTTAGGCGGCTAGCATATCTTGCAGCTACTGCGTCAAACCACCCACAGCGGCGCGCGCGCCCCGTCGTCGTGCCAAACTCATGCCCATTTTGCTGCAATATCTTGCCCTCATCGCCAAAGTCTTCAGTAGGAAAAGGACCATTTCCCACGCGCGTGCAATACGCCTTCATAATGCCTAGCACGCCTTTAATATCTCTAGGCGAGATACCACTGCCACTGCTCGCCCCTGAAGCTATGGTAGTAGAGCTAGTGACAAAAGGATAAGTGCCATGATCGATATCTAGCATGCTTCCCTGCGCGCCTTCTAGCAGAATCTTCTCGCCCCTATCCATCGCCTGCCACAAAAGCTGCGTGGTGTTGGTGGCATATCGCAGAATCTTTGGCGCGATAGCAGCGATGTCGCTTATAATCTTTTCAGCCATAATTTTTTCAGTGATGTTTTTTTCAGAATCCATCTCGCTAGTCTCGCTATTTGGCAAAGCCTGCTTGATGCGCGCTAGATTCTCCTCTATCCTAGCATTTAGCTTTTCTAGGTCATAGAGATCGCACACGCGGATTCCGCGCCTAGCGATTTTATCACTATAGCTTGGGCCGATGCCTTTGCCTGTCGTGCCTATGGCGTTTTTGGCAGCTTTTTCATTGAGTCTATCTAGCAGGCTATGATAAGGCAGAATCAAATGCGCCCTATCACTCACAAAAAGCCTGCCTTCCAAATCCCCGCTAGCGCTTTCAAACTGCTTTATCTCTTCAAGCAGCGCGTGCGGCTCGATGACTACGCCATTTCCGATGATGTTTTTGCAATGCGGATACAAAATGCCAGAAGGGATGAGATGCAGCGCGTATTTTTTGCCATCCACCACTATGGTATGCCCGGCGTTGTGCCCGCCCTGATAGCGCACGATATAGGTATAATCCTTTGCCAGCGCATCTACGATTTTGCCTTTGCCCTCATCGCCCCATTGGATTCCCACTATCAAATCCGCCATTTGCTTCCTTTTTGTTGGTTTATTGGTTTGTGTTTGCTTGCTAGTTTGGCGCGCAATTTAGATTCTAGTAAGCCTAGAAGATTCTAGTGAGCCCAGATTCTAAGCAAGCCCAGAATCTAATGCCAAAAAGCCCAGCGCCTTTTAGCTTTTAGATTCTAGCAGCAAATTTATAACGCTATCTGTATATATGCCAAAGCCGCAGCATAGGCATTCTTGGATTTGGTATTTGCCACCTAGCATTAGAATCTGATTGCCGCTAAAAACCTTAAACACCATATCATCATAATAATCCACTAGCGCTGATTCTAGCGGCGAAATGAGGATATTTTTGTGATTGCAAGATTTTGCCTTTTGTGCGAGCCGCTCTAGCTCAAATCGCAAAAACATAGGCGCACTAGGCAAATACGCATCCAAATCATCTATGGTATTTAAGCGTAATATATCTTGCATAAAGCTTGCTTTTTTGGTGATTTGCTCGATTGAAAGCGAGCTATAAGCCTCTTTGCTAATGCCTAGCTCATCTATGCAAAGATCCAAAATCTTTAGATTCCCAAGCTGCAAAAACGACTCCATCTCGCCACAATAATCCAAAATCTCTAGCCCCATGGTGATGAGCTCATCAAGATTTTGCGCGCGCAAGGATTCTGCGCCGATTTGATAAATCTCATTGGTGGGATAGCTAAAAACAGGCTGGATATAAAACCACTTTTGATGGCTCGTCGTGCGCTCTAGACGCTTTTTTATCGTGCGTATGGTATCTGTCGTAGAATCATAGCGCAGGGATATTTGATGATTGTTCTGACTGCTTAGGCGGATAAGGTGGCGATTGGAGAAGTTTTGCTGATGCTCAAGATATGAAAAATAAGGCGTGACAATCTCTTCAAAGCCATATTTATAAAACACATTGCAGGCGTGATTTTCCAGCTCGCGCTTGATTTTTGCGCTTTTGCCAAAATAAAGCTTCGTCCCTTCTGGTGTCTCATGCTCAAAAATCATTTATATCCTTCGTTTGTCGCGCTTTTGCATCCGCTTAGATTTCTAGGTAAATAGCGAATTTACGCTTTCATTGCGATAGATTCTGCGCACCACTTCTGCAAAAAGCGGGACGACATTTAGCGTGGTGATTTTAGCGCATTCTTTGCGCGTGGGGATGGAGTTACTCACCACCACTTCATCTAGCACAGATTCTTCTATGCGCGAGATTGCTGGTCCGCTTAGTATCGCATGTGTGCCTAGCGCCATCACAGACACCGCGCCGCGCTCTTTTAGCGCGCTGGCGGCTTTACACATCGTGCCTGCGGTGTCTATCATATCATCTACCAAAATCACATTTTTACCATCGACATCGCCGATGATATTCATCACCTCGCTTTCATTTGCTCTCTCGCGCCTTTTATCTACGATGACTAGATCAAGTCCCAGCTGCTTGGCAAAATACCGCGCGCGCGACACGCCGCCGATATCGGGGCTTGCGATGATTGGGTCTTTGAATTTTTTTGATCGTATATAGTCGCGGAAAATGATAGAACCATAAAGATTATCCACCGGAATGTCAAAAAAGCCTTGAATCTGTCCGGCGTGCAAATCCATAGTGATGACGCGATCAATCCCGGCGTATTGTATGAGATTGGCTACTAGTTTGGCAGTGATTGGCACTCGCGGCGCTGCTTTGCGATCTTGCCTAGCGTAGCCAAAATAGGGGATGATAGCCGTGATTGAGTTTGCCGAGCTTCTTTTGAAAGCATCAGTCATCACGAGTAATTCCATGAGATTGTCATTGGTAGGCGCGCAGGTGGGCTGGACGATGAAAACATCTTTGCCGCGCACAGATTCGTTTATCTGCACGCCGATTTCGCCATCGCTGAAGCGATTTACAGTGATGTGAGAAAGCATCACATCAAGGTGCTTTGCTAGCTCTTTGCCAAACTCTAAATGCGCGTTGCCGCTAAAGATTTTAAAACCTCTCATATATCGCCTTCATCGCCTTATTTTCGCTACTTTTGCTTAAGCGCGCGTTAAAGCGCAATTATAGATAAAAATGCTTAAAGTAAATCTTAGAGACTGATATTTTCTAAATAAGTGATGTGGCAGGAATCTAGTGGGGATTTTGGTGGCGCGGTGGGTGCGGGTGGATTCTCGTTTGGATTCTGCGATTTTGTGCGAGGTGGATTTTGGTGTGGATTCTGGGACAGAATCTGATTTGGATTCTGGGGCGTGGATTTTGTGCTGGTTTTGGGCTGTATCAAAAGCGCATCGATACAATAAGGCATATCACTATGCGCTTTGGCAATGCGCGCGATTTGTGAAGTTGGTGAAGTTTGTGCGCTTTGTGGATTTGGCAAATTTTTGGCGTTTTGCAGATTCTCGCCAAAATCTTGCGTATAAGCAGAATCTAGCGCATAGGAGAAAAACACCTCGATGCTTTTTTGGATTTTGCTAAGCTTTGCTGGCGTGATGTTGTAGGCTGGATTTGTGTTTTTCGCACTTTTTACTTCGATGAAATGCAGCACGCCCGCGCGCGTGGCGATGATGTCTATCTCGCCCATTTTGGCATAGAAATTTCGCAAAAGGATAGTAAAGCCATTGTTTTCTAGCCACTTGCAAGCGAGATCCTCCGCTTCTAAGCCTTTTTGGCGCGCACGACGCCTAGAATCCGCAAATTTAGATTCTGCATTTTTGGTTGCTCGCAAATTAGATTCTGCTTTTTTGGCTGCTTTCAAATTAGATTCCATGTTTTTAGATTCCACTTTTTTAGATTCTAGCGTAGAATCCAGCGCGGCTTTTTGCTCCATGCTCTTAAGCTTATTCATCATCGATGCGGATGATGATAGGCGCTTGCTTGATGATAGGCAGGGTTTTTAGCTCATTTATGGCTTTTTGTATGGATTGTTCGCTTGTGGTGTGCGTTGTCAAAAACATTCGCGCAGTGGCTTCTGTAGTCGCGCCAGCCACACGAGAATTTGCGCCAGCCACACGAGAATCCGCGCACGCCGCGCTAGAATCCACACCAGAATCTAGATTCTCGCTCGTCTTGCTATTTGCCTTGCTATTATTTACCTTGTCATTTTCTTGCGTGCGCTGCAAAAATGTATCCACAGAGATATTATTTTGGCTAAGCACTTTGGCAATTTGCTCCAAGACTCCGGGCTTATCGCACACGAGAATCCTCATATAATACCGACTTTTGATAAGCTCTTTTGGCGCGAGTTTGCGCTCTTGCGAAGTCTCAAAGCCTAGCATCGACTCGCTCGCCTTGCCGCGCGCTATCTCGATAAGATCGCTTATCACAGAGCTTGCCGTGGCATTGCCCCCAGCGCCCGCGCCATAATACACGCTTTCCCCCACGCAGTCGCCTATCACGCTCACCGCATTCATCACGCCATCTACTTTTGCGATGAGTTTGTGTGTGGGGATCATTGTTGGGTGGATTCTAAGCTCGATAGAGCCCTCAATCGTGATTTTTGCGATGCCAAGCAGTTTGATACAGAAATCAAACTCGCTGGCAAAAGCGATATCATCAGCGCTAATATGCTCTATCCCTTCTATCAAAATCTCCTCTGGCAGCGCATTGATACCATACGCCAAAGAAGCAAGTATCAAAAGTTTGTGCGCGGCGTCCTTGCCATTTATATCAAGGCTTGGATTTGCTTCGGCATATCCAAGGGCTTGCGCGCTTTTTAGCGCCTCATCAAATTCCCGGCCCTCTTGTGTCATCTTGCTTAAAATATAATTGCTAGTGCCGTTCAATATCGCGCGAAGCTCTAGGATGTGATTGGCACTTAGCCCATCTTTCAATGCCTTTATGATAGGTATGCCACCACATACGCTTGCTTCAAACCCTATAGGCGTGCTCGCTAGCTTTTCTAGCTCATAGCGATGATAGGCAAGCATCGCTTTATTTGCTGTCACAAAGGCTTTGTGCTGATTTAGCGCGATAGTGGCTATTTTGTAGGCCTCATCGATGCCGCCCATAAGCTCGACTATCACATCGATTTCATTATCATAGAGCACTTCATCCGCGTTTGTCGTGAGTGGTATATTGACATTGCGCGCTTTGCTTATATTGCGCACTACGCCCTTTTTTACGATGATTTCAACCCCTGTGCGCGCGGTGATGATCTCTCTATTTTTTTCCAAAATCTGCGCTACACTGCTGCCTACTACGCCTACGCCTATGAGCGCTACTTTTAGTTGTTTATGCATGTTGCTCCCTTGATTCTAGTTGATTCTAGCGCAAAGTTTGATTCTAATATAAAGTATTCCATGACAGCCATTCTCACCGCCACGCCATTACGCACTTGCTGCAACACTTTGCATCTTTTATCTTTCAATAGCTCATCTTCTATGTCTATGTTGTGATGCACGGGTCCGGGGTGCATAATGATGATATCTCTATCGCCGATTATTGATTTTGTGAGGCAAAAATTATGCGCGTAATCTTTCAAAGAGCCATAGATTTGCTGTGAATGCCGCTCGGTCTGTGTGCGTAGCGAGATGAGCGCATCTAGATTGCCTATCGCTTCTTTGATGCTGTGCGCGCATTTTAGCTTCGTGTCTGCTGGCAGAAAATGCGGCGGGGCGATGAGCGTGATATCCACACCATAGCGCGATAAAAGCTCGATATTGCTATTTGCCACGCGCGAAGATTTGATATCGCCGATGATTCCTATGCGCTTGCCTTTTAGATTCTGCCCTAGGCATTGTTTGAGTGTCAAAAGATCAAGCAATGCTTGCGTGGGATGTGCGTGCGCGCCATCACCGCCATTTATGATAGGGCATGATACGGATTTGGTGAGATGCACGGGCGCGCCGCTGCTTTGGTGGCGGATGATGATGGCATGCGGATTCATAGCGTTTAGATTCGCAGCGGTGTCGCTTATCGTCTCGCCTTTGGAAGTGGAGGAGCGCGAAACATCTAGGCGCGTGACACTTGCGCCTAAGTTTTTTAGCGCGCATTCAAAGCTACTTAGCGTGCGCGTGGAGTTTTCAAAAAATATGGTGATGACATTTTTGCCAGCCAAGCTTTGCGGGAAAGTTTGGGGAAAGCTTTGGGGCGTGTTTTGCGGAAAATTTTGTGGTGTGTTTGGCGTGCTAGATTCTGCATTTATCGCACCAGAATCCAAAACAAAATCCGCGCCACGACTAGAATCTAGTGCTGGCAAAAACCCCGATGCTTTTTGTAAAATATACTCTACTTCTTCAATGCTAAGGTCGCTTGTCTGTATGAGGTGGCGCATTTGTTTGCCTTGTTTGATAAAGTGAAGTTATAATAATATCATTTTTTGTCGCCAAATCATCAATAAGGATTTTCTTGCGTATTTTTTGTGTGTCTGTGGCAAGTGTATTTGCAAGCGTGTTGGCGTGTGCTTTTGTAGGCGGTATAGCGGGCTGCACGAGCTATTTTGAAAAAGGCTATCACCCAGCTGTTTTGGAGGAGAAAAAAATCCAATCCACGCGCAAAGTCCAAATAATCAAAGATGACAAAATCGATTTGGTGATTTTTGCAACCTATCTAAACGACATTGAAAAAAGCTTTTATAAAAATCAAGAATACTTTTTTGTCGAGTTTTACGCGCCTTCTCAAGAGCCACTAAACTTGAAGCGCATCCAGCTAGAAATCGCCGCGCAAGATAATAGCTGGCACACTCCGCTTTATATGCGAAAAATCCCTCCAAGCGAGTATGACAATATTTTTATGCCGCTCAATAAATGGTCTAGCTGCTATCTCGTGGCGTTTGAGAAGTCTGAAAATATCGATGATGAAAAGGTGCGGCTGCGCGTCAGGGTCGATGAGAAGGCGGATATTTTTGATTTTAGCTTCCAAGTTATACCATTTCAGGTTATTTGAGAGCGCGATGCGGCTGGATAGGTATCTGGTAGAGTGTGGGTATTTCGACTCGCGCCAAAAAGCCAAAGAAGCCCTGCAAGCAGGCAGTGTGCTCATAAATGGCAAAAAGATTTGTAAGGCGTCGTTTGAAGTGGATTCTCATGCGGCGGTGGCTGGTGATTTGGGCGCTGACGCAGAATCTAGTTTTGTGGATTCTAGCGATTTGGATTCTCGTATTTTGGATTCTAAGGGGTTGGATTCTGGCGCAGAATCTATACGCGTAGAGATACTATCTAGCGGCTATGTGTCGCGCGCGGGGCTTAAGCTTGAGGCATTTTTGCAAGCGCATGGAAATATTTTTGATGAAGCCGCGTTTGCTAGGTGGAAACGCGTCGTTGATGTGGGTGCGGCGCGTGGCGGGTTTAGCGAGGTGCTGCTAGCGCGAGGTGTGGAGCATGTGAGCTGCGTGGATGTGGGAAGCGCGCAACTGCATCCAAAAATCGCCAATGATGTGCGCGTAGTGGTGCATGAAAAATGTGATATCCGCGACTTTGCGCGTTTGTATGTGGATTTTGGCGCAGAATCTAAAAACCCAGAATCCAAATATGCCGCCCAAGTCCAAGCCGCCCAAACCAAAACCCAAGCTATAGCCACAGCCCAGCGCCCCTTTGACCTGCTTGTGTGCGATGTGAGCTTTATCCCGCTAGAGAAGGTGTTTGATGCGCTAGAGATTTTGAGCGATGAGATGATTTTGCTTTTTAAGCCACAATTTGAAGTCGGCAAAAGCGCTAAGCGCAATAAAAAAGGCGTGGTGCAAGACAAGGCTATCATCAGCCAAAAATTAGATGAATTTAGCGCGTTTGTGGGCGCGCGAGGCTATGGCGTGCGCGTGCTGGCAGAATCTAGCGTAAAAGGAAAAGAAGGAAATGCAGAATATTTTATCTACATTGGGCGCGCAGTGCGATAGTATCGCGATAGGCAAGTTTGATGGCTTGCATATCGGGCATCAAAAGCTGCTTTCACATCTCACGCCAAATGGCGCGGTGCTTATTATCGATATGCCAAATGGCGAGTTTCTGACCTCGCTAGAGGAGCGCGCGCGGCGGCTGCCAAATGCGCGCATGATAGAGTTTGAGATGATAAAGGATATCGAGGGGGAAGCTTTTATCGCGCTTTTGAAGCAGGCGCTGCCAAATCTTAGGCGCATCGTCGTGGGATATGATTTTCGCTTCGGGCGCGATAGAGGCTGTGGCGCGGAGGATATTGGCGGGATGTTTGATAGAGAAGTCATAGTCGTGCCGCAAGTGCGCTACAATGGTATCCCACTGCACTCAAGCGCGATAAAGGATTTTGTGCGGCATGGCGATATCGGCGTGGCAAATGCGATGCTGGGCTGGCGCTATCGTATCGCTGGCAAGGTGGTGCGCGGGCAGGGGATCGCTAGCAAGGAGCTATTCCCTACGATAAATGCGCGCGCTAGCGGCTTCGTTCTGCCCTCAAATGGCGTGTATGCCACGATGGTGGAGGGCATGTGGGTGGTGAGCTTCCTAGGGCAGCGCATAAGCACGGATGGCAAATACGCGATAGAGAGTCATATCATAGGCGGGGATTTTGGCGCGGGGGATTTTGGAGTGGCGGATTCTGGCGCAGAATCTAAAAATCTAGAATCCAAACTGCGCGCGCTTGGCGAAGTGGATGCTGACATAAACATAGAGTTTTGCCAAAAAATCCGAGAAAACAGGCGCTTTGAGAATCTGCAAGATTTAAAAGCGCAAATCGCCCTAGATATACAACAAGCGCGCCAAATCCTAGCGCGAGAATCCAATGCAAGAATCTAGCGCACGCTAGCGCAAATCAAGCATCAAAAGCTAGCAAATAAGCAGAATCTAAAAATTGTAAATAGCGCGATTGGCGCGAAACAACGCCAAAAATCAAAGTAGAGAAAAAAATCAAAGAAAGAAATTGCAAAAATTGTTTATGGGCGTGATGCATATTTAAGTGGCAGAATCCAAAAGGACTCGCGATTTTGCGCCAAAACAAAGCAAAAATCAAGACTAAAACAAAACCAAAGCGCGCTAAATCAGCGCATTTACTTCCTGCGCGCCATTATAGAGGGCTTTATATCGCTCTATGAAGTCTTTTTGTGCTATAAAGTAGGGATTTTTGGGATTTATTACAGGCTTATTTGTGCGGCCTGTATAATTTGCGCTGGGTGATATTTCATCGTTTTGCGCGCTATTGTTTTGCATATTATTATTTGGTGCGCTATCATTTGGCGCGTCACCATTTTGCTGGCTTTTATCTTGCGCGCTGGCAGCTTTTGCCTGATAGGATTCTGTGAAAACATAAAGCGTCTGCGCGGCCGCCATTTTCTCCACTTCGCTCATCCCAGCACTCGCGCGCTCGAAAATCTCATATTCCTCATCGCTCATCTGCTCCAAAATCCCAAGCCCAAAGGTTTGGCGCGTTTTAGGCGCTAGCGTGGCGGATTCTGTGCTTTCTTGTGATTTTTTGGT
Source organism: Helicobacter sp. CLO-3 (assembly GCF_001854545.1). Lineage (GTDB taxonomy): Bacteria > Campylobacterota > Campylobacteria > Campylobacterales > Helicobacteraceae > Helicobacter_B. The sequence continues at coordinate 21,927 of NZ_MLQN01000008.1, forward strand.
GCTGGTGATTTGCTCTATTTTGGCTGCTTTTTTGGTGCTTTTGGATTCTAGATTTTGGCTGGCATTAGTGCTAGAATTTTTGGCACTAGAATCTTTAGCATCTTGCGCTTCATCCTCGCTAGTTGCGCGCTTGGTGGATTCTTGTTTGATATCTAAAATAGATGAAAGAGAAGTAGTAGAAAGACCATAATCAATACGCAACGCACACGCTCCCACAGGATTCTAAAGACCAGAGATTTTAAAGACCAGAATTCTAAAGCCAAGACATAAGCAAAAACCACTCCAAAGCGTTTGGAGTTTAAGACGCATAAAGGCTGGGTTTGTTACAATCGCCTTATGAAAAGTTTAGAATCTATGTTTTCAAAACAACGATTGGATAGCTATGCGAGCGCGCAAGAGCATTTTGCAAATCTAGAGCTCATTGGCAGAATCGCACCGATGCTATTGATGATAGAGATATGTCTAAGAAATAGCATTGATAATAGGCTTGGCGGAGTGGCTAGCAATTGGCTTTATGATTCACAAGAGGATTTCATACAAGAAGCCATAAAAAAAGAAAACGATAATTTGCCAAAACATCTAAGAGGGCACGCAACACTAAGCCATCATCAGCTTATATCAAAATTTAGCTTTGGGTTTTGGCTAAAGGTGCTAGATAGAGTGCAAAATATTGGTGTATTTGTTGATGTGAGCGCGATTGATTTGCAAAAATACTATGCCAAAAATAATGAGATTGTGAATAATCGCAAAATAAGCGACTACGCAAAAATCAAGGCTATTTTCTCTTTGGTTTGCAAAATAAGAAATCGCGCCTTTCATGCAGAAAATCTAAAAAAGCTCGATGATAGGGATATGCCTGTGATTCGGGCTAAGTTTGGTAAAAATGTTTTTAGGGTAGAGGGTTCAAAGATTGAGGAATTTTTGCAGGATGTATTTAAGCTATTTGAAATGCAAGATTCAAGAGTGGGGAACTCAAAAATCCCCACGACCAATGCGATTATAAAATCTATAGACTTATAATGTGCTTAAGATTCTGCAAGTCTGCTTTTACTTCTTATTGGCAGAATCTTCGCTGGTAAAATCTCCGCTACCAGAATCTCCGCCAGCGGAATATTCACCAGAACGACCACCACCAGAATCCCAGCCACCAGAATCCCAGCCACCAGAATACCCACCAGCAGAATCTTGCGGATTTGCGAGGCGCTCGATGTTTGATTGGATGCTTATTATATTGTAGCGCGCTTGGTTGATGTTGGTTTGCATGGTGGTAAGCAGCAGCTGCGCGTTGATGAGCTCGGTGTAGGTGGAGAGATTTTGCAAGTAGCGGTTGTTTATGATAGTGTAGTTTTCTTTGGCTTGATTGAGCGAGATTTGTGAGATGTTGAGCTGGGATTTGGCGTTTTCATAGTCGCGCAGGAGCGCATCGATCTGTAGCGCGGCGTTGCGCTCGTATTGCGCTAGATTGTGTTTGAGCGCGAAAACATCATAGCGCTTCGTCTGATACGCAAAGCCATCTTTCAAGCCATTGAAAAGATTTAGCGTGACATTGAGGCGCACCTGACTTTGCAAGCCATAGTAGGTGTTTGCCGCGCCCGCGCCATCGATATACCAATACTTCGTCCCCACCAAATCCACCTGTGGCAAAAACTGCCCCTTAGTCGTTTTAAACGCGATTTGCGCGGATTCTAGCTGGGATTTTAGCAGGAGATAATCCGGGTTGTTTGCCAAAATCTGCCTCACAAGCTCAAGCCTATCATACGCATAAAGCTTCACATCTTCTATCTCTTCGATGCTTTTTTCATCGACTTCTTCGCCGATAAGATTGCTTAGCTCATTTAGCGCGTATTTGAGATTCATCTGCGCGTTTTCTAGCGAGATTTTGGCGGTGGAGAGCTGTAGCTGCATCGTTAGCACTTCGTTTTTGGCGCGCAGTCCTTGCTGATAAAAAGAGTTTGCCTTTTTTAGCTGTTCGTTTAGCAGTTTGGCGGATTCTTGCGCGGTGATAAGCAGCGCTTTGCTTTGCAGGATTCTGATGAAAGCTAGCTTTGTGCTAAGCACGACATTTGCCTTGTTGCTGTGAAGTGTCAGCTTTTGGCGCGCTAGATTCTGGTTTGATTCGCTGTATTTTAGATAGTCGATAAATCCGCGGAAAAGGTTCATACTAGCGCTTACATTGAAGCTATTTAGCGAATAATCCGGTGAGATGCTAGGCGAGTTGAAGCTATAAGAATAGCCCGCATTTACCACCGGCAAAAAGTTGGCGTAGGTGGTGTATTTGTTGTAGGTGGCGGCACTTACATAGCTTTGGCGCGATTTGATTTGTGCGGAGTAATCGAGCGCTTTTTGTATGGCTTCTTGCATGTTTAGCGCCTCTGCGCGCGGCGCGCCAAATGTGGCAAAGCTAAAAATGCCAAAAAATAAAGGCGTCAAAAAAAGCTGTGAAAATAGCTTTGGTTTTTGGCGTATTTTTGGCATGTTTTTTAGGCGCGCAATGAGGCTTTGCTTTGCTTTGGCAACTTTGGCAGTTTTTGCAAACTTTGCCCCAAGATTCTGGCATATTTTTATAACACTTTTTAGATTCTGCTTTATACTAAGCGGCTTGCGAGAATCTTTAGAGTTTGTAGAATCTTTGGAATCTTTGGAGTTTGTAAAATCTTTAGAATCTTTTGGTGGCACGCTTAGCAAAAGTGCCGGAATGATAAACACGCTAATAATCGTCGAAAACGCGATCCCGCCGCTGATGACAGCGCCAAGCCCGCGATAAATCTCACTGCCATCGCCTGCAAACACCGCCAAAGGCAGAAGTGCTAGCACGCTAGTAAGCATACTCATATATATGGGCGAAAGCCTCGTGCGTGTAGAATCCAGCACGCTCGCGCGCCACTCCATTTTATAGGATTCATAGTTGATTCTAGCTTGATAGATGATGAGAATCGCGTTATTCACGACACTTCCTACAAGTATGATAAATCCTAGCATGGTGATTACATCAAGGTTTTGTGGCGCGACAAAGCGATTTACCAAAAACAGCCCCATAAGCCCGCCAGCCGTAGCCAGCGGCACGCTAGCGATGATAAAAAGCGGATAGAAAAAGCTCCCATAAAGCGCGCACAAAATGAGATATGTAATAGCCACCGCCAGCAAAAATCCGCCCATAAGCTCGCCCTTTAGCGCGCTAAGTTTATCAGCATTGCCATTTAGCGTGATTTGCAGATCTTTATACGCGCTAGCCACAGGCGGGATGATGCGCACTCTTAGCGTGGTGATGATCTCTTCTAGCGGTTTATTGCCACTAGGATTTAGGATGAGAAGCGTGTTGCGCTTTTGCTCGAAATGTCGTATCGTAGAGACGCCAAGCGTGTTTTGCACTTCACTTAGCGCGCCCAGCATCACGATGCGCCCGCTTGGCGCATAAATCTGCGCGTAGAGTATGTCTTCTGGCGAGCGCCTGTCGTCTTTGGATTTTAGCACCAAATCGATGTAGTTATCATCGATTTTGATATTTCCTAGCGTTTTCCCGCCCAAAATCACATCCACGATATTCCCAAAGCTCGCCACATCAAGCTTGTTTTCTAGCAGCGCAAAGCTGTTTGGATAGAGGTTTATCTCGCGGTTATTAGACTGCAGGGCTGGCACGGCGCGTATGTTTATGTTGGTGAAATTTTCATTTATAGAATCTTTTAGCTTTGAAGCGGCTTCATAGATGTTTTCTAGGTTTGCGCCACTGATATTTACATCCACGCTAGAGCTTCCTGCCCCGCTAAATATTTCTTGGCGTAGCACCACGCCGCTTATGCTAGGGATTTGCGCGATGACTTCTCGGGCAAACTCCACCACCCTGCCAGCCTGCGCGCTGTCATCTGCTACGAGATAAAAATATATCGAGCTTCCCACACTTAGGAAAAAATCTTTTATCTCTGGCGTTGCGTCTGCGCTTGTTTGCTTGTAGCCATTCTCGCTTAGAAATGGCGAGATTTTGTCAATGATAGATTTTGCGATGTATCGCTTCTCATCTAGCGAGAATCCCGGCGGTGTGGAGACATAGGAGATGATGAAGTTTTGCTCGCCTTTTGGCATATAGTCTGTCTTAGGGAAAGCCAAAATGCTAAACGCCGCGCAAAAGCCCAAAAATCCAAAAATCGTGATAGCGCGCGCAAGCGGTGTGTGCGTGCATTTTACCACGCCTTTCATGATGAGGCTTGAAAGCTTTGCGCCAAAGCTTCCGATAGAATCGCTTAGCTTTGAGTGCTTTGGCGTGTGGCGCGTGCGGAGCAAAAATGAAGGTATCACAAAAATACACACGATAAATGCGATGACTATCGCGCTACTTGCTGCGATGCCGATGTCTGCAAAAAGCTGTCCTACTTCATCTTTCAAATAAATGATAGGGATAAAAATCGCGATAGTTGTGATGCTTGAGGCAAAGAGCGCGCCGATGACTTCTTTTAGCCCTTTGATACTAGAATCTATGGGTGTATTTGGCGCTTGGCGGTTGTTTCTGATGATGGATTCTAGCACGACGATAGCAGAATCTATAACCATAGAGATTGCAAAAGAAATGCCCGCAAGCGAGATGATGTTTAGCGTCCTGCCAAAAATATGCAATACCACAAAAGTGCCGATGATGCTAAGCGGGATGACGAGTGCGACGACAAAAAGCGAGGTAAGATTCCGCAAAAATAGCAGCAAAACAGCGATTGCTAGCACCATACCAATGATAATGCTTTGCTTGACTTGATCTATCGCATTTAGGATAAATCCCCTCTGGTCGCGCCCCCAGTCAATCTTCAAGCCGCGCTGCTCTAGCACTTCAGCGTTTAGCTTGTTGGTTAGATTCTCGATTTTATCGGTTAGCTCTAGGATGTTGGCATCAGCGGTTGGGCGGATTTGGATAGAGATGACTTTGTCGTTGTTGTGGATGTTGAAGCTTGTTTTTTTGGCATAGCCGATTTGCACGCTGGCGACATCTTTTAGGCGGGTGATTTTGCCATTTTGCACTTTTAGGATGGTCTCTAGCACTTCATTTATCGAGCGGTAGGCGCCTATGGTTTGGATTCTGTAGTTGCGCTGGTCAAAATCGATATTGCCAGCAGAGATATTGTGATTGCGCGCGCTTATGGCATTGATGATTTCTTGTATGGTTATGTTGTTGTAAGCGAGCTGCGCGGCGTTTAGCGTGATTTGGACTTGCTTAGATGTCCCACCAGAGATAAACACCTCTCCCACGCCCTCCACGCGCTCATAATACTGCAAAATGTCGTTGTTTATGATGTCTTTGTAGATGTCTATGTCACTGGCGGTTTTTATGGTATTTTGCAAGTTTTGCGCGGTGTTTGCTTTATTTAGCGCGGTGTTTGCTTTGCTTGGCGTGGCATTGCGCGCTGTTTTTTGTTGCTTTGGTGTTTTTGGCTTATTTTTTGTTTGCGCGCCAGAATCTGCTTTGCCAGAATCTGCTTTGGCGGATTCTGCATTTTTAGATTCTGCTTTGGCAGATTCTGCAAGCGCCTCTTGTGAATCCGCCTCTTGCAAATCATCTGGCATATCAGAATCCAGCGTCTTGACAAACAGATAAATCGCCACCGGGATCGTCTCGCCAGTGGTTTTGATAAGCGGCTTTTCCACGCCATCAGGATAGCCGCCCACCTCCTCAAGCTTGGAACTCACCTCTATAAACGCGCTTTTCAAATCCGTCTCTAGCCCAAACTCAAGGTTGATAATCGCCATGCCATCGCGCGAAGTGGAGGTGAGGCTTTGGAGATTTTTGAGATTTTTTAGGTATTTTTCTTGGTTTTGCGTGATTTCTTTCTCGATCTCATAGGGCGACGCGCCCGCCCACTCGGTGTAGATGCTAATTGTTGGATGCGTGATTTGTGGCAGAAGCTGGTAGGGGATCTGGCGCAGCGAGATGATGCCAAAAAGCACAATAAAAATCGCGATAACGCTAGCAAAAACCGGCCGAGTCAAACAAAATCGCACCAAACCCATATCTATCTCATCGATACTAATATATGCGCTTTTGTCGCGCTAGAATCTAAAAAAGCGGATTTTAGAGATGCAGATTCTAGAGATGCGGATTCTAGGGATTTTGCAAATGCTTTGGATGTCGCAGAATCTAAACGCGCGGATTCTAAAAACGCTCTAGATTCTAGTCGCGCCAAATCCGCGATAATACCAGAATCTAATTTCGCAACCTCCGCTTTTGCAGAATCCACTTTCGCAACTTCCACTTTCGCCAAATCCGCATTTTCAGATTCTACGCCAGAATCCACCTTGGATTCCGCATCTATCACCATCGCGCTTTGATTGGTGATTTTTACTTCCATTTCATCAGCTAGGCTATCTTGCCCGCGCGAGACGATAGGCTCGCCACTTTTTAGCTCGCCAAGCACGAGCGCGAGAGAATCCTGCGTAGCGACGACTTCTATCGGCACGCGCACCGCCTTTTTGTCGCGCACAATGAAGACAAACGCGCGATTTTGCCGATACACGATGCTATCGCGCGGGATGATGAAGCCCTTTTGATTGGCAGAAATATCAAGCAACGCCTGCGCCACCATGCCGTCCAAAAAGCTGCCATCATTTCGCACAGCGATATGCACTGGGAAGGTGCGCGAAAGCGTGTCAGCTTTTGGGATGAGGGCGGAGATGCTGCCTTGGTATTTTTTGCCAGCGATGATGAGCGGCACTTTTTGCTTGAGCTTGAGCGCGCGCACCACGGAGCTAGAGACATCGACTACCACTTCCGTGTCGCGCGAGTTTAGTATCTGACAGATAGCATTTCCCACCTCTACCCACTCGCCGATATGCACGCGCTGCTCGACGATGATGCCATCAAATGGCGCGTATATCGTTTTTTGCGCCACTTGCGCTTTGGATATGGCTAGCTCGCCTTCAAGCGCTTGGATTCTGGCTTCTTGGGATTTGATTTCATATTCTAGATTCTCATACTGCTGGATGGATATGGATTGGGATTGCAAGAGGTTTTTGTAGCGCTCTAGCTCGTTTTTTTGCCGCTCGAGCGTGTAGCGCGCGTCTGCGATTTTGGCTTGTTTTATCTTGATATCTTCTAGCAATAGCGCAGAATCTAGGCTCAAAAGCTTTTGGTTTTTTCGCACGCTATCGCCGATGTTGAAAAACACCTTTTGCACGATGCCTTGCGCGGGCGCGGCGATTGAGCTTATTTCTTTGAATCGCACGCTTCCTACAAAGGACTCTATTTTGTTTAGATTCCCGTATTTTATGGGCGTGATTTCCACAGGCACAGGCTTTGCGCCAAGCAGCGCGCAGGCAAAAAGCATATAGCAAAGAGTGACGATTTTTGGCGCGATGTGGATTCTGGGCGCTTGGGCGCTGGCTGTTTTGGCATAAATTTTGCCACCAGTTATTTTAAATGACGCGCTCACTGCACGACCTTTATGATTTTTATCAAAATATTTCGCAAAGCCGCCAGCTCCGCAGAATCCAGCGTATCATCAAAAAGCGCATCTACATCTTGCGCAAAAAACGACAATTCCTCGATTTTGTCCTTGCCTTTTTTGGTGATGCGAATATGCGTGATGCGCTTGTCTTTGGAGTCTTTGGTTTTGGTGACAAGCCCCTTGCTTTCTAGCGAAGAGATGAGGCGCGAAGTAGTCGTCATATCTTTTAGCAAAAACGCCGAGAGCTCGCCTATGCTTATGGCATTGTCCGCGCACGCAAGATAGTGCAATATCCCCAGCTGCTCGAGCCCCATGCCATAGGGGCGTAGCTTGTTTAGCACATAGTTATGCATCAGCCGCGACGCATGCCCGAAAACATGGCTGATATTTTCCTGCTCCAAATCCTTATCTTCACAAATCGCCATCAAATCTCACTTATTGTTTAATACTTGCTATTGTATCGAAACTTTGGGTAAAACAAAAGACTCTTTTAGTAAATGAATATTTATAAACTTAAAGTATGTTTTATTGCGGTTTTATTGCAAAATTCAAGCTTTTTTCTAATAGTAAAAATATTTAGGACTTGTTAGTTCATATGGCAAAAAGTATATTTTTGACATTTTTATATTTTTGAAAAATGGCTGCTGTGATAAAATCAAAAAAACGGGGTGTTTCCTAAACTTTAAAAAACTAAAACCCAGCAACATGCAACATAAACATATATGACTATAAAAAACAAAAGATGCGCAACAATATTTATCAAGCGCTCCGGGTTTGCTATGGCATTAGGTATTTGCCACTAGTTGCGACAAATGCCACATAAAAGTAAAAAAATGTTTGAATTTACAGCGATATTTTTGGATATTTTGCTATACTGCAATGATTTAACAACCCCCACAAAGGACACACGATGAAAATCACATACACCCTCACTGATGAATCCCCAGCGCTTGCCACATACTCGTTTTTGCCGATTTTGGAGACATTTGTAAAGCATGCAGGCATAGAAGTAGCGACTTCTGATATTTCGCTCTCCGCTAGAGTCATCGCGCAGTTTAGGGATATTTTGCCAGAATCTAAACGCATCGATGATGAGCTAAAAAAGCTAGGCGAGCTCGTGCAAGACCCGCAGGCAAACCTCATCAAAACGCCAAATATCTCCGCATCTATCCCGCAGCTAAAAGCGACTATCAAAGAGTTGCAAGAAAAGGGCTTTGCTATCCCTGATTTCCCGGATGAGCCGGCAAATGATGAGCAAAAAGCTATCAAAGAAAAATACCAAAAAGTGCTAGGCTCCGCGGTAAATCCGGTGCTGCGCGCTGGAAACTCTGATAGACGATGCACCAAAGCCGTCAAAGACTATGCCAAAAAGCACCCTTATAAAGTAGCGCCATTCTCCAAAGACTCCAAAACGCGCGTGTCATACATGGCTAAGGGCGATTTTTTCGATAATGAAAAAGCCGTGCTTATCGATACGCCAACGACTGCTAGCATAATTTTCAAGCCAAAAAATGGCGGGGAAAATGGCAAAACAAAAATAATGAAAGAAGGCATCAAGCTTGAGAAAAATGAGATTTTGGATGCGACATTTATGAGCGCGCGCGAGCTAGATAAGTTCTACGAGGAGCAAATCGCGGTGTGTAAAAAAGAAGACATTCTTTTTTCGCTGCACTTGAAAGCTACGATGATGAAAGTGAGCGATCCGGTGATTTTTGGGCATGGTGTGAAGGTGTTTTTCAAAGAGCTTTTTGAGGAGTTTGGCGATGAGCTAAATAGGCTTGGTGTCAATGCAAACAACGGCGTATCCGAGCTTCTAGCAAAAATAGAATCCTCTCCCAAAAAAGAAGCGATACAGAAAAAATACGCGCAAATCCTAGAAACAAGGGCAAAAATCTCGATGGTAGATTCTGCCAAAGGGAGGACAAATCTGCATGTCCCAAGCGATGTGATAGTCGATGCCTCCATGCCTGCGATGCTGAAAAATGGCGCGAAACTTTGGGATAAAGATGGCAACACTTGCGATACCAACGCATTGATACCAGATAAAACATACGCGACTATTTATGAAGCAGTGATAGAAGATCTGCATAAAAATGGCGTGCTAAATCCAGCGACGCTTGGCAGCGTGTCAAATGTCGGGCTAATGGCGCGCAAGGCGCAAGAATACGGCTCTCATGACAAAACTTTTATAGCGCCAAGTGATGGGGTGTTTGAGATAGTGGATTCTAGTGGCAAGGTGCTTTTGTCGCATGAGGTGCAAAAGGGCGATATCTATCGCGCCAATGAAGCCAAATATGACGCGGTGGAAAACTGGATAGACCTAGGCATCGAGCGCGCGGATATCACTGGGAGTGAGGCGATTTTCTGGCTTGATGAAAAAAGGGCAAGCAACAAAATCATGGCAGAGCTCGTGCGCGCACGCCTCGCAAAAGCTGGCAAATCGCTACCCATACTAGCGCCAAAAGAAGCCTGCCAAAAATCGCTAGAAATCATCCGCGCTGGCAAAGATGTGATATCTATCAGCGGAAATGTATTGCGCGACTATTTGACTGATCTTTTCCCGATCTTAGAGCTTGGCACAAGCGCGAAAATGCTCTCCGTCGTGCCTATGCTAAATGGCGGGGCGATGTTTGAAACAGGCGCTGGCGGAAGCGCGCCAAAGCAAGTAGAACAGCTAGTGGATGAGAATCACTTGCGCTGGGATAGCTTGGGCGAGTTTTTGGCATTGCAAGCGAGTTTAGAGTTTTACGCGCAAAAAACCAAAAACAAGCAGGCAAAAACGCTGGCAAACGCGCTAGATTCTGCTATTGGCAAGTGGCTTGACAATGACAAAGCGCCTTCGCGCAAAGTCGGCGAGGATGATAACCGCACGAGTCATTTTTATCTAGCGATGTATTTTGCGCGCGCGCTGGCAGACCAAAGCGAGGATGGCACTATGGCTGGCTTTTTCGCGCCTATCGCTAGCGAGCTAGAATCTAATGAAAGCGCGATAAGAGCGGAGTTTAACGGCGCACAAGGCGTGAAAGTCGATCTTGGCGGATACTATAAACTCGATGATACAAAAGCGCAAGATATCATGCGCCCAAGCAAGACATTTAACGCGATAATAGAAAAAATCGCCGGAAAATAACTAGGAAATAATTAAATAAATAAGCGTGGTGTCTTATGGATGTCGCGCTTATTTAAATAGATTTGCCACGCATAACCACACATAAATTGCTTTTATGCGTTTATCTCTAAGCCAACGCACTTTCTATGCTCCAAACTTACTGCAAAACACACGAGAAAGCCCTGCAAACAACACAAAATTATAAACAACGCAAATTGTAAGGCGACACAAAAATGCCACTTTACCCTATTATCTCCCTGTTTCCTTTGGCGTTTGGTGCGGAGAGGAAGCCTTGCGCTTCTAGCTCTTCTACGATACTAGCGGCTTTGTTATACCCGATGTTTAGGCGGCGCTGCAGGTTGCTTATGGAGGTTTTGCCATCAAGCAGCATCATTTTTTTGGCTTCATCGATTAGCGCGCCGCCCTCTTGTGCGATCTCCTCCTCGCTTATCGCGCGCGGCAGGCTCGCATCCGCCAAAAAGCTAGAGTCATACTCCACCTCGCGTTGCGCGCGGATAAACTCGACTATCTTTTCTATCTCCTCTTCGCTAGTCCATGGCGCATGAAGTCGCAGCACGCCACTGCCCCCGCCACGCGAAAATAGCATATCCCCGCGCCCTAGTAGATTCTGCGCGCCTTCAGTATCCAAGATGACGCGAGAATCCATCCTAGAGCCGACTTTGAAAGCGATTTTGGCAGGCAGGTTTGTCTTGATGAGCCCTGTCACGACATCCACGCTTGGGCGCTGCGTGGCGACTATCAGATGCAAGCCGGATGCGCGCCCCATTTGCGCGATGCGGATGATCGAGGCTTCTGCTTCCTTGCCGCCTGTCATCATAAGATCAGCTAGCTCATCGATGATTATCACGATAAAAGGCATGACTTCCTTGCCTTCTTTGCGCGCTTTTTCGTTGTAGTTATCGATGGTTTTAGTCTTCATCTCTTTCATCGCCTCATAGCGCCGCTCCATCTCGCGCGCGACATTTCCAAGCGCGATTATCGCCTTTTTAGAATCCGTGATTATAGGCGTCAGAAGGTGTGGTATCTCCTCATAGAGGCTAAACTCGACCTTTTTGGGATCTATCATGATGAGCTTTAGATTATCAGGCGAGTTGCGATAGAGGAGCGATAATATCATCGCATTTACGCCCACACTTTTCCCGCTGCCCGTCGTCCCGGCTATCAGCAAATGCGGCAGCGTTTTTAGATCTGTCACAAATGGATCGCCCACTATGTCCTTGCCAAGCCCCAAAGCAAGCGGCGAAGCGGTGTTTTTAAACACTTCAGATTCCAAAATCTCGCGCAGATAAATCGTCTGTGTCTCAGCATTTGGCACCTCGATACCCACAGCGTCTTTGCCCGGGATTGGCGCTTGGATGCGGATAGAGCGCGCGCTTAGCGCCATCGCTAGATCATCGCTTAGCCCTGCTATGCGGCTTACTTTGACATTTGGCGCTGGGCGAAACTCAAATGTCGTCACCACCGGTCCCGGATAAAAGCGCACCACATCGCCATCGATTTTAAACACTTTTAGCTTGGAGAGCAGATTTTGCGTTTTGGTGTCTATCTCGCCATCCTCAAAGCTAGGGCGCTGGTTGCCGGGGTTTTGCAAAAGCGCGGTGGAGGGCAGATTATAATCTTTTGGCAGTTCTAGCGCGCCCTTTTCAAGCGTGTTTAGCTGCGCTCTGCTGGCTTCATAAACGCTGCTTGCTTTTGGGCTTGGCTTTGGCGGCTGGGGTTGCTGGGGTTGCAAAATTTGCTGGTGTTGCTGGGGTTGCGCGCTGTCAGTGCTTGGCGTGGCTTGTGGATTCTGCGCGCTTTGTGTTATTGGCGCAGGTTGTGCGCTAGGATTTGGCGTGCTCATGGTTTTTGGCGCTATTGGTGCGCTAGATTCTGGCGCTTGAGAATCTAGCAGCATAGAATCTGCCAAACTAGAATCTAGAAGAGCAGAATCTAAAAGCGCAGAATCCGCGAGTTTAGATTCTGGTGCATTTGGCATCGCGCTGGCAAAAGTTGGTTGAGTCGCTTGGGTTGTTTGTGTCGCTTGAGTCGCTGCGTGCGCTTGATGTGTCGCAAAATTGCCAGAATCCATTTGTGGCGCGAAGTTTGCATCATTTGCCACAAAGCCAGCATTAGATTCTGCGCTTTGGTGCGCGCTATATCCCATGCTAGAATCCACACCAAACGCCGCGCCACTAGAATCTGCGCTTATCGCCGGATTTACTATTTTTGTGTAATGCGGCGTGAGCGGCTCTTGATAAGGCATCGCCTCCTGCTCGCGCGCTTTGGCTCGCGAAAACACCTCTTGGGGGTTGATTTTCAGCAGCTCGCCCTCTTCTTTGGTATCCACGAGGCGCACCATTTTTTTGTATTTTTCCTCATCTTGGTGCTTTTGCTTGGACTCCAAATCATCATCGCGATACATCACAAACACATCTTTTTCATCAAACTCCGCCTCTTGGCTGGCGTTTGGCACCAGCGCATTTAGTGTATTGGCTAGATTCTGGGCTGGCGCGCCTATATTATTTGCGCTATTTGCACCTGCACCCTTTTGGCTGGGCGCAAAAATATCTGGCGTAAATGCCGGCGCGCTAGAATCTAGTGCATTATTTACATAAGGATTTGGATTCTGTAAAACTGGATTCTGCGCAAAATGTTGCAAAGGATTCTGCCCGCGAGAATCAAAAGTACGAGAATCCAAAGCACCAGAATCTACAGCGGCGCGAGAATCCAAAGCGCGAGAATCCAGCGCACTAGGCGCACCACCAGCGCCCAAATCAAACACTCCGCCACCAAGCGCCCCACTATCAAACGCCTTGCTGCCAAACCCATCGCCACTAGAATCTTTTCTGTCAAACTCTTTAATAGAGGGGCTGTAGAAAAACGCCGCTATTTTGCTAGACACACTAGAGTAGATTCTGCGCGCACCGCGCATGCAAAGTGGCGCGAGATACGCGTATGCTTCTTTGAAATTGTGCGCTAGATATTTGGCTATGCCGACAATTGCGGATTTTGCGCGAGTGTAGAGCCATATCACTTGCTTTGGCGCGATGAGCATCGCCCCGCCAAGCAAGCACAGCACCACAAATATCCCCACACCTATGGGACCAAAAATGGGCAGCAGCTTTGAGATAAGAATCTCGCCAAGCTTCCCCTCGCCAAAAAGCAAAAACTGCCCTACAAGCACCACAAGGCTAAGCAAAATCGTAGCCGTGATGATTTTTAGCCGCTTTGGCGTGAGTGTAGAATCTTTATAAAGTGCGTAGGCAGGGTAGAGAAAAAATAGCAAATACACATATCCCAGATACCCAAACCACGAGAGATTGAGCATTGCAAACGCGCGCCCATACTCGCCCATCTGCCCGCTAGCCCCAAAGATGGTCGCCAAACTCAAAATGATAAAAAGCGCGCACCACGCGCACAAAACATATATTTTCTTAATGTAAGTCCCTTTAAGCAAAGTTTTTCTAAAGATATTATAGCATATCGCGCTAGAAACAAAGGAGATTCTGCATACAGATTCTATGCAAAACTTAGATTATTATCAACATTAGGGGGCGCAGAGATGCACGGAAGGATTAGTCGCTACTCGATGGCTACGGGCTCTGGAGTCATCACCAATTATTCCAAAAAGATTTTTGAGCTACGAAAAGAGCATTGGCATGATAGGAAGCTTTTGCCTGCTGCTGGCGTGTATGTCGAGTTTCGCGTGAATGAAAGCGGCATCATCGTGGATGCGCATAGCTCTGCGTATCAAGTTTTTGGTCCAGATTCTCTTATCAAAGAGATAGATTTCTGGAAAACAGACACTGATGAAGAGCTTCGCACCAAAGAGACAGACCTTCGCAACCAAATCGCAGAAAATATATTTAAACAAACAAACTACCTCGAGATGAAAAGCATCGAGGTTACCATATCCACAGAAAACTGCCTAGAAGAGTATTTCACCCCAGAATCCAATGCCATAAAACTAGCGCTAGAAGACACCGAAGAAATCCCGCCAGAAAAGCAGCTAAACTACCTCATCGTGCGCCGCTTTTTGTCAAAGGCTATAGATTATTTGGTGTATTGCGACAAAAATATTACGCCTGATGTTTTTGCCAATGATTTGCAAAAGGTAAATAACCTCGAATACTCCTACAAAGCGCTGGTTCAGAGCGCAAACCTCAAACCAGAGACGATTTATACAGAGGTGTTTTTGGATAAGCAGCTGCATTACAAAGGCGCTATCAAGGCGATTTTGGGGATAAAAGAAAAAGTCATACAGCTTAGAAACAAAGCGAAATTTTGCATGAATGAAGTGCGTAAGCTTCGCAACCAAATAGAAACCAACAAAAAAGACTCCACGCTGCCCCAAAAGCTAGAGACGCAAAAAAACATCATGGCAAAGGCGGAGGAGGAGATAAAGATTCTCGTCGAATGCCAAACAAGACTAGAATCTATCACCAAAGATTTTAGAGAAAATCATCTCAATATGTTTAGCGAGACATATCGCAAGATGCATGATGAGCTGCTAGACAAAACGCGCGAGGCGCTAAATATCGTCGCCACCGCACTAGATAATAAGATGTGGAAAACAGGCATGGCATCAACCTCGGTGCATAATAACTTTTTCAAACACGATATCAATAACCCCTACTGCACGATGACATTTTACGCGCAATACCTAAAAAGGCTAGATAAAAACAAGCTAGCAGACAATGAAAAAACCGGCTACAACTACTTCCAAAAATATAAAAAGCAGCATGAGAAGCTATTTTTGATATACACGACAAACCAAAAGCTAGAAATGTATCTGAAGCTTCAAATTATGTCTGCGTCCAAAGATTATAGCGTGGTGGTTGCCAAAACCGATGGCGAGTTTTTGTCAAACATCAACTCGCAAAGCTTTGAGCTAGGCTATATCGATCCTTTCATACGCGGGAATCCAAAGCAGCTCGTCGAAGATGCCAAAACCTCCAAACACAACAAAAACACGCGCTTTGTCATCATCTCACCAAAACAAGCCACAAGCCTAGCAAATCGCTAGAATCCAAAATCTAACCGGCAAATTTGCATAAGCCGGTTTTAGATGGAACCGGTTCTGATATATGCAGAAGCTAGCAAACATTGACTGGACGTTGATTGTACTTTTGGAAATGTTGGCGCATGTCAGGAGCGGTAGAATCTAAACTCCAAAGCGAGATTTAGATATTTGCTGAATTGAAAAAATACCCCAATATTTGAGCAATAACCACTAATACTAAAATACACTTAGAAAATACTATTAGATATTACTTCATCAATACTAGTTTATCTGGTTTATAAAACTGCTATAAAGACCACTTATCTAAATATTGTTTAAAAATTTAAAATGATCCGCCTACTCAAAATATCGCAAGATGTTATAGCCATTTTCTTGTAGGAATTTCTCTTTTTGCATGAGTTTCACATCGCTTTGCATCATATCTTTGACAAGCGCGGCTAAGTCATAGCGCGGCTTCCAGCCTAGGGTTTTTTGCGCTTTTGTCGGATCACCTAGAAGCAAATCCACTTCAGTAGGGCGGAAATACCTAGAATCCACCACCACGACCTCCTTGCCTATAGGCAGCTTGTATTCGCCACGACACGCAGCCACTTTGCCAACCTCCTGCGCGCCCTCGCCCTCAAACGCCACCTCGATGCCAACCTCTTCAAACGCCAATCGCACAAAATCGCGCACCTCTGTCGTCACGCCAGTAGCGATGACAAAATCATCTGCTTTCTCTTGCTGCAAAATAAGATACATCGCCTCGATATAATCTTTGGCATGCCCCCAGTCGCGCTTGGCACTTAGATTCCCAAGATAGAGTTTATCTTGCAAGCCAAGCGCTATTTTGCTAACCCCTCGCGTGATTTTGCGCGTCACAAATGTCTCGCCGCGTATGGGGCTTTCGTGGTTAAACAAAATCCCATTGCTCGCAAAAATATTATACGCCTCGCGATAATTCACCGTAATCCAATACGCATAAAGCTTCGCGCACGCATAAGGCGAGCGCGGATAAAAGGGCGTTTTCTCATTTTGCGGCACAGCTTGCACGAGTCCATAAAGCTCGCTTGTGGAGGCTTGGTAGATTCTGGTTTTTTCTACCATATCTAATAGGCGCACAGCTTCTAGGATTCTAAGCGTGCCTATGCCATCGGCATTTGCGGTGTATTCTGGCGTCTCAAAGCTCACTTGCACATGGCTCATCGCGGCAAGATTATAAATCTCATCAGGCTGTGTGTCAGCGATAATGCGCGTAAGATTCATAGAATCTGTCAAATCGCCATAATGCAAGAAAAAGTTGCGATTATCGATGTGTGGGTCTTGGTAGAGATGATCGATTCTATCGGTGTTAAATAGCGAGCTTCTGCGCTTGATGCCATGCACTTCATAGCCCTTTTTTAGCAAAAATTCTGCCAAATACGCGCCATCTTGCCCGGTGATGCCTGTGATGAGTGCTTTTTTCATTGCTTTGCCTTTGTGTTGGTGTCGTGGTGTTGCGCGTTTGTGGTGCTTTCTCGATTAAGCGCAAACGCGATAAAAGCTGGTATTATAGCAAATATTCTAGGCATTCTAACCCAAATTTAAACGAACAAGGCTTATAATAACGCGCCTGGATAACTCGTGTTTCTTTTTTGTCGAGTCCGTTAATTTTAAGTATTTTAGGCACGGTAGTGGTTTTTGTGTGTCGGTATTTTCGCTTGCAGCCAGAGAATGGTGAGAATCTGCCGCCTAATAAAATCCTCCAAACCTTGTTTGTAGCTTATCCATTGGGCTGCACAATTTTAAGTAGCGGTTATCTGGGTAAATAGATTTTAAGGAATATGATGCATCAATCTCTATCATCGCAAAATGATTCTAAACAAGATCTGCAAAACGCATCGCAAAAAATTTCAAAAAACGCGTTGCAAAAAGTGTTGATTATCGGAAGTGGCGGGCGCGAGTATGCGCTGGGTGCAAATCTGCGTCGCGATAAGCGCGTGGGCGCGGTGTTTTTCGCCCCGGGAAACGCTGGCACAAAGGCGCTTGGCATCAATGTCGCCATTTCCAAAAATCAAGACATACTAGATTTTTGCGTGAAAGAGGCGATTGACTGGGTGATTATGGGTAGTGAGGCGCCGCTGGTGGATGGGCTAAGCGATTTTTTGCGCGCAAATGGTGTGAAGGTGTTTGGTCCTAGCAAAGATGCTGCGCGGCTTGAGGGCTCAAAGGCGTTTATGAAAGATTTTGTCGCAAGTGTGGGAATCCCCACAGCGCGCTATATTCAGACAGACGACAAAGACAAAGCAAAAGAATTCGCGCGCGCGCTTCCTCTGCCAGTAGTCGTGAAAGCTAGCGGGCTGTGCGCTGGCAAAGGCGTCATCATCGCGCAAAGCTATGAAGAAGCAGAATCTACTATAGAAAATATGCTTAGTGGTGAGAGCTTTGGTGAGGCTGGGAAATGCGTCGTGATAGAGGAGTTTTTGAGTGGATTTGAGCTCTCTGTCTTTGGGATCTGTGATGGCGAAAACTTCGTGCTTTTGCCCGCCTGCCAAGATCACAAGCAGCTTTATGATAATGACAAAGGACCAAACACCGGCGGTATGGGCGCATACACGCCAAGCCCGCTGTGCGATGAGACGCTAAAGCAAAAAATCGCTACGCGCATTTTTGCCCCCACGCTAAAGGGGATGAAAGAGAGGGGCACGCCCTTTAGCGGTGTGCTATTTGCGGGTATCATGGTGGTGGATGGTGAGCCGTTTTTGCTGGAGTTTAATGTGCGCTTTGGCGATCCAGAATGCGAGGTGCTGATGCCTTTGCTAAAAACTTCGCTTATAGATATTTGCGAGGCGGTGGATTCTGCTAGCATAGATCGCTTGAAAGTCGAGTTTAGCGATGATTATTGTGTAGGCGTGGTGCTTGCTAGTCATAATTATCCCTTTGGCGCATCGACACCTTATCCGCTTAGCATAGCGCCTTTTGATAAGAATCTAGGCGAAACTTTGGGCGCAGTGTATTTTGCTGGAGTGAGTGAAGATAAAAATGGAGCAATGCTAGCAAGTGGCGGGCGCGTAGCAGTAGCAGTAGGGCTAGGCAAAACGCTTCAAAAAGCCAAAGAAAATGCCTATAAAATCGCAGAATCTGTGCAGTTTGAAGGCAAAATATATCGCAAAGACATATCCAATAAGGCATTGTGATGAATGATGAAACTATACAAGATACGCTAGATAGGGAGAATCTATACATAGCGCCGCTTGATAGGCGGTTTTGGGCGTATGTGATAGATAGTGTGCTTATAAGTTTTTTGATATTTGTGATAAATTTTAACACCTTTGCCGCGCTTAGCACGCAAGGCATCGAAGAATCCACTAAGGCGCTACAAGAGATGCCGCTGCTTGCGCTTGAAGTGTATGTGCTAGGCTTTATTTATCAAGGGCTTTTTACCTTTCTTTATGGTGCGAGTCTGGGCAAAATGGCGCTAAAAATCCGCGTGATAAGCGTGGATTTGCTAGATTCTCCAAACGCGCTGTATAGCTTTTGGCGCGCGTTTTTGCGCGAGGTGTCGCAGGTGGTGTATTTTATACCTTTCTTTTTTGCGTTTGGCGATAGGTTTAAGCGCACGCTTTATGATAGAGCATCGCGCACCATTGTCATTTATCAGAATCGTTAATGGCGGTCAGCTGTGCTAGCGCGCCTTTTGCGCGACTTTTGATGGTAATGCTACTTTTTGCAGGCATTTGCTATGCAGATGCTGCTAGCCAAAAATCTAATAATCAAGCCGTTAACACAGAATCTACCGACAAAGAGAAAATAGATTCTGCCAAATCAAACTCCGCCAAAGCAAACTCCACCAAAACAGATTCTGCCAAATCAGATTCCGCCAAATCAGATTCTACTAGCGTCACCAAATACGACAAAGACAACCAAAAAGTCTTCGAGCTTCTAGCAGATAATGTCTATAGCGCGGATAATACCATCTATGCAGTAGGACATGCGATCCTTATAAATCATGACATCTACACGCTTGCAGATCTCATCCAATACGACATGGAAAAGCGCGAAGTGCAAGCAAGCGGCGATGTGCGGATATATCGCGATGAGAATCTGCTCGTGCGCACGCAAAGCACTTTTTTTAAGCTAGATGAGCATTATGGAGTCATTGAGCCTTTGTATTTGCAAGACACCAAAACAGGCATGTGGGTGAGCTCCAAAAGCGGCTTGTCAAACAATGGAATCTACTCATTCAAAAAAGCCACCATTTCAGGCTGTTCTATCCAAAAGCCCATATGGCGTATGGAGGCGACTTCTGGCTCGTATTCAGATGAGTCCAAAAATATCTCTATGTGGAATCCGCGCGTGTATATCGGCGATGTGCCGATTTTGTATTTTCCATATTTTAGAGTTTCTACAGATATGTCGCGCAAAAGCGGGCTGCTTATGCCAGATTTTGTCCAATCTGCCACAGATGGCTTTATTTATATGCAGCCTTATTATCTAGCGCCCAAAAGCAATTGGGATATGACCTTTACGCCACAGGTGCGCACCCAGCGCGGCGTGGGCGGGATGATAGAGTTTCGCGCACTAGATTCTAAGCTAGATCGCACCTACGCAGAGTTTGGATATTTTTATAATTTTAGAGAATATTCACAGCAATATAATGTCAAAAATAGGCGCGTTTTTGGCGGGAGATTGTATCATCTAAGCAACAAACCTTTGCAAAAATTTTTCAAACTAAAAAGCGATTTAGACAATGGATTTTATATCAATTTTGCTTATATGAATGACTTAGATTATTATCGCTTAAGGCAGGTGTATAGGAGAGTTTATGACAATTTTTATACTTCAAAAGCAAATGCCTTCATCCAGACAGACAAGCACTACTTTGGGCTAAATCTCAAATATTTTCTAAATCTCTCTGCTATCAACAACTCAACCACGCTCCAATCACTGCCAAATATGCAGTATCACAAATATATGGATTCTCTATTTTTCCGCCAGCTTTTATACTCTATCGACTATCAGTTTAGAAATACCACTAGAGATCTTGGCTATGGCTATGTGGAAAATAGCCTTAGAATCCCCATAGGCTTGCAGTTTTCACTGCTCAAAAAATACATCTCTCTAGGTGTGTGGAGTGAGTTTTATGCTGAAAATCTAGCTATCACGCAGACAAAAAATAGCTACATCCCAACTGCTGACAAAAATGGCAATATTTTTTCTGCAAATTATTCCATATCGCTAAATTCTGATCTCTCAAAAAGCCATGATAAATTTTTCCATTCTGTGCAGTTTGAAGCGCTTTTGAGCGGTCCTTATTTGTTTTATCACAATGGCTTGCTAAGTCAGGGCGTAGGCGATATTTCCGCGCAAGTGCGCCAAGCAAGCATCGCTTTGCGCGGTAGCAATCCAGCCTATTCAAGCGCAGCATATCTCAATAAATTCCCGATGTATGATAGCAATGGCGTGCTAAATTTTTATGATGATATTTGGGATCCCTCCGGCATAAGTGCGTATTCTATTATCAACCAAACGCTTGATTTAAAACTCACGCAATACTTCATCACAAACGCCGGGCGCAGCATCTTTGACTGGCGCATTTATCAGCGGCTAAATTTTGATGAGCTAAGCAACACCACGCTAAATGCCGACGCACAAGGCAGAATCGACCCAAGCGTGATAGCCAAACGCCCGCTAGAGAGTAAATTTAACTTCACACCAATAAATAATCTTTCCATCACCACAAGCTTTTTTTATTCATTTTATACGCGCAAGATGTCAGAACTCGCTATCACTGCGAGCTACAACCAAGGCGCGTTTCGCTCATCCGCGTCATATTATTACAAAGACAAGGAGGCGTATGACTTTTTGGCAAACACGCTTTTTAGGCAGACAGGCGCGCATTATCTAAGAGGGACGATGTCGCATGATTTTCGTGTATTTGCGTTTTCAGCTTCGGCTGGGTATGATATAGAAAAAAATACGCTGCTAGATTGGGATATCGGGCTATACAAAAATATCCGCTGTTTTGGCGTGGGGCTGAAGTTTGTCAATCGTCGCCTTCCGATTTTGACAAACAACACCGCAAATCCTTACTACATACAGCAGGATTATTATGTGCGACTGATATTAAATTTTGTGCCGCTAAATAGCGTGGGCTTTACGACTAGATTCTATAGATAAGCCAAATAGCTAGAATCTAGATTCTAGAATCTAGAATCCAAAACAGGCGCGCAAAGCATCACAAAAAACAAAAAGGGCGACAAATGCAAAAGGGCAATAAAAGCAAAAAGGGCGTAAATGCAAAGAGGCAATAAATGCAAAAGGTAGCAATATGCAAAAAGGTAATAAATGATAGAAACACCACAATTTGAAGACCGCGACGAAGCATTTCTAAAGCTCTATGATGAGTTGCTAAATCATCATATTGATAGCGAAAATAGCATCGTGCTATCTACTAGCTTTGATGGGCTATTTTTCGCACAAAAGCTAGCACAAAAGCTAGAATCTAGCCTTGATTTGCTTTTTTGTGCGCCTATTTTAGCGCCTATAAATAGCGAATGTGAGATCGCCACGGTTAGCGAAAATATGGATATTATCATGCATGAGCCACTCATCGATGCGTTTGGTATCTCGCTAGATTATGTGTATGGCGAGGCAAAGCGCGAGTATGAAGAAGTCATACTTCCTAGAATCTACAAATTCCGCAAAGGCGCGACGCTAAGCCCCATCAAGCAAAAATGCGTATTCCTAGTGGATCAAGGCGTAGAAACAGGCACCACCATGAGCCTAGCGATAAAAACCTGCATCCAAAAAAAGGCAAAAAGCATCTATGTATTGACGCCTGTCATCCCCACTGATATTGCCCAGATTCTAAGCGAGACAAGCGATGCGCTCATCGCTGTAAATAAGCTTGATTATTTTGTGGCGACAGAGCAGTATTATAAAAATCTGCCAAGCATAAGCGAGGAAGAAATCCTTGCGATAATGGATGAATACACCACCAAAACCAATCTCATTCCAAAGGAAAAAAATGCACTCCATTGATGTGACGCTAGAGAATCTAGAAGAAAATTATAAGCTAAACTATGTTGGCAAGCAGGCTTGCAGTAGTGTGTGGTATCAGACAGGCGGCAGCGTGATACTAGCAAGTGTCGCGATAGAAGAAGAGGCGGTGGAGGGCGATTTTTTGCCTCTAAGCGTGCAGTATATACAAAAATCCTATGCTATTAGAAAGATTCCGGGCGGATTTATCAAGCGCGAGGGCAAGCCTAGCGAGTTTGAGATTCTAACCTCTCGCATTATCGACCGCACACTGCGCCCGCTTTTCCCAGCAGGCTATTATTATCCCACACAAATCACTATCATGGTGCTAAGCTATGATGGCAAAAGCGATTTGCAAGTGTGCGCGCTACATACCGCGGCAAATGCGCTGCTGACTTCTGGGCTTAGCTTCATCCCGCCAGTAAGTAGCGTGCGTATAGGCAAAATAGGCGCTGATTTTATCATCAATCCAAACGCCAGCGAGCGCAAAGATTCTAGCCTAGATCTTTATGTATCTGGCAGCGGCGAAGATATACTTATGATAGAGATGAAAGGCAGTGATGAAGGGCTAGATGAGGATGAGCTTTGCAGGGCTATCGCACTAGCGCAAAAAGCGATAGCAAAAGATTGCGCGGCGTATGATAGCGCGCTTTTGCCACTCAAATCCGCGCCCAAAACACTCCCACTAAAAGATATGCAAACCCACCCAGAAATCTACCAATACATCGCGCAAAACCACGCACAAAGCGTGCAAGAAGCACTACTTGCAATGAGTAAAAGCGAGCGCAGCAGCGAGCTAGATAATATCGCCAAAACTATTGCTGAAACAAATCAGCAATGGGAAATCGCGCATATAAAAAGCATGCTAGATTTGTATAAAAAGCATCAATTGCGCGCGATGATTTTGAAAACGCACAAAAGAGCCGATGGCAGGGGCTTAGAGGATGTGCGCCCTATAAGTATCGAGACAAATGTGCTGCCTTGCGCGCATTCTAGCGCGCTTTTCACGCGCGGGCAGACGCAAGCGCTTGTGGTATGCACGCTAGGCGGGGATAATGACGCGCAGAGTCAAGATGATTTTGGCGGGAGTGTGAAAGAGCGCTTTATGTTTCATTACAATTTTCCGGGATTTTGCGTAGGTGAGGCTAGCATGATAAATGGCGTGGGAAGGCGCGAGCTAGGGCATGGGAATCTAGCTAGAAAAGCGCTAGAATCTAGTGTAAAAAACGCGCCACGCACCATACGCCTCGTGTCTGAAATCCTAGAATCCAATGGCTCAAGCTCCATGGCTAGCGTGTGTGGCGGCTCGCTTGCCTTGCGCGCTTGTGGTTTGGGCGATGAGCTGATAGCGGGCGTGGCGATGGGGCTCGTGATAGATGGCGATGAATACGCAATACTAACCGATATCATGGGGCTAGAAGACCATGATGGCGATATGGATTTCAAAGTAGCCGGCACGCGCCAATACATAACTGCTATGCAAATGGATATAAAACTAGGCGGCATAGATTCTGCTATTTTGAGAGACGCACTCTATCAAGCCAAACGCGCGCGCGGGCAGATACTTCGCATCATGGAAGACGCTGCCAAAAACATCATCCCAAATGAAAAATACCTCCCAAAAAGCGAGCGCTTCAGCATCCCAAGCCACAAAATCCCAGACATCATCGGGCAGGGTGGCAAAACGATACGCGAGATAATCGAGCGCTTTGGTGTAAGCATTGACATAGATAGAGAATCTAGCAGCTTGCAGATAAACGCGGATTCTAAAGAATCTTTGCAAGGCGCAAAAGATTTCATCCTAAATCTCATCGCCCCACAAGCGCCTTATGAAGCGGGCGAGATGTTTGAAGGCGTCATCAAAAAGGTGGCAGATTTTGGACTATTTATCCAGCTGCCGCGCGGTGGCGATGGGCTTTTGCATATTAGCAAGATTCCAAGCAGTAGCCAGCCTTTGCGCGATTTTTTCAAAGAGGGCGAGGTGCTAAGATGCGAGATTTTGGGGAATTTCAAAGGCAAAATAGAGCTTGCTTTAGCTTCTTTTTAGTTAGATTCTGACATAATCACAGCTTGTTTAGCCACGCTAGTAGGGGAATAATCCGAAAGGTGGCAGACTAATATTCTTCAAGGAGATCCCATGAAAGCATTACTTGTTTTGTGTTTTGGATTTGTGGCGTTTGCGTTTGCAGGCGAAAGCGTTTTTAGTGGCAGTGATTTATCACTTTTGTTGGCACTTTCTGTAGCTGGCGGTGTTGTAGGTCTTGGTATAGCAGCTCTTGGTGGTGCTATCGGTATGGGAAATGCAGCAGCAGCGACTATCGCAGGCACAGCCAGAAACCCGGGCATCGGCGGCAAGCTACTAGGGACTATGTTTATCGCTCTAGCGCTTATTGAAGCACAAGTTATCTATACACTTGTATTTGCGATCATTGCTATTTATGGGAATCCATTCCTTCCAGAATCAGAATTGATAGTAAATGCGTTCAAAGCGCTTCTAGGCTAATTTGGCTTTAAGCTGATTCTGCCCTGCATTGCGGGGCGGGCGCGCTGGTGGTGGAATTGGTAGACACACCATCTTGAGGGGGTGGCGGGGCGACCCGTGCGAGTTCAAATCTCGCTCAGCGCACCATTAAGCCGAAGTGGTGAAACTGGCAGACGCGCTAGACTCAAAATCTAGTAAGGGCAACCTTGTGTCGGTTCGAGTCCGACCTTCGGCACCATACTTCTTATACTTCTTTTTATACATTTTTATACGCAAAGTTTTTATATGAAGCTAGCATTTTTGGATATTTTAAAGGGCGTTGATAGCGCGCGTGGCTTGCAGGGTTTGGGAAAATCACAAAGCGCACGAAATACGCAGGATTTGCGTGGCTTGCAAAACACGCAAAATTTATTTGACTCGCAAAACTCGCAAGATTTGCGCGACTCGCAGAATATATACGACTTGCAAAATATACAATCTCCACAGAATATACGCGATTCGCAAAACACGCAAAATTTGCACGATGCCAAACGCCACCTAGCCAGCCCAAAGCATCTGCTTGGATTCTCGGGCGGGACGGATTCTGTCGCGCTTTTTTATGCGCTTGTGGAGCATGGCATAGCGTTTGACATAGCAATTGTAGATTATGGTTTGCGCGCGCAAAGCAAGGAGGAAGTCGCCTACGCGCATAAGCTCGCCGCCTCACATGATAAGCGCTGCTTTAGCATACAAGCCCCCGCGTTTAAAAGTAACTTCGAAGCCAATGCGCGCGCGTTTAGATACCGCTTTTTTGCCTCGCTTATAGCCACTATCGGCTATGATTCGCTGCTTTTGGCGCATCATTTTAATGATAGATTTGAGTGGTTTTTGCTACAGCTTAGCAAGGGCGCTGGCATTTCTAATCTGCTTGGTTTTGAGCCTATTTCATGGGTTTATCCGGACTCTTTTGGCGCGTTTGATGAGGTGGATTTGGCGGATTCTCTAGATTCTGTGACTTTAGATTCTGCGACTTTGGATTCTACAATTTTAGATTCTGGGACTTTCCAAAAATTAGATTCTGCCACTTTGCCAAAACAGCCAGCGCCAGAATCCACCGCGCAAAATAGCGCGCCTTTTCGCATCATCCGCCCCTTGTTTCAGACGCCAAAAGATGAGATTCTAGCATTTTGCAAGCAAAAGGGCGCGGTGTTTTTCGAGGATTCTACCAATGATGATGAGCGCTATGCGAGAAATTTTATGCGCAAACACTTCTCAAACAAATTTATCGAGCATTTTGGCAGCGGGCTTATGCGAAGCTTTGAGATTCTGGCACTCGAGAAGGCTACGCTTTATCAAGGGCGGATCGAGAATCTAGGTGCCCTCACGCTAATCATCGCGCCAAATGAGCTAAGCGCGCTATATCACATCGCGCGCGTGCTAAAAACGCAAGGCTATGTGCTTTCACAAAAACAGCGCGAAGAGATATGCAAATCAAATTTTTCTTGCGAGATAGGCGGCGGACGCGCAAATAATACTTCAGCGCGCCACGCCAGCACAAGCGCGCGAGTAGGATTTTTTATCGAGCGCATGGAGTTAGATAAAATTTATGCCAAGCGTAAAAATAGCGCCGATGACAAACATAATGCAGATGATGCAAACGCAAGCAGCGCAGTTTTAAATACAAGCAACGCGACCACAAACGCCAGCAATGCGCTAGATTCTGCTAGTTTTGGCGCAACTTCACTGCGAGACACCTTTGCGCTAATCATTGCCAAAAATACTTTATCACTAGAATCTAAAAAATTAGAATCCGCACTAGAATCTAAAAAACTAGAATCCAAAAAACAAGATTCTAGCGCATCGCAAAATTTGCCGGAATCTAGCACGCCACAAAACAGCGCAGAATCCACGCCACAAATCATCGCGCCACACACCGCCAAATCTAGCCAAACCAAAAGCCCAGCCAAACTCCAAAAATCCGCCAAAAACCTAGCGAGAATCTATAGCATCCCCCCGCGCATCCGCCCTGTTTGCATCGCAGAAGCAAATACAAAAGGCTTAGATATAGAAGCATTTTTTAATCTTTTGCATGCGCGCATTTGGGCGCTGTATCAGCAGCTCTAAGCGCGCTTTCGCTCACAACCGCCCGCATATAAAAATTTCTCCAAAACAATTTCTCCAAAACAATTTTGCCAAAAATCGCAAGCATTGCTTCAAACTCTTGGCTTATGTCCGATTTGCTTTGTATATTTTGCGAAGGAGAATACATGCAAAAACTAACAAAAACGCGTGCAAGCGGCGCAAACACGAAAAGCGCAAACACAGCAAAAATCAGCAAATCAAAAGCTAGCAAAATGCTTTGTGGTGCGATGCTTTGCGCGACATTTTGCGGCGCGCTTGTAGCAGAGGAGCTACCCGGAGTCAGCACGCAGATAAACGAAGGCTACGCCACGCAAGCCTCGCTAGATACGCAATACCAAGCGCCAAGCGAGGCTAGCATCATCGAAATCGAGGCAGTTGGCATAGGCGTCGCGCCCGATGGCTCATGCACGCCCGCGCAAGCTGTGGCACTCGCCAAGCGCGCAGCGATCATTGATGCATATCGCCAGCTGGGCGAGCAGATGTATGGCATCCACCTAAACTCAAACGACACCGTGCGCAATATGGTGCTAAAAGACTCAAGTGTGAAAACGCGGGTAAATGCGCTCATACGCGGCGCGCAAGTGCGTGAGAGTGCGTGCGAGCAGGGCATCTGCCAAGTGACAATGGAGCTAAAACTCGATGGCAGAGTGTGGTCAAAGGTGCTTGGGATATAGGTTTAGATTCTAGCTTTTTGGCTTAGTGGCTTGGATTTTTGATTTAGATTCTGGCGATTTGACAGACTCGCATTTGGCCGCGCTTTGAATCTAAAGCATCAGAATCTTTGATGCGCGGGATTTTCTAGGATTTTTTAAGATTTTAGATTCTGGCGATTTTATCGCGCGCTTAAATAGGCGCGATAGGCGATTTTGCAGACTTTTAGATTCTTGCTAGATTCTGCTCCGCTCCCTCTGCTTTGCGCCTAGCCAATCTCATTTCTAATCCATTTAAAAAGCGCGCTAGAATCCAAGCGATTTTGCAAAAATGCAGAATCTAGCCTACCCAAAATCGCACAAGGAGACCCAATGATACCCTCTACAGATTTTAGCAAAGACATAGCCTCTGGCGTCTGCGTCGTCGATGTGAGCGCGCCTTGGTGCCCAGACTGCCGCAAGATAGAGCCGATGATGAAAGCACTCGAGGAAGAGTATAAGCAGGTGAAATTTCTGCTGGTGGATTTTGATAGCAATGAGGAGCTGCGAAGCGACCTTGGCATCCGCAGAATCCCCACGCTGATATTTTACAAAGATGGCGTAGAGGTGGGCGAGCGACTCATCGAGCCTAGCAACAAGCTAGATATCGAAAACGCACTAAAAGCCACGCTATAGGCAAATGGGCGCTTGCAAAAGTGCTCAAAAAGCACCTAGAGTGCTTGCCTAAATACTAAAAGCTAAATACACCAGATGCCCGCACTTACGCGGGCTTATAGCCAAAAATCGCAAAGCCTAGAATCCATATTTTAAATTTTCAAAAAGCGTCATAAACTTACATATTTTCTGCGAATCCTAAAATCTCATTCCAAAATCCTTGCAATTTTCTACAAATCTTTGAACCCTTGCGATAAATCCCTCTCTATATCGTCCCATATCGCGAGTGCTAGAAACTAGCTTTTGATTGATGGCATTTGTTTGCTATGGTGGAGTATGATTGAAGCGCAAAAAGTAGCCAGAAGTTAGATTCTAGAATCTAAAACGAGTCAGAATCTAAAGCGGACAAAGATTTAAAATAATAAATCTAAAAGCAAGCAAGGCAAGCACCGTTTAAATAAGCCCGCTTTGTAAAACGAGCCACTAAAAAGCGACGCAAAAAGCAGCAAGAAAATAACAAAAAAGCAGCAAACAAACTAGCAAAAAAGTAGTAACAAAAAACAAGCAACCCACCAAAAGGCAGATATTGGATAGACGAAAAGCAGCGAGATTTTTGCTCATAGGTTATGCAGGGATTGCGCTATTTAGTGCGCTTTTGCTTATGCTGCCTATCATGCATCATGGCGAGCTAGACTTAATAGACGCGCTTTTTACTGCAAGCTCCGCGGTTAGCATGACAGGGCTTATCGTCAAAAACACGCCGCTAGATTTTAGTATCTGGGGGCAGATTCTCATACTTTTTTTGATACAAATCGGCGGGCTTGGTTATATGGTGATCGTGAGCCTTGTGTATATTATTTTTCGCATCAAGCTTGATTACAAAAGCAAAATGATCTTAAAAGAATCCATATCCCACCCCACCATAAAAGGTGTGATGCGCTTTGTGAAGCGCGTGGTGGTGTTTGTGCTGGTGTTTGAAGCGATAGGCGCGGTTGCGTTGAGTTTGCGATTTATGCTAGATATGCCCTTTTTGGAGGCGCTTTGGAGTGGGATTTTTCACTCGATTTCTGCGTTTAACAATGCTGGATTTAGCATCTTTGAAAATAGCCTTATCTCTTATCGCAAAGATTTGTTTGTAAATCTCATCATCTGCGCGCTCATCATCATCGGCGGGCTTGGGTATTTTGTGCTGCTAGAGTGCTATTTTTCCACAAAAAGCGCTTTTTCTACCTCTCTATCCACACCAAAATCGTGCTAATCACCACCATCACACTCATCGTGCTTGGCAGTGTTATGGTGTTTTTGTTTGAACATAGAGGCAGTATCAAAACTTTAAGCCTTTATGAGCAGATTCTAAGCGCGTTTTTCACCTCGGTAAATTTCCGCACAGCAGGCTTTAACACGCTAGATATAGGCGCGTTTAAAGATGGCACGCTGCTTTTTGGCTCTATTTTTATGGTGATTGGCGGTGCGCCCGGAGGCACGGCTGGCGGGATAAAAGTCACTACCATTGCGGTTTTGCTGGTGCATGCGTATTGTGTGTTGCGCGAGAAGCGCGATGTCATCGTGTTTAACAAAAAAATCCCAAAACGCACGCTTGATGATTCTTTTCTCATCATCATTGTTGCCGCATCTTATATCGCGATTTGCGTGACGCTTTTGTCGTTTATGGAGGAAGGCGGGGCGCATGGATTTATCGCGCTTGTGTTTGAGGTGTGCTCGGCGTTTGGGACGGTTGGCGTATCTATCGGCGATGGCGGCGCGCTTAGCCTATCTGGCAGCTTTGGTGCGGGCGGAAAAATGCTTATCATCTTGCTTATGCTTAGCGGGCGCGTGGGCGTGCTGGCGTTTTCTTTTGCGATATTTACCAAAGAAAAGCCGCAAAAATTCCAATATCCAGAAGGGAGAATAATGATATGAAAAAACGCGCAACTTATGGCGTGATAGGGCTTGGCAAGTTTGGATTCCATGTAGCAAAGGGGCTTATCGAGCAGGGGCAAAGCGTGATAATCGCTGATCAAGAAGAAGAAAAGGTGAAAGAATTTGCCTCGCTCATTAGCATGGCGTATATTTTGGATTCTACGGATAAAGACGCGCTTGAAGAAAGCGGCTTTGCTAGGATTGATTATGCTATCGTGTCTATCGGCGAGGATATAGAATCTAGCATTTTGACAGTCATGGCGCTAAAAGAGCTAGAGATAAAGCAAATCATCGCCAAAGCGATAACGCCTGTGCATGGCAAAATCCTAGCCAAACTTGGCGCAAACAAAATAATCTACCCCGAGCGAGAATCCGCTGCCAACCTCATCAAAGGCTTTTTATCACATCCTGATTTTGAGATAACAGACATCTCAAACACCATCTCCATAGCGCGCATAAAAATCAGCCAAAAATCATCCGGACAGCTCATCAGCGACATCGCCAAGCGCGCGAAAGCGATAGGCATCAAGCGCGTGGATAGCGGCTGGAATCTAGAGCCAAACAGCTAAGATATGCTGCATAAAGATGATGTGGTGATGATTATAGGCGAGAGTGCGGCGATTAGGGATTTTGATCTGTAGGCTTTTGCGCGCTAGAATCTGCCGCTAGATTCTGCTATAATGTCGCGCTGGTCTAGTGGCGGCTGCTTGTGCTTGCGCGATTTGCGCCAAAAGCACCAATTAAGAATACACTATTCAAAAATTGCCGACTTTGCAAATTTAATTTTGTCTATAATATTCACTTAACTATAGCAAGGTTTGTATGCCATGGCATTGCTTTGTGTCATTGCGATGTCATATCTATATTTCCATCAAAATCTTTTCCAAATAATTTAATAAAATGTTTTAATATATTAGATTTATACTTTTCTACATCTTTTAAGTTGCCCATAGCAATGCCACTCCATGCTAACTCGCTTTTTGATTCATGCTGACAACGCATAATTAGTATTATGGATTTTTTATAAATACTCATGGAATAAGTATTGTTTGTAGGAATAATTTGTGTTGTTGTAGTTGTCGTGCCTGGATTATAGGCATTGTTTGTAAATGCACCAGGAGTGTATGTCGTTGTAGTTTGGGTGTTATATGTTGTGTAATATCCCGTTTGACTATGCGAAAAAAATTTTGTAGAAAATGCAATATGACATCTTGCATTTTGCTTTAAATTAAATCCAGATACCATAAATCCATCATCTACCATTAATTCGCCAAGCAAAATTCCAAGCTTTTTATCTGATATGGTCGCGCTATCTGTCAAATGTATGCTAAATACATCTTGTTTGCTAAAAGTATTTTGTAGGTCAGATTCTATTTTGTAATATATATTTGCACATCCGCTAAATACACCACAGCACAATAATAACAAAAAACAGAGAAAACCTCTCAATTGGGCCACCTATATATTTAGTGCCAATACCTTATGACTCCAGCTCATATTCGATGGGTATTTTTAGCAATACGCGTTTGGGTGGCGTGGGAAATTTTTTGTGCGCTTCTTGGATGGTTTTTAGCGCTTGCTGGTTTAGGATGTCGCCGGTGTTTGAGTGATGTATTTTTAGGCGCTCGATGCTGCCATCCATATTTATGATAAACTCCACCGTCACCGTGCCTGTGAGCTCGCGGATTCTGGCGAGTCGCGGGTAGTGGTGCTTCTTTTTTATCGCCTCTTGGACTTTGCGATAAAACTCATCGCTTATGCCTTCATTGTATGCTAGCAGCTCTTGCGTGGAGCCTTGCGAGTCTTGGTTTGAAGCAGCATTGCTCTCTTCTTCAGTGGGCGCTTGTTTGGTAGTTTGCTCGACCACTTTTTCTACCACCTCTTCACTCGCTTCTTCTGGGTCATCGACGAGCTTTTCTTGCGTTGGGATGGGGTGCTTTGTTTTGTGTTTTTTCTCGTGTTTTTTATGCTTTTTCTTGGGCTTTGGCTTTTCTTGGACTGGCGTGGAGTAGGCTTTTTGGTTGGCGTTGGTATTGACACTTGCTAGGCTCATAGTGATGTTTGATGCGCCAACTTCTGCGATGCTCTCTTGCCTGCTAAAAATATCCAAAAACCACGCAGCCGCGGCAGCATGCACGATAAGCGAGCATAAAAAGCCCAAAAATAGGGGGTTTTCAATCCGATTGCGCAGCGATTGAAAAGTTTTCATGTCCCTTTTCCTTTATGATGCTTATGATTTTTACGAAGTTTTCAAACTTCGCATCCTTGTCGCTTTTGACCTCTATCATCGTAGATTCATCGGTGTTGAAAATCTTTTTGCGAAGCGCGTCTATGTCTTGTTCCACATCATCGACATAGATTTTGTTATCCGCGCTTATGAGGATGTTTAGCTTTTTGTCATCAAGCTTCTTATCGATATTATCGGCTTGTGGCAGGTTGATAGGGATTTTGCCCTGCGCGATAAATGTCGAAACACTTAGCACGATAGCCAGCAATACCAGCATAACATCGATAAATGGCACTATGTTTAAGCCATCGGCGCGCTTGATTTTCATGCCTAGCCTTTAGATTTTAGCGCTTTGTAGCGGTTGGTCAGCACTTCTGACCGGCGCAAAAGGGCGTTATACACCATAAGTGTTGGGATCGCCACGCATAGCCCAAGAGCGGTAGCTTTGAGCGCGATGGAGAGTCCCACCATTATCGCTTTGGCATCCATCCCGCCACTCATACCCATATCATAAAAAGTCACCATAATCCCGCACACCGTGCCAAGAAGCCCCACATAAGGGGCGTTGGAGTAGATGATATAAAGGGTGGTTAGGTTTTTGGTGAGTGATTCTTCTAGGTCATCAAGTGTCTGGAAAACCTCGACATTGACGCGCGTGTAGAAAAGGACGCGCTCCACGCTAAACCACAGCGCCAAAAAGCTCATAAGCCCAAGCACACCAAAAATAAAATAATCCATATGCTCGCGTAAAAATTCCATTTCCTGCCTTTGTGTTTGTATTGTCTGCTTTGCGTGGGGCGCGCGCGTGGGCGCGAAATCTTGGATTTTAGATTCCAGAATCTAGATTCTAGAATCTCGCTAGATTCTCATTTGGATTCTGCGCCAAATAGATTCTCTGATTAGATTCTCGCTTAAATACTGACTAAATCCCAAAAGCATTTGCCAGAATCCAAACCACGCAAATCCACAAAAATCTAAATTCTAAAATCTAGAATCTAAAAACCCAAGAATCCTCGAGAAACCCAAAATCTAAAATCCAAAAAACTCGCGCCAAAATCACAGCGCCCGCCCAAAGCAAAACTCAAAAATTCTCAATAATGTCAAAATTTGAGAATAGTTTTTATTCCGCTAAAAGTGAAGCGAATGTTAATACTTCTTATATAAAAGAAAGATAAAACTAAAAAACATTACAAAATAATCATGTATTTTTAGTATAATTACACCCACAAAACACCACATACACATCATCATAGCCTCGGGGATTTTATGTCAAAGCACCACAAACACAACGAAGCCTATGTCAAAGACCGGCTCAAAAACAACCTCCACGCCTTCATCAGCCACGAATCTTTTAGTGGCGTTTTGCTGTTTTTCTGCGTGGTGTTTGCGATGCTTATTGCAAATTCTAGATTCTATGAGCTATATTTTGAGTTTCAAGAGCTAGAAATCGGGCTTTTTTTGGGACCATATCATCAGGGCATGAGTGTCGTGCATTTTGTCAATGATGTGGCGATGAGCTTTTTCTTTTTGATGATTGGGCTAGAGATGAAGCGCGAGATTTTGTATGGCGAGCTGGCAGGGTTTAAAAAGATCGTTTTGCCGATGCTTGCCGCGCTTGGCGGTATCATCGTGCCTATTGGAATCTATCTGTTTTTCAACCACGACACGCCCTCCGCCGCTGGCTTTGGCGTGGCGATGAGCACGGATACTGCGTTTGCGCTGGGGGCGATATTGTTCCTTGGCAAGCGCGTGCCTTTGAGCCTTAAGGTGTTTTTGGTGACGCTTGCGGTGGTGGATGATTTGGGCGCGATTTTTGTCATCGTCGTGTTTTACACGACAAACCTAAACACCGGCTGGCTTTTGGTCGCACTCGCCATCATCGCCGCACTCATCTACATAAACCAAAAAGACACTTACAACACCTCTAGCTACCTGCTGCTAGGCGTGCTGCTTTGGATAGCGGTGTTTAATAGCGGCGTGCATGCGACTATCGCGGCGGTCATTTTGGCGTTTTGCATCCCGGGGCGCTCAAATGTCTCTGATAAATGCCTCATACGCCTGAAACAAGAGCTAGAAAACATCCGCACACTCGTGCAAAGTGGAAGCGATTTTTTCGAGACAAATATCCATAGCACGCGCTTTAGCATTAGGCGCATTATGGCGAGTTTGAAGCGATTTTTTGCTGATGATGAGCATCATGATTTGCATAAAAAGTTTAATATCGAAGAGCAAAGCAAGCGCGTGCAGATTCTAGAGGCAGTGTCGCGCTACTCACAGCACGCGCAGAATCCGCTTTTGCGCTTGCAGGCGGTTTTGCACCCGCTATGCTCGTATTTTATCGTGCCATTTTTTGCTTTTGTCAATGCGGGCGTGCGGATAGATTCTAGCATAGATTTTGATTTGGATGCGATTTTGATAGGCACGGTTTTGGGCTTGGTGGTGGGTAAGCCGCTGGGGATTTTTGTGTTTTCATACATCGGCATCAAGCTTCGCATCGCCACAAAGCCAAAAGATCTCTCCTATGGACATATTTTTGCCACTGGTTGCTTGGCTGGCATCGGCTTTACGATGTCGATTTTCGTGGCAAACTTGGCATATGACAATCAAGCAGCGATAGTGCTTTCTAAAATCTCGATTCTCTATGCTTCTTTGCTAGCGCTTATTTTTGGAATCTGCTTTTTGTATCTTTCTACAAGACCGGATAAAATCGAAGCGCAACCCACGCCAGAGATGCCAAAACTGCCAAATGCCTCTGTGGATTCTGGCATGGTTAATAGCGCTGACGCATCCAGTGCTGCCGCCGGCATTTCTAGCGCCACTAGTGCCTCTAACGCACCCGAAGTTTTTGGCGCGTCCAATGCGCCAAGCGCGCAGCAAGCGTCACTAGACTCTAGAGATTCTAGCGCGCAAAAAGCGCAATAGCGCTTAGAATCTAAACAGCTTATTAAAGTTTCGCAATATTTTTGGCAATATAAATTTATGTATGCAAAAATGGCGTGGTGGTGCGAGGCGAGATTTCTTGGGCGATAGTGTCAGCGAAGCGTTTGGCGAGGAAATCCTCTATCCCGGCGCGCCCTATCATCGCCGCATTATCCGCGCAAAACTCTAGGGGGGCAAGGTGTAGGCGCATGCCATACTTGTCGCAAAGTGCTTGTATCGCGCTACGCAAGGCTAGGTTGCTGCTGGCACCGCCGATTATCGCAAAATCTGAAAAGTGGGCGGCGCTCGCGGATTCTGCGTGATTTGCGCCGATAGAATCTGCGCTAGCAGAATCGATAGAGTCGATAGGGCTACTAGAATCCACGCTGGCAGAATCTATTTCGTCGTGCGATTTTTCACGCATCGCGCCTTTTTTATTGTCTTTTTCGCCACCTTTTTCATGGCCTTTTATCTGCCTAAAATACCGCTCGAGTTTGTCGCAAATATGCGCGATCGCTGCGTGCTGGAATGATGCGCTGACAAATGCTTTGTCAAAAACTGCAAGCGCTTGCGCGCTGGATTCTAGCGAGTGCAGGGGCGCGTTTTTGGATTCTGCTAAGTCTTTGGGCTCTAGCGCATTTTTAGATTCTAGCGATTCTATCAGCAATCGCGTGGCGTTTTTTAGCCCAGAGAAGCTAAAGGCTAGCTCGCGCTTGTTTTTTAGCGGGACAGGCAGACTAGCTAGTGGTGGATTTACAAGTGGTGATTTTTGCGGATTTGACAAACCCACATCCGCGCTAGATTCTGATGCGCTAGATTCTGATGCGCCAGCCTCATAAAGCTTGGCATAGCGCTCGATGATAGGACCGCCGGGATAGCCAAGCCCCAGCATTTTCGCCACTTTATCAAAGCTCTCGCCAAAGCTATCATCCATGCTTTGCGCGATGATCTCAAAATCCGTGGGGCTGTGCGCGCAGATGATTTGCGTGTGCCCGCCAGATACGAGCAGCGCGCCCATGGGGAAAATCGCGCGCGGCTTGTCGATGAAAAGCGAGTAAAAATGCCCGATGAGGTGATTTACGCTGATTAGCGGGATTTTGAGGCTCAAAGCCAGCGCTTTTGCCATCATAAGCCCTTCGATGAGGCTGACAGAAAGCCCGGGCTCGGTGGTGATAGCGATAGCCTTTAGTTTGGCAAAGCCGCGAGAATCTTTTTTACCAAAATCTGCCTCGTTAGAATCCTTTTTGCTGGAATCTATTGCACTAGATTCTGCCCCCAAACTATTCGCACTAGAATCCACTTTTTTAAAGTTTGCACCAGAATTCACCCCTTCAAAACCTTCGCCAAAATCCGCCCCTTCAGAATCCCCATCGCTAAGCCCTTCCAAAAACTCCTTCGCACGCGCCAAAATCAAAGGCAAATCTTTGGCATGCAGCCTCGAGGCGATCTCTGGGACGACGCCGCCATGCTGGCTGTGCGCGCTGTCTTGCGAGATTTTCTGGTGAAAAAGCAGCTTTGCGCTCGCTATCTCGGTGATAGCGATAGAGCTGTCATCGCAGCTGCTCTCGATGCTTAAAATCATTTGGCGTCCTTTATTTGTGGTACTTTTTAGGCTTTGGCGTGGATTCTGGCGCACATTATATCAGAATATTGGGTAAGCATTAACATTAGCTAGCTAGAATCCGCTTTATGCCTTGTCTCAAGGCTATATCTCAAAATAAGGACAACACATGAAAAAGCTTCTTGCTACAAGCTCTATCCTAGCGCTTATCCTAACCGCCGGCGTCGCCAAACCATACAACATCGACAATTCTCACTCTGCGGTGAAATTCCAAGTCACGCATATGATGATTAGCGATGTTGATGGCGCGTTTAACGAGTTTAGCGGCAAAATCGACTTCGATGAAGAAAGCAAAACGCTAAAAGCGCTCGAAGGCGAAGTGGCTATCAAATCCATAGACACCAAAAACGATGCGCGCGACAAACACCTAAACGCAGCGGATTTCTTCGATGCGGCGAAATTCCCCAAAGCAACGCTTGTGATGAAATCGCTAGAAGGCGACAAGCTCACTGCTGATGTGACTCTACGCGGCGTGACAAAGCCAGTGGTGTTTGATGTGAGCGTCAAAGGACCTGTGGAAAATCCAATGACAAAAAAGCAAATCATCTCTGTAAAGCTTGAAGGCAAAATCAACCGCAAAGACTTCAAAGTAGGCAGCGGCACAGCAAACGCAATCGTAAGCGATGAAGTAGAAATCAAAGTGCAAATCGAAGCGGGCGAGAAATAATTATTTGCACTAGTTTTTTAATTTCTGACTTTAGGCCAGCCTTAAATCTTTTGTGTTTGATGCTATATCGTTGATTTTGGGTTGGCTTGCACCACCAAGCCCTCGATCTTATTAAATCTTTATATTGGTAGAATCTGGCAGGTCAATATGCTAGATTCTATGCCACTAATTTTCTTGATTAAATATTTATATTTTACCTAGTTTTTAATCCGCAAAATAGTTTTTAATTTGCGCTTATTAAGTATTGATATAGCTTTAAATCATTGCTTTGGTGATCCTACTCGCTTATCGCGCGGAGGAATTCCTTTTTGCTGTATTCGCGCATTTCTTGAAAGCTTGGCAGTGCTAGATCTCTTGTCAGCACATCATCATCGATCTCGCTATCAAGGAATTGCACCACTTCGCGATTGTGCTTGAGCGCGACTTTGCCAGATAGCGACATTTTGTCATTGCCAGTGATTGGATTTTTCATAAGATTATATACCTTGCCTTCAATCCTAGCCCAAGTCATCTTACTCACAAGCCCCACATCATCGCGGATTCCGGAGTTATACGCATAGCTTCCCACGCCAAAGCATAGGAATTTGGTGGGATTGTAGTCATGCATTTTGCACCACTCATAGATATCGCGCGCGCGCTCGGTTGTGATCGCATCGCCATAGATGATACGCACCTTATCTAGCCCAAAATACCTATCCACCAAGCGAATCACACCCAGCCTCACGCGCTCATCATCTGCTTCTGCATCGCCGGTTAGGATTTTGAAAGGGTCGCCAGAATCCGGGCGGATGACGATAGGATGCGCGCGATGCTGTATCATCTCATAGGCTTCTTTATCATCATGCAGGGCTTGGATGATAGCCCATAGATTCCAAGTATCCGAGACGATAGAGACCATAGAGAGCGGAAACTCGCGCATAATGCGTTTGAATGTATCTAGCTCATTTTGCTCGCCGCCTAGACACATCACGCTATGCTCGCTTGCAGGTATCGAGCCGATATGTGAGACATCCGCGCCGTAGTTATCGCAGACATTTTTCACAGCCATGATAGAATCCGTCCCGCTAAAAAACAGCAGATGCCCCATCGCAGAGGCGTAGCAGTCTGCCACGCCATTCATCCCGCGCTGTGAGAAGTCGTGAAAATTGTAGCTTTCATCGATGTATTCATGCGCGCAGTCGTATTCGATGCGCTTGAAAAGCGCTGCTTTTGTCGCGACAAAGCAAGCTTTCCAAAGCTCGGAGTTTAGGTAAGTCTCGATGAAATTCACAAACCAGCAATGCTCGCTTTGGCTGCATTCTATGGTGATGATTGGTGTGTTTTGGCGGATGAAGGTGCCTTCTGGCAGCGCTTTGAAAGAGATTGGCATAGTGGGGGGCAAATCTAGCCATTTTTGGATAAGCACATCATAGGATTTTTGCGTAGAATCTAGCTTCATAAAATCGCGATACAAAAAATCCAGCGCCTTTTTCAGCTCCGCTTTGTCTGTGCGCGCAAACTCCTCATACAGCCGCTCTAGCTTGACAATAGCCTGCCGCATGCCAAACGCCACGATATGCCCATTTAGCGCACTCAAATCAAGCCCGGGATAGCGGCAATAAAGCACGCTATACACCTCCTCCACGCCTTTGGGATACATCGCTGCGTGCGTGTATTTGTAGCAATCCGCGATAAAAAGCAACTCTGGGTATTTCATATTTTCTCCTTGGAATCTTGCGAGATTTTCGCGCAAATTTTGCTAGCTAGATTCTGGTGCGCCCAAATTGTCGGGCTAGATTTTTGGGCTAGATTCTAGTGTGCGCTAGATTTTGCTAGCTAGATTCTAGTATCTAGCCTAAGTCAAGCGTATTTCAAGCAAGCGTGCTTATCGCACTTCTTTGATTCTAGCAGCCTTGCCTTTTCTATCGCGTAGATAATACAATCTCGCGCGGCGCACGCGTCCTACGCGCAATACTTCGATGCTTTCAAGACTTTGGCTATAAAGTGGGAAGATTTTTTCCACGCCGATGTTGTTCGCGCCGATTTTGCGCACGGTAAATGTCCTATCTACGCCATTTCCGCGGATGCAGATACACACGCCTTCAAAATATTGGATTCTCGTTTTGTCGCCTTCCACGATCCTGATGCCTAGCTTTATCGTGTCGCCCGCTTTGAATTGTGGGACTTTTTTGTCTTGCAATTGCGCTTTTTCGAAGCTTTCTATATAGCGATTTTTCATCGTTTGCCTTTCTATAAATTATTTTTGGCTTTGTGTCGCCCAAACAAATCTGGTCTAAAATAGCGGGTTTTGCATAGGGCTAAGCTATTTTTCAAAGTGGCGATTTTAGCGTGATTTCCCTTTGAATACTCTGAAGGTGGCGATAATTTTGCAAATTTTTCACCGCTCGCGTTGGCGCGCGCAAAAATCGGCGCTTCGAGCAAATCGCGCTCAAAGCTTTCGCCCTTCAATGACTCGCTATTTCCCAGCACGCCCGGAATCTGGCGCGCGATGCTATCGCAAAGACACAGCGCACCGAGCTCGCCGCCTGTCATGATGAAATCGCCCGCGCAAAACACCTCATCCGCGCACGCCTCGATAGCGCGCTCATCGATCCCCTCATAGCGCCCGCAGACAAAGATAATGTGGGGTTTGCGCGCTAGGCGGATGGCGTCGTTTTGGCTAAATCGCGGGGCGCTTGGGGTGAGGAAAATGATGTGGAGTTTTGGATTCTGGGACTGGGTTGGCGTAGTTGTTTTGGTGGTTTGGCTTAGCTGGTTTGCTTGGCCGGTTTGGTTTTCTTGTTTTGCTGCGTGCGCTTGGTTTGTCGCCGCTATAGATTCTGCGCTGGTTTTTTCTAGCCATGCAAGCGCGCTATTTATGATATCTGCGCCTATCACCTGCCCGGCACCCCCGCCGACTTGCGGAAAATCCACGCTTTTATACGCATCGGTGGCAAAATCGCGCGGCTGGATGGTCTGGATATGGATGAGGTTTTTTTCGCGCGCGATTTTTAGGATAGAGTCTTGGAAATAGCCCTCGATGATGCGCGGAAAAAGCGTGATAAAGCTAAAAGTCATCGTTGTGTCGCTTCGTGTTTGTGGGATTTGCCTAGCTAGATTCTAGCAAAAGTTTGGCGTTTTGCGTGAAAATCACGCCTTTGGATTCTAGGCGCGCAGAATCTATTTTGCTAGAATTTGTTTGGCTAAAATCTGCTTGAGTAGAATCTATTTTGCTGGAATTTATTTCATCAAAATTTCTTGGGCTAGAATCTTTTGGACTAGAATCCGCATTTTTAGATTCTGCTTTTTTGGCTGGGGTTTTTGCGCTCTGCTTGGTGGGCGCGCTGGATTCTGCATCTGCTAGATTCTGCGCTTTTGCGCTGTTTGGCGCGCTTTCTTCTAGCTGCACGCCTATCACATACGCATCGATATAGGGGATCATAAATGTTTTGGCTTTGGGCTTTTGGCGCTTTTTTGTCGCGCTGGCGTTATTTGTCGCGCTAGAATCTGCTTTGGCGCAAGCGCCTAGAGAATCCACCACAGCCCCCACAGCCTCTACAATCAAATAATCCACCGCGCCTATGCGCTCTATATCGCGCACCACGCCTAGCTTCTCGCCAGCCTCTATCACATCAAGCCCGATGATGTCAAAGTAAAAAAACTCGCCCTCTTTCAGCTCGCAATGCGCGCGCGTATCCTGCTCGCTAGCCCACAGGCGGGCATTGACAAACGCCTGCGCGCTCTCTTTGGAATCTATCTGCGTAAATGAAATATGATGCTTGCCGTGCTTTGATGTGAAAGTCTTGATAGTAAGCAGCGCGTGCGTGCGGTCTTCCATAAGCGTGATGCCGGACTTCAAAAATGAAGCAAAATCGCTAGAGATATGAAACAAAAACTCGCCATTTACGCCTATGGTTTTGCCGAGTTTGCCTACTTCTATGTTGTAATGCTGGGTGTGGCGTTGCATGTGGTTTTGTGCGTGATTCATGTGGTGGTTTTGTGGAATTTATGCGTCATTTTATCAAGCTATTTTGGAGCCGCTTTTGCAAAGCCCTTGCAAAAAATATTTTACAAAACATTTCGCAAAAACACTTCACCAAAAAGCGCCTCACAAATAGCACTTCACAAAGCCGCGATTTGCGCGCAGCGCGCCTGCCACTGCTTATTGCTCATTTGGATGGACAGTGATTTTATAAGTCATGCCATCTTTTGCCTTGCAGCCAGAGACAAAAGTCTTTAGTGCGGCTATCATCCTGCCATCTTTTCCTATCACTCTTCCCATATCCTCTACCGATACAAAAACATCCAAAAAGCACATTTTTTCTTCTTGTGAAATGCGAGAATCTATAGATACTTTTTCAGGAAATGCGACAATCTTTTTTATATAAGTCTCTAAAAATTTTTCAACCATTATAAAATCCTTAGCGCAATGAGCGCGGCTAGAGCCACCGCTATCGCGCAATCTTTAGCCTAGAATCTATTTTTGTTCAGAAAGCTTTGCTACGCGCTCGCTCATTTTCGCGCCCACGCCTTTCCAATACGCCAATCGCTCGCTATTTAGCTTTATCGTCGCTGGCTTTGTTAGCGGGTTGTAATAGCCGATAGATTCTATCCAGCCGCCATCGCGTCTTTTGCGAGAATCGGTAACTACTACGCGATAAAAGGGCTTTTTCTTGCGTCCCATGCGTGTCAAGCGGATTACTGTTGCCATATTTACTCCTTGATATTTTCATAAACAAAACGCGGATTATACACACAAAAATATATTTTTACCCTTAAAATTTATAAATATGCGATATATTTAAAGTAAATTACCAAATAAAATATTGCCCTAGTGCTTTTAAGACATAAATAAAGAACAAAATCGAAAAAATATACCAAAAATAAACCATAAAAATAACTATCTCAAATATTTTATAAATTTTAACTTGTCAAAAAACTAAAAAGCAGTAGTACATTAGATTCCAAAATTCGCTATAATCATGCCACACTAAACTAAAAACCCAAAGATGTTTGACATCTAAGCTTTAGCAAAGCAGCAAAACCAAAATCTAAAATTAATCCAAAAAATGCGCGCGCTTAGTCTAGCCACATTACACTATAAAGGAAAAGGCCAAATGATAATAATCCCCGCAAGACTCGCTTCTACAAGATTCCCGCGCAAGATATTAGCAGATATTGGTGGGCTTCCCATGCTTATCAAAACCGCGCAAAATGCGATGAAAAATGATGAAGTTTGCGTGGCGTGCGATGATGAAAGCGTGCTGGAGGTATGCAAACTTCATGGCGTGCGCGCGGTGATGACAAGTCAGAGCCATCAAAGCGGCACAGATAGGTGCAATGAAGCAGCGCAGATTCTAGGGCTAAGTGATGATGAGATTATTATCAATATCCAAGCGGATGAGCCGTTTTTGGAGTCGCATGTGATAGAGGCGCTACAGGGTGTGATGAAGCGCGGGGCGTGGATGGGAAGCTGTGCCAAGCGCATCACGCAGGCGCAAACGCTTGATCCAAACCTCGTAAAAGTCGTGCTAAATAGCGCAAATGAGGCGATATATTTTTCGCGCTCGATTATCCCTTATGATCGCGATTATAATCTCTCGCGGGGCAAAAATGCAGAATCTAAAAGCACAGAATCTAGCAAAGTAGAATCTAAAAATGCAGAATCTAAAAAAGCGGATTCTAGCACTATAGATTCTAGCGCGGCAGAATCCATAGCAAGCAGCGCGCAGTATTTGGGGCATCTGGGCGTGTATGGGTATAGCGCAAGGAGTTTGAAAGAGTTTTGCGCGCTGCCTTCAAGCACCGCTGACTCGCCACTAGAGCATATCGAGAAGCTAGAGCAGCTAAGGGCGATATATCACAAAAAGCCAATCGCTATGACGATAGTGGCGACTGAAAGCGTAGGGATCGACACGCCAGAGGATTTGGAGCGCGCGCTTAGGCTTTTTGGCGCATAGCGGGCAAACAAGGGCGAAGCTGAAATTTTGGCGTAAAATTAGCGCAAAATTGAGGTGAAATTGGCATGAAAATAGCGCAGAAATCCTGCAAAAATTAGAGCAAATTTGTGCCAAATTTGCGAAATTTATATTGAGCTAGGCGCAAAAGGCACGCAAAATGCTTTAGCCTAGTCAGAATCCAAGCTAGATTCTAGCCGCGCCAAGCTGTCAAATCCCGCGCCAAAGCGCGTAAAAAGCGGTTTTTAAGTAAATACGCTTTAGAATTTGCATCTTGGTATCACGATTTAAGGAAAAATTATGCATATATTTCTGACAAGCAGCATCCGCAAAAACCTAAGCGCACGCAAAATCCCAAGTGCGCGGAAAATCATAGGCGCACGCAAAATCTTGCACGCAA
The DNA here is from genome assembly GCF_001854545.1 of Helicobacter sp. CLO-3. Taxonomy (GTDB): domain Bacteria; phylum Campylobacterota; class Campylobacteria; order Campylobacterales; family Helicobacteraceae; genus Helicobacter_B. Next base: position 66,076 of record NZ_MLQN01000008.1, read on the forward strand.
AGGCAGTGCAAAAAGGCGCTTTGGCATGCGTCGCGCTGGCGGTTATGGTGCTATTTAGTGCCTGCTACAAGCTCCCCACGCCCACCAAAGAAGCGATAAATGTGCAAATCTATCGCGGCAAGGCATCTTTGCAAGGCTGCGCGTATGTCGCAGAAGCCTCCGGCGTGGTGAATACCAAAGGCTATGGCGTGAAGCTGCTCGATGCTATCGGGGGCGCAGAAAACGACCTACGCAACAAAGCCGCAAAATACGGCGGCAACGCGGTGCTCGTGCTACACACAGAATCTAGATATCTAGGCGCGAATTATAATTTCAAAGTGGGGCTCACCGGCGAAAACATATCCAACAAAATCGATGAATACATAATCTATGGCGAAGTCTATCGCTGCAACTTCTAGTGGGAATCTGATTAAGTTCTAGGCGACATTTAGATTCTATTAGATTCTAGATAGTGACAGCTTTTAGGCTTCAGTTTTTGTTAGCTTTGGAAGCCATAGAGCAACTTAAAATCTCGCTGTCTTGATTTTTAGCAAAATAGACGTGCTTATTTTATGCTATCACAAAAGACTTCTTTTAAAAAATGCAACCATTGCAGGCTTACTTTATAAACTTCTTGTAAGATGCTTTAAGGAATGGAATTTTAGCAAACATACTTCGAATGCGCATATAGTTTTTTGCAATTGACAATACATCTTCCTGGGATTTCCATATGTAATATGCTGCAATATATATGGGTTTTCCAGAAGAAAAACCTTGTTTTGTAAGCATATCTTGTTTGTCCTTGTGGATAAAGATTAAGATATTTTGTCTGTAGCACCAATCAATAGATGCATCTCCTAAAATCCTCTCGCGCAAAATATCAAAACACACAAAGCCTTCTTTTTCAAAAATATCCGCCCAGTAGGCTGGTGGCTGCTCATTTACATGATGTGTGCCACCTTGATAGGGAATAGCAGCAGAAAAAAGCACAATATCAGAA
>NZ_MLQN01000009.1 GCF_001854545.1 Helicobacter sp. CLO-3
ACAGCCCCCCCACTATGTTAGGGCTAGGGCTGGCGCTTGTGGCGGCTTGCGTGGCACATGATGTTTTGGTGCTATCTCTATACAAATCCACCACCAAGCTAATGCCTTGAAAGGTGTAAAATGAGATTCCCACAGGTAACGGGATGTTTATGAGAAATTCGCCGATGCCTTGCGCGCTGGTAAAAGATTCTATCGCTCTACCAAAAAGCGGGCTGTATTTGAAAAACGCCAGCACCGCGAGATTTACCCCCACGCCAAGCCACGCATAAAGCCTTTTGCGCGCTAAGCTCGGCGCGAAAGTGACTTGATAGCTAGCGATTGCATTAATCGAAGCGGAAATAAAAAGAAGTGCTAATAAAATCGGCTGTCCGTAAGCATAAAAAATAAAACTAGCAATGATTAGAATCCACACCTGCGCGCGCCGCAACACATTTAGATAATACAGCCCAAAGGTGATAACAACAAGCGCGATAAAAGCATAACTTGTAAAAAGCATTAAAATTCCTTAAATTTTTTGGGTTAAATAAAATTGCAAGATTTGCAACTTTTAGCATTTGCGCTTATGCACCTATTTGGCCGCTTCGCACTTGGCGCGATTTGCTTATGCGATTTCACCATATGCCTTTTGGAGATTCCAGAGGTTTGCTAGAAGCTCGGATTGTGGCGTGTCTTTGGAGCGCGCTTTGGCGCTTAGCTTGGCGACTTGGGATATGAAGGCATCTTGTGGCGTTTTTATCTTGCTAGATTCTGCGCTTTGCAACGCCTGCTTAAACGCCGCCACCGCCTCATCATCGCGCGCGCCCACATCAAGCCGCTCGAAGCTATCATAAAGCGCGTTGAAATCATCATTTTCAATATCCAAAAACGCCGCGATATCTAGGATAATATCCTGCTCCTTGGTATTCAGCTCGCCATCGCTCCACGCAAGCTCCAGCAGCACGCCCACGAAATACAAGCGCTTTTTATACTCGCCATAGGTGTTATCTAGGAAAATTTCTGCTAGCTTTGCGATAGACTCGCTAGAATCTGCGTCGTCTGCGCTTGTGTCATTGGTGTATGCGCTGGCGCTTGTATCTCCAGAATCTACATCCCTAGAATCCATATCGCTTGATTTGGCTTTGTTTTGGGTATTTTCTTGCGCGATTATTGTGCTAGATATGACATCTTTTGGCGCGTATTGGCAAAGCAGACTAAACAGCTCGGCTTCTTGTTTTGGCGAGGTGGCGATGGTTTTTATAAAATCATAGATGATGGCTTGTTGCAAAAGGCTTATGGTGGTTTTATTTGCTATTGTTTTGGCGGCGGCGGTGGATTCTGGTGCGTTTTGGCTTTGGTTAGATTTTGCGCTAGAATCTACTTTTGCGACAGAATCCACAGCACTCACAGATTCTGCCACGCTAGATTCCGCGCCCGCCTTTTCGCCCACTTTCTCGACGATTTTCGCAGAATCCGACACGATCCCTGCTTGCAAAAGCTTCGCTAGCATCGCCACGCTAGCGCCTGCATAGGAGTTTTTGAGCTTTTCTAGCGGGCTTTGCGCATAGTAAGGATTCTCGCCCATATCATCGATAGTGTATTCTGGGTAGGTGTTTGGCTGGGGGTTGCTTGCGTGCGGGTTTTTGAGGTATTCTTGCAGCGTCTGGTAGAGATAATACACCACCACGCCCGCTAATATCATCAATACTATACTCATCATGTGTTACTTCCTTTAAGCTTAGATTTGAGATTTATTTAGATTTGCGCGCTTTGGCGCTTTGCTATGTGTCACATTGCATCGGCTAGATTCTCGATTCTAGATTCTCGCTTAGAATCCAGAATCTAGCCGCGCCTTAGTGCATATTTGGCGTATATTTAGCGCATGCTTTGACACGGCACTTGACACACACTTTGGGCGCGCATTTAGCGCAAACTCGCCGCTATTTATTCTTTTTCATGCGCTCTTGAAATTCCTTTTTCTCCTGCTCTTCCCTATCCTGCTTCTCTTTCCTTAGCCGCGCGCGCTCCTCTTTTTGCTTGAGCGCGATTGCCATTTTGCGCTCTTTTTTGTCGCGCAGCTGCTGTATGTATTCCTCGCGTTTTTCGGGCGATTGAAACTTTACGGGGCTCATGAGAAGCACTGCGAGCGTGAAAAGAAACAGCGCGATAGCCACGCCACCCGAGCTGCTATCTATCTGATGCCACACGCCCGCTATCAAAGAAGCTAGCAAAATCTTTAGAAAAGTCTTCACGCAGCGATCCTAAAATACCTTAAATGCGAGTTTGTGATACTGCAAGCCAAGCGCTTTGGCGTCATTTATCCCAAGTGCTAGCAGTGCCACTTGTGGCAAAAACAGCGCTGGCGTCGCGTCTGTATCGCGCCCAAGCGCTTTTGAAGCCTTGTGCGCTTGCGTGTCAAACGCCCTAAAAAGCGCGATGCTAGCCACCACCAGCGCGCTAGCGCCGACATCGATTCCACAAAAGCGCATTCTAGCAGATTCTTTTAAATAATATTCGCTATTGTAAGGCTCCAAATGCGAAAAATCCTGCCTAGATTCTGCGATATTGAGCCATTTTGCGCTAGTGATAGCGGCTAAAAACCCTTGCGATAAGGCGCGCGCGTAAGTTGCGACTTCTTTATTTTTGCTTGCGCTTTTGTCTGTATTCTTGCTAGCTTTTGCTTGTGTCGCCACATTTGGCGTATAGCTAGGATAAAGCACAAAATGCGCGCTTTGCAGGCATTCTGCCTTTGGCGCGCTGGCAAATCTCTCGCGATTGTTATAAATAATATCGCCAATGTAGCAAAAGCTTTTGGCGATGGATTCTAGCGAGTGGCGCGCTAGCAGGGCTTGGAAGCAGGCATTTATGCGCTTTTGTGAAATGTTTTGCAGCATAGATTCTACGCGCAAAAAGCTATCCAAATCGCCAAACACCAAAACCGCGCCACAATCTAACGCCACGCTAAGATTATGCGCTATCACGCGCGCGCAAGCCTCATCATCCAAAATCTCGCCAAAATAGCCTAGCAGTGGGAGCAAAGTGCCAGAATCTATTTTTTTAGAATCCGCCTTTTTAGATTCTGTATTTGCGCCCGCTGCGCCTTCTTCGCACAATGACAAATCAAGCGCGCGCAAAAGGGCTTTGGTGCTTAGCACCAAAGATTTCGCCTCTTTTATCTCATACGCGTCAAACACCATATATTTGCGCGCAGAATCCGCGCTATTTTTTGGCGCTTCAGCATTTTCCACCACACCGCTCAAATCCGCGCTAGATTCCAGCCCCTTTGGCTTACTATAAAGCTTTGAGATAGCACTAAGCCACGCGCGCCCTTCCTGCCCTTCATGCCGCCCAAAGCGCGCGACATGCCTTATGAGTTCATTTATCTCTTTGGTGATTTGCGCGCCCTTGCCGCTTGGCGCATAGATGAGCCTATCTAGCGGCGCATAGCTCATCACGCCATTTTGCGGGTGCGCGATAGATTCTAGTAGCGCGTCAAAATGCGTAGGATACAGCTCCAAAAGCCAGCGGATGTATAAGAAAAATCCATCGCCCAAATACGACGGATTGCTCTGCGAAGACAAGGTATTGGCATACAAAAATCTATGCAAATCATACCGATGGCTAGGTTTTATAAAATCATGCGCGGCAAAAAACTCATCATATTGCGCAAACATCGCTTCTTTATCAAGGATCAAATCCTTTGTCGCGTATTTTTGGCTTAGCGGCTCTAGGAGCAGATCCTCGCCAAAATCGCGCACCAAATCCGCCACGCCCACATCTTCTAGCACACATAGCCCATTTACGCGCAAGCCAAGCGATTTGTCAAAGCCCAAAGCATCGCCAGTGTTGCTAGCGTTGCTTATAGATTCTAGCGCGCCAAAAAGCATCATGCGCTCATCATAGGGCAAGTTTATGCGCTGGAAGTAGTATTCATAATCCTTAGTCGCGCAAAAGCGAAAAATCTGCAAATTTACCGAGCGCATAGCCACCTCCTAAAATATAAATCCACAAAAACACATACACATAATCTAAATCTAGGATTGTATCAAAAATTCTATGGTTTGGGCTTTAGATTCTCAAAAACATTGCGATTGTGCGTGCTGGAGAGTATCGCGCGCAGTGATTCTTTCTCATCATCGCTAAAATCCGCCTCTTTAGCGCGCGCATCTTTTGGTATCCCGCTTGCCTCGCCAAACACCGCCGCAGAATCTATGCGCGTAAAAGTCGCTATCTCTCTGCCTTGTATGTGGAGGATTATCTGATAGATTCCGCTTATCCGCACGCGCACACGCACGCTTTCGCCACTAGCGCCAAGCCCCACCAAAAACTGCGCCCAATACCGCTCCAGCGGGTCTTTATACAGCTCAAAGCTCTCAAATGTCGCCCCAGAGATGATAAAATGGCTCATACTGCCAAATTGTCGCATATTTTCCATAGAAAGCGGGGGGTCAAAAGTCGCTTTTTGCATATCGCAAATGATAGAAAAATGCCTGCCAACCTGCCGATAAATACTCAAAAGCTGTATGCAAAGACCATCATAAGCGCTCTCATGCGCTTGGCTTGGCGTGTATCGTGGCATTTTTGCTCCTTTTTGGTTTTGCGTTTTTAAGTTTTTGTGTTTGGTGGATTTTGGTGTTTAGATTCTGGCTTTTTGGTTTTAGCGCGCCTTTAGATTCTAGCTTTCATCACGCTTTGGATTTTAACGCGCTTTAGATTCTGCCTTTTGCGCACTTTTAGATTCTGCTTTATTTTTTATCTTTTGCCCGCGTATTTGATGCCTTCAGAATCTAATAGCGTTTTAAACTCTTTTAGCATATTTTGCACCTCTTTTAGCCCTATCGCCCAAAACTCCTTATCCTCGATATTAAAGCCAAAGCTTTTGATAAGCTCTTTTGGCGATTTGCTCCCCCCAGCACTCAAAAACTGCGTATAAAGCGCGACGAAATTTTTGCATTTGCCACTTTTATACAGCCCAAAGAGTGCCAGCACTAGCAGCTGCCCGAAGCTATACGCATAGCAATAAAATGGCGAATGTATGAAATGCGGGATATAGCTCCACCAGCGATTATATTTTTTGGTGAGTTTTAGGCTTTTGCCAAACATTTTTTCATTTTCTGCGCGCCAGATTCTATCAAAATCCTGCAAACTTAGCTCCTCCTCGCTTGCATGTATCGCGCGCTCAAAATTTGTCATCACCACTTGGCGAAAAAGTGTCGAGAAAATATCCTCTAGCTTTGCCGCATAGATTCCTAGCAGCTCTTTGCGCGCGAGGCGGGGTTTGAGATAGTCAAAAAGCAGCATCTCGCCAAACACCGATGCAGTCTCGGCGGTTGTAAGCGGTGTGTCGTGGTTGAGACAGCCTACGCGTTTGCTTAGCTCTTGGTGTATCGCGTGTCCAAACTCATGGGCGAGCGTGAAAGCATCGCGGCGATTGCCCGTCCAGTTTAGCAGCACAAAGGGATGCGCGCTTGGCACGCTACCATGGCTAAACGCGCCGCCGCGCTTATTTGGCATGGGATGTGAGCTCACCCAGCCTTCTTTGGCGGCTTTTTTGATGATCTCGCCAAATGGCGCGCTAAACTCGCTATAAGTCTCTATCACGAGTTCCAATGCGCTTTCATAATCCATATCATTGCTGCTTATTGCGCTGGCGGATTTGGCGTCTGCATTTTTGGCGCTAGATTCTGCTTTTTTAGATTCTTGCACGCCGGCAAAAATTGGCGCATATCTGTCATAGTCTTTTAGCTTGTAGCCTAGGATGCTTGATTTTATCGTGTAGTAGTCATGCACGATGTGAAAATGCCTATTCACGCTATCTATCATTGCATCCACACTTTTTTGCGTGGTTTGGTTGGCGATGTGGCGGAAAGATTCTTTGTTTTCATATTTTCTAAGCTTTGTGCTGATGCTTAGATCTTTTCGCACCATATTTAGCACATAGGGCAAAAGCAGGCTGCTGGCGTCATTTTGCAGCGTGGCGCTAAACTCTTTTTGCGCTTTTTTGCGGATTTTGCGATCGGCGTGATGAAGCAGGGCTAGAATCTCTTCTTCGCTTTTTTGCTCAGCACCTATTTTTAGCCTCGCCAAATACTCATCAAACAGCCTAGAAAACGCGCCCACACCCACGCTAGAAGTCGCCACCAGCACCTTTTCTGCGCTCAAATCCAAATGATGCGCCTTTTTTGCCACGAGATTTTGCAAGAAAAAGCTATACGCACCAGAATCTTTGATAAATGCCTTTTGCAGCGCAGAGTCAAGCCCCACAAACTCCAGCTCATAAAACACCAGCGACTCATAGATTTCATTGCACTTGCTTTCATATCCGCTATAAAATCCGCCCTTGCTCGTATCCTCGGCAAACACCAAAAACGCGTAAGTCATCACACGCGAGATGCGCTCGATGAGATTCTCGTATTCTTTCAAAGAAGCCAAAAATGCGCCAGAATCTAGCGATTTTAGCTTGCCTGCATAGCGTTTTTCAAACTTTGCTACAAGCGTTTTGGTCTCGGTGGTGTAGGATTCTAGGGCTTTGTTTGAAGCGAAAAGTGGTTTTAGATTCCAAGTGTGGCGAGTGTGGCTAGCAGGGGATTTTGTGGTGGTTTTTGTGGCAGATTTTGTGCTGGCTGTTTTGCTCGCTTTTGCGGGCGCTTTTGCGCTAGATTCTGCTTTTTTGCCAGCTTTTGCGCTTTTGCTAGCACTTTTAGCAGAATCTACTTTTGCGCTCGCGGCTTTGGATTTTGCGTTGGCTTTGGCGGGCGTTGCTGCGGATTTGGCTTTTGTGCTTATGGTTTTTGCGCTGGTAGTTTTGCTTGTTTTTGTCGCGGTTTTTGTGCTAGATTTGAGTGGCTTTTTTTGATTTTCTGACATTTTGCGCCTTTTTATTAAATTTACGCCCATATTCTAGCATAAATTTACGCGCTTGGCGCACCATGCGCAAAAATATCGCACGATAAAATCGCGCGCAAAAGCACTATATCGCCACGCTTATCGCGCGCTTTTTCTCATATATGTTGCAGTGCGTGTAACCCACTGATTTGGCAAGTGCGACGCATTTATCATAGCCATAGCCCACCTGCTCGAGGCTGTGTGCGTCCGAGCCAAAAGTGATGGGTATGCCTAGTGCAAACGCCTTTTGCAAAATCGCCTTGCTAGGATAGATTTCTCGCACCTGTTTGCGAAGCCCCGCGGAGTTTATCTCGATACTCATCTTTGCGCGCGCGATGGATTCTAGCGCGGCATCAAGGCGCGGGGCGAGCGAGTCTGGCATTTTGTTGCCAAAAATCTTTAGCAAATCCATATGCCCTACTATCTGGAAAAGCCCAGATTCTGCCATTTTCTGGATAGCGTTTAGATAGTCTTCCCAGCACGCATGCATATCTCTTTTGGCATATTCGCCGATGAATTCTGGATTGTCAAATCCCCATTCGCCTAGAAAATGCACCGAACCCACGAGATAATCCAAATCCGCACTCAATACACTAGGCTCTATCAAATCCTCCCTGCCATCGATAAAATCCACCTCCAGCCCGCAAAGCACCTTCATATCATGCGCGCTTTTATCTTTTGACTCTTTTGGCGCGCTTTGCGTGTCTCGCTCTTTTTGTGTGCCTTGCTCTTTTTGCGCGCTGTCGCTTGCCTCATATTGCTTTTGCAGTGCGCGGATTTCTGCGATATAGGATTCTAGCTCATCTAGCTTCATGCGATATTTTTCATCAAACGCCATAGGCGCATGGCAAGCAAAGCCATACACATCTATGCCTAGCTCCCTAGCGCGCGCTAGATAGAGGGCGGGCGTGCCGCTGGCGTGGTTGCATCTTGGCGTGTGGTTATGCAAATCGATACGCATATTTTTCCTTTGATTTGGCGGTGGTGGCGCGGTTTTGTGTTTGGCGCGGTTTTAGATTTTGCGTTTTTAGATTCTAGTTTTTGCAGGATTTTGCCCGCGCATAATCGCGCCCAAATTTTGGCATGCCTAGAATCCAATCCAGAATCTAATCCGCGTTTTGCCCCTTATTTTTATCATTCAAAAAATACTGCTCCAAAAACTCCTCGAGATTAAACCTTTTGCGCGTATTTTCTGTAAAAATATGCACCATAATCTCGCCCAAATCCGCAATCAGCCAATCCTCGCTCTCCTCATCCGTGCTATAAAACACCTCGCCCTTTGGCTTAAAAGTCGTTTTTAGATGATCTAGCAGCGCGAAAGAATGCTTGCCAGCCATAGCAGTAGCGATGATGACGCTATCGGTGATATAATCGCGCGCTTGCAAATCAAACACCGCGATATCCTGCGCCTTTTTCTCATCTAGCGCATCGATTATGTCTTGCGTGCGCTTTTTTAGCGATGTATCCATTTTTTTCCTTTGTTTGTGATGTGGTATTTTAGTATATTTTTAGTATTTCTGCTGCGATATTGGGGATGAGCCATTTGGTGATAGAATCTGCGCTGGATTCTAATTTGGCAGAATCTGCGTTTTTAGATTCCGCGCTTTTGGATTCTATATTTTTAGATTCTATATTTTTAGATTCTGGGCGCGCTTTGTTTGCTTTTTGCGCTTCGCTTGTCTTATATGATTTGATAGCCGCGCGCAATTCGCTAGATGAGATAGGCGCATCTATATCTAAAGGCTTTAGACAGATGAAGCCTTTTTTTTGCGCGCTTGCGATGATGTCGCCAGAATCTAAAATCCTAGAATCTAGAAACGCAGATTCTCTAGTGATAGGCAGCACGCAGGCAAGCTTGGCGATTTTATCCGCATCTTTCCATTTATGCAAACTTGCGAGCGCATCCGCGCCAAGCGCCAAAATGATTTTCTCATCCGCCTTCGCGCCAAACTCCGCGCGAAAATGCTCTATCCACTCTATCGCATACATCATTTTGGCGCGCCTTTGCTCGATGTCACTCACTTGCGCTTTTGCTAGCCCCTCACACGCGCGCTTAAGCCATTCTATACGCTTAGCGATGGGCGCAATCGGCGCGGATTTAAAAGGATTGCAAAATGCTGGGATAATGATAACGCGCACTATGCTAGGATTCTCACAAAGTGCCTTTATGATTTTCACATGCCCTAAATGCGGCGGATCAAAGCTCCCGCCAAAAAGCACGATAGGCAAAATGCGCGATCGCACGCCAGAATCTAATCTCGCATCCGCGCCAGAATCCACCGCGCTAGAATCCAAATCAAAATCTAAGCTAGAATCCAAATCGCCAGCCAATCTGCTAGAATCTAAAAAACTAGATTCCGCTTCAGATTCCACGCCACCCGCCCATCTAGCCAAAGCCACGCACCAGCCCTAAATCGTATCGCTAAACTTGCTAGCGCGCGTAAGCTTGCTAAACTTCACGCCCCTAAGCCCCGCCAAATCCAGCGCAAACTGCTCGATTTGCTGCGCCATCCCGCGCAAAATGATAGTCTCTAGGCAGTTGCAAAGATCGATATGCACATGCGTAGAGCAGAGGATTTCTAGCCCCTCATGCCCGGCTTTGTGCTGGATGTCGATGATGCGCTGGTTTAGCTCGCGCTGGTGGTGGTCATAGACGATGACTAGCACGGCGTTTTGTATCTCGTTTTTGTCCTTCCACTGCTCCTCGACAAGCCGCTGGCGGATGAGGTCGCGCACAAGCTCGGAGCGCGATGAGTAGCCTTTGTGTAAAAAGCGCGTGTCTAGGAGGGCAAGCAGGTTTGGCTCTAGTGATATGGAAAATCGCACCACTTTATTTTCATCTTTTTTCATCAAAACTCCTTAAGAAAGCTTTGGTTTTTGGATTTTGGATTCTGCTAAATTTTGGATTTTGGCGCGATTGAGAATCTAAAACGCGCAAAAATCAAAAATCTAGCGCGCCCGCCAAAAACACAAAATCTCGAAGCGCAAAATCTAGAATCCAATTACATCTCAAGCCACAGCGCCGCCCTAGCTTTGAGTCCCTCCACATCACTAGAGGCAAAAAACTCTATACTTGTCTGCCCAAAGCGCGAGGTTTGCAGCGCGTGCGTGGATTCTAGATACTCCACTATCGCATCGCCAGAATGGATAAGGATAGATTTCTCGCCAAAAAATTCGCCTATCTCTTTAGCGATAAATGGAAAATGCGTGCAGCCTAGGATTATCGTGTCAGGTGCGCGATTATCCAGCTCTATGCAGCGCAAAAAGGGTGCAAGATAGTGCTCCAAACTCGCGCGCAAAATCTTAGCGCCCGAGTGGCTTTTATACAAGCCCTCCTCGACTATTGGCACAAGCAGCCCTGTAGGCACGGCGCATAGTCGGCTAAATCCCGCCTCTTTTAGCAGATGCTGATACACACCAGAAGTTATGGTGGCTTTGGTGCCAAGGATGAGCGTGGTGGATTCTTTGTTTTTGCAGGCATTTATCCGCGCTAGCACGCCCGGCTCCACCACGCCGATGACTGGAAAAGGCGCGCTATTTTTAAGCGCATCTAGCGCGTAGGCGCTTGCGGTGTTGCAAGCAACGATTAGCATATCTACGCGCTGTTCTTTGAAAAAGTCCAGCGCTTCGAGGGAAAATCTGATGATAGTCTGTGCGTCTTTGACACCATAAGGCACGCGCGCGGTGTCGCCATAATACACGACTTCGGAAAAAATCCTAGATTCTAGCACGCTTTTTGCCACGCTTAGCCCGCCCACGCCGCTATCAAAAATGCCGAGTTTTAGAGACTTTGGCGCGGATTTGGATTCTAATGCATTTTTAGATTCTGGGATTTGGCGCGCGCCTTTTTTGGCTTTTTGCGCGTCCTTAGATTCTCGCACAGAATCTAAAGCGTCAAAATTCTTTTTTGCATGAGCGCGTTTCATGGCGTTTGCTTATTCTTTCTCATTCATTTTGTTTAGGAATTCTTCATTGTCTTTTGTTTTTTGCATTTTGGAGTAGATGAAGGTGAGCGCCTCGATGTCATCCATTTGCTGCATCACGCTACGAAGCATCCACACTTTGGTAAGCTTGTCTTTGCCAAGCAGCAGCTCATCTTTGCGCGTGCCGGATTTGAGGATGTCAAAGGCAGGGTAGATTCTGCGATCAGCGATGTTGCGCGCTAGCACGATTTCAGCATTTCCCGTGCCTTTAAACTCTTCAAATATCACCTCATCCATGCGCGAGCCAGTCTCTATAAGCGCAGTGGCGATGATAGTCAGACTGCCGCCTTGCTCGATATTTCGCGCCGCACCAAAAAATCGCTTTGGCTTATGCAGCGCATTTGCATCGACACCACCACTTAGCACCTTGCCACTTGGCGGGGTTACTGCATTATACGCGCGCGCTAGACGCGTGATAGAATCTAGCAAAATCACGACATCTTTGCCGCTTTCTACTTCGCGTTTGGCGCGCTCTAGCACAAGCTCGGCTACGCGGATGTGATTGATTGAGGGCAAATCAAATGTCGAGCTAAACACTCTGCCCTTCACGCTTCGCTGCATATCAGTCACTTCCTCTGGGCGCTCATCTACAAGCAGCACCATAAGCTCTACTTCTGGGTGATTGTGGCTGATACCATGCGCTAGCTCTTTCATAAGCTCTGTTTTACCTGTGCGCGGTGGGGCTACGATGAGCGCGCGCTGTCCCTTGCCTATGGGGCTGAAAAGATCTAGCATCCTGCCGGTTACTTTTGTGGGATTGTATTCTAGCTTTAGCTGCTCTGTGGGGAAAAGTGGCGTGAGATTGTCAAAAAGTGGGCGATTTTTCATCTCTTCTAGTGATTTATAATTCACCGCCTCGATTTTTAGCAACGCATAGTAGCGCTCTTGCTCGCGCGGCAGGCGCACTTGCCCAGTGACTATGTCGCCATTTCTTAGCGCGAAGCGATAGATTTGGCTTTGGCTTACATAGGTGTTGTTTTTGCCATCGGTAAATGTCTCATCGATGCCACGCAAAAAGCCATAGCCATCTGGTGCTATCTCTAAAATCCCGGTAAATAGGATGTATCCGCCTTGTGAGACTTGCGCTTTTAGTATCTCAAATGCCAAATCTTGGCGCTTGAATTCTTGCGGATTCTCGATATTTAGGCTCAAAGCGATTTTGATAAGCTCGCTTATGGGTTTTAGGTTTAGCTCCTCGATGGTATGCCCTTCTACAGGGATGTGCTGCATGCGTTTGCCCGAGCTGTGGTTGTTTTGCTGTTCTGAAGCCATTTTGATTCCTTAAAGTAATACTTGTAAGCGCACTAGCGAAATCTGCCAAAAAAGGAGAATCTATTAAGGCTGATACTCTCATGATGACGCAAGCAAGATGAAGTAAAGTAAAAGTAGAAATGCGATTGTAGCAAAAAATAATGAAAAATCAAGCGTTTGTTTTGGGATTTTGGTTTGGGGGTGGATTAGATTCTGGTGTAGAATCTGCTTTTGGCGCGGGTTTGGCATGGGTTGTTGTGTGGAGTTTGCGCGGTTTGGTGAGTGTTTTGGCGCTGGGGCTTGCGCGGTGTTTGGTGCGGGTGGCTTGTGGTGGCTAGATTCTGGCGCAGAATCTACTTTTGGTGCGCGTTTGGCGTGGGTTTGTGCGGGCTTTGCAACTTTTGGCGCGGGCTAGATTCTGGTGCCAAATCTTTTTTGTGCGCGGATTTAGCGCGCCTAGAATCTACTTTGTCAGAATCCAAGAATCCATTTGTGCGAGAATCCAAACTAGATTCTGCTTTGCGCGCGCAAAAATCCATTACGCAGAATCCACTTTTGGCGCAGATTTCAAGCAGATTCTGCGCAGATTCCACACGCTATCTTTTTGTCTTGTCTTTTATCATTTGCACGAGTTTTATCGCATTTTCGCGAGGTAGATCGGGCATCATCCCATGCCCTAGGTTAAATATATGCCCCTCGCGATTACCCATCACGCGCAGTATCTCATCCACTCCCTCCTCCATCGCCGCATAAGAATACAGCGCGGCTGGCTCGAGGTTCCCCTGCAGCACATATTTATCACCTAGAATCTGTTTGGCACGCGACATACTCACGCCCCAATCCACGCCAAACACATCAAATCCGCTACCATAAATATCCGCCTCATGCCTTAGCTCTTCTAAAAACGCGCCCACACCTTTGGGAAAAAGCATGATAGGGATGTTGCGATGCTTTTGGCGCAACGCTTTGGCTATCTCTAGCATATAGCGCCAGCCAAACTCCACATACGCGCGAGGCGAGAGCGCGCCCGCCCATGAGTCAAATATCTGCACCGCATTCGCGCCCGCTTTTATCTGCATATCAAGGTAGCCGATGAGCTCTTGCGTGATTTTGCCAAGCAGGCTATGCAGGAGGTTTGGATCAGAATAAAGCATCTTTTTGCTATGCGCGTAAGATTTGCTGCCCTCGCCCTCTATCATATAAGTAGCCAGCGTCCAAGGCGCCCCGCAGAATCCGATGAGCGCTTTGTCTTTGGCAAGCTTCGCGCGCACGCTAGAGATGGTGTCATAGACATAGTTTAGATTCTGGTATGCGCCTACTTTTAGCGCGTTTATGCTAAGCGTGTCGCGCGCGGTGGATAAAAATCTAGGCCCCTCGCCCGCGACAAACTCAAGCTCTAGCCCCATAGCAAGCGGCACCACCAAAATATCACTAAACAAAATCGCCGCATCCACATCGAGAATCTCGATAGGCTGGAGCGTGACTTCAGTGGCCAGGGCGACATTTTGGCAGAGGTCTAGGAAACTGCCGGCTTTGGCGCGCGTGGCTTTGTATTCGCTAAGATAGCGTCCGGCTTGGCGCATAAGCCATGTAGGCGTGTAGGGCGTGGGCTTTCTCAATGCTGCATCGACAAAAATCATCACAAATCCTTTGGCATATCTTTGGTAAAGTCGCGACAAAGCCAAAGCCCCCAAACTCGCTTGATGTTGCGCTTGGTGTTGTGCTTTGTGCTGGCTTTGTGCCTTGCGCGCTCTAGTTTCAAGCTCAAGATTGTAGCCAAAGTATATTAATTTCAAAGGTAGATTAATTTAATTAGCCAGAATCTAGTTTTGCATTTGCTGGCTAAATATTTTTTCATAAAAATATTGCTAAAATTGCGCGCACGATAGAGCTTAATAGAGTTTGCATAGAAACACCAAATAAACGCCAACGCGCGCCACAAACCCAAAACAAAGCGCAAAAGCCAAAAGGAGCGCATCAATGACGCGGATTTTGCTTATAGAAGATGATGCAGAGATTCAAGGACTTATCAAAATCTACCTCGCGCAAGCGGGCTTTGAAGTCATCACTTCTAGCCTGCCGAGTGAAAGCCTAGAACTCATCAAAAATCGCAATGATATAGATCTCATCATCCTAGATTTGGGGCTGCCGCAGATGGATGGGCTTGAGCTGTGTAAAAAAATCCGCCAAGCTAGCAAAATCCCTATCATCATCTCCTCCGCGCGCGCAGATATTTACAACAAAGTGCAGGGCTTTGACAAGGGCGCGGATGACTATCTCTCTAAGCCTTATGAGCCGGCTGAACTCATCGCGCGGATAAATGCGATGCTAAGGCGCATCAAGCCAAAAGAAAGCGTGTTTGAAAATCTCCGCATAGATATAGATAAAAGGCAGGTATATTTGGATGATAGCCCGCTAGAGCTTACCAACACAGAGTTTGACATCCTAGCGCTTCTCATAGAAAACCGCCTGCATCCCATATCGCGAGAATCTATCGCCAACACCATATCCGCCATACACGATGACAGCTCGCTTCGCAGCGTCGATACACATATCCGCAACCTTCGCATAAAGCTCAACGACAACGCCAAAGAGCCGAAGTTTTTGCAATCTGTCTGGGGGATAGGGTATAAATTTTGTCTCTAAACCTGCTAAAAAGCCTGTATTTTAGGCTTGTTATTATTTTTGTCTGTGCTATTTTGATAGCGGTGGTGTTTTCTTATCAGCTTTCAAGCACGATACGCAAAAGCGAGATAATCTATCTCATCTCCACCATCACGCCAAACCTAGTGATGGGAAACCTCGTCTCTGCAAACCTAGCTAGCGATCAGTTTGGATTCTCAATAATCCCTTCTTTGCCAAAGGATTATGAAGTGCTGTATCGCACGCCAAATGTGGATTCTGGCGGTGTGGAATCTGGTGTGAGCGCTTTGGATTCTGGCGCGGGCGTGGATTCTAGTGATACAGAATCTAAGGGCGCGGATTCTGGTGTTTTGGATTCTGGCGGCGCAGAATCTAGCGCAAATGTAGATTCTGGTGCAGATTCTAGCAGCGCGGGCGCCAATAACGCGCGCTCTGTGGATTCTAGCCCTATCCGCGCGCTCATTTTCACCACCAAAGATGAGATAGGATTCCAAATAATCTATGAAGACTACCAGCTAATCGCCAAGCGCCCGATACAATATGGCTTTGCCAATAGGCAGTTTTGGGTGTTTTTGGCGTTTTTCATGGGGATAATCGTGCTGCTGGGCGCTATCACGCTGCGCCTCGTCTATCCGCTAAAATCCCTGCGCGACTCGCTGGTGCATTTCTCCTCGCAAGCGCAAAATAGCGATAAAATCCTGCAAATAAGCACCAAAAGAAAAGATGAGATAGGCGAGCTTATCGGCGCTTTTAACACGATGAGCGAGCAGATAAGCAAGATGCTAAAAGCAAGGGAACTCATCCTAAAAAGCATAGGCCATGAGCTCAAAACCCCGCTTACCAAAATCCGCCTTTTTATCGAGGTGGAGAAGGCGCAAAATCCGGCTATAAATAAGCCACTCGATAAGATTTTGCTCTATCTTTCTGATTTGCAAAAGCTTATCGAAAATGTGCTAAATTTTGAGCGGCTAAGCAGCGGGAAAATCAAGCCCATCGAGCAGCGATTTTTGGTAGAGACGCTGATATTTGAGACGCTTAGGTCGTTTGAAGATAGTGGCAATATCGCGCTAGAAATAGGCGAAAACTTCCCCATACAAGGCGATCTTGCGCTCCTAAGCTTAGCGCTTCGCAACCTCATAGAAAACGCGCTAAAATATGATGAAAGCGGGCGCGTGCGCATCAGTGCGCAGCAAATCACACCGCAAAGCGACAAAACTAGCAAAACACCACAAACGCCCAAAAACACGATATGCGTGTGGAGCAAAGGCGCGCCACTAAGCCATCCGATGCATTTTTATACCGAGCCATTTTTCCGCGACGAGCAGCATGAGCGCATACAAGGACATGGACTTGGGCTCTCTATCGTAAATGACATACTTTTGCTACACAACTACAAGCTGACGCATGACTACCAGCAAGGCCAGCACTGCTTTTGCATGGTGTTTTGATGATGTTTGATAGCGCTTTAATGGCGCTTTGATGGTATTTTGATGGTATTTTGATTTGGTGGCTTTGTTTTTTGCGTTTTAATTTTGCGCGACTGGGCACAAATTTCAAAAAAAATGCAAAATAATGCTATAATACGCGCTTGTTATTTGCATCATCATAAGGGTAGGATTTTGGTATTGGTCTAAGTGGCTTTTAGATTCTACCTAAACGATGCAAAACTTTAGAATTTAAATTTCAAAAGGAGTAAAAAATGGGAATTTTGAAAAAGGTTTTTAAGGCGATTCGCTTTGATGATTATAAAGGTGGTGTGCGCACACGAGGTATTTTTGGTATACCGCTCGTAAAAAAGGATAATGTTTTGACATTGCTAATCGCTGGCATTCCCGTGCTTCAAAGAAAAAAATATACTATTCTTCTGAGGGGGGGGGGGGCAAAATGATTTTGTCTTTCGATTTTGCGGGATTCCGTTTTTTAAGACTTATCGATATAAGAAAATAGAGCAGTTGCCAAGTCTTAGGCGCAATTGGCTTCTAGCAAGCACATTTCCCAAAGATCCTAATGTTATCCTAGAAAAAACCAAAATTTTATGCGAAGGCTTAGATAAAGATAGCATAGAAACAGTATATAAAATAATACATCGCACCAAAGAATATTTTTCCAATCCATTCTGCGCTAAATACTTTAATGTGACAGAAAAGGAAATCCAAATGCTAGAAACAATAAAAGACTTTCGGACAAAAATATATGAACTATCGCCAAATGTTTATTATTACAATGGTTATTTTTTGCCAGCTAATCAATTTGAAACATCTGTATTTCTCTACAAACATGGAATGCATACACTTCGCACGCTAGATAAAATCAAGCAAAAAGATATTATCGATGTGGGCGGTTTCATAGGTGATAGCGCTATCGTGTTTCAAGAATTTACTAATAAGACTATCCATACATTTGAGGCAGTAAGCAGTCATTATGAACTATTGCTAAAAACGCTTGAGCTAAATAATGCAACGCGTATAAAACCTGTCAAAAAGGCGCTTGGCAGTGTGCCCTCTATGGCAGAAATAAATATACAAGGGATAGGGTCCAGCATGGTCATAAATTATGGACAAACAAAAGAAGCTGTCGAAATCATAACCCTTGATAGCTATGTCAAAGAAAATAATGTCGAAGTTGGGTTTATCAAGGTCGATATAGAGGGCTTTGAGATGGAGTTTATCAAAGGTGCAAAAGAGACGATTTGCACCCAAAAGCCTGCTATGCTTATAAGCATCTATCATCAAGCGAGTGACTTTTTTGATATTAAGCCATTGCTAGAATCTTGGAATCTGGGATATAAATTTTATATTTACCATCCTTGTGAGGGAAGCATTTCTGAAGAAACCGCCTTGTTTTGTGAAGTAGTATGATTTTTGCGATATTTGCAAGTTGCACGCTGCGTGATTCTACCAAAAACAAAGCATTAATTGCGCAAATTTTGAAGGTATGCGCCTATCTCTTGAGGTGATAAAAACACGCCAAGCACCCTTTGCTTAATGCCGCTTGATAAATGCACCAGCATATCGCCCTTGCCAAGAAGCTTTTCCGCACCCTCTTCATCCAAAATAACCTTGGATTCATTGCTGTTTTTGGTTTGCAAAGCAACGCTACTTGGTATATTTCCTTTTAGCCCTTTCAAAATCGTGCCATCTGGTCTTTGGGTGCCGAGCACTAGATGTATTTTGGCTTCTCTTGCCTTTTGGGCTAGCCTTTTTAGGGATTTTTTTATGTCTTGTTTTTCATCTATCAAGTCATTTAGCTCATCGACGATCAAAACTTTGTAGGGCATATTGTCAAAGCTATCGCCACTATCCACTCGACTAAATCGCTCCTCCATTTGATCGACTAGATTCTCCACGCACTGCACAGCACTTTGAGAATCCTTGATAATATTGATTCGCTCGACATTCTCAAACTCCTTGAAGCTCACACCATGCTTTGGGTCTATGATGTCGATTGCGACATTATCATTTTGCAGCAAGCAAAGTATAAGTGCTTTTAGAAAAACGCTTTTGCCACTTCCTGTCGTCCCAGCTACAAATAAATGTGGCGTGTCTTTTAAATCAAAGCAAAATGGCTCTTTATTGACGCTTTTTCCTGCAAAAATACCAAGCGCGTAATTTTGCTTACTCAAATACAACAATCCCTCATCAAATTCGCTCTTGCCAAGATATTGCCACTCTTCTTGCGGTTTTGCTATTTGGATATCATAAATCTTGCTTAAACCCTTGCAAGATTCTACATAAACATTCTCCCCCATAAACTCATCAAGCCACTTTTTTTCTTGGTTGAAAGCTGAAATTTTCTCAGAATCTTTTAGCTCGATTTTGCAAATGTGGTGACGATAAGAATCCATTTCACTAACACGACTAATATCTATCGCTCGTTCTTTAAAGAAACTATACAATCTATCAAAATAGCCAAGCTCGCCATCATTTTTGGCGGTTTGACTTGCTTGCACGCTTGGTGTGGGAGAAAGCTGCAAGTGATCTAAACACCACTGATAAAAATCATCGCTACTTTTCCATGTAGTTTCTATCTCATAAAGCCCTCTTTGGATATAGCGCGTCAAAATGCCTAGATATTCTTTATCATCATTAAAAATATCTATCTGGGCACCATCTAGTTCTTTTTTATGTTTGACATAGAGCAAAGAGCGTATCAAAAGATCAAAATCATCTTTTTTATCCTTGCCCTTGCCTGTGATTTGCTCCAAATTATATTCTTTGCCCTTATCGCCTTGCAGCCTTTTGCCTTCCCAGTCTGGAGATGATAATGCAAACAATGGGGCATTCAGCGCTCTAGCTATCGCTACTCTTAGCACAAAATATTTGTGAAACTCGCCATCATCGCCAACTCCAAAGCCATTTTTCCTGACTCTATCTATCAGCATTTCTTCGTGATTATTTGTATTAAAATCTGCCATGTCGCTTCCTTAAAGAATTTCTTCGATTCTAGCCTCTTTTATAGTGGCATGTCGTCTATTGCTTTGGTTTTCTATCTTGTATAGTCCAGCTAAATGCGGCTTAGCATACTCATATTCTCTTTGTGTCATCTCTCCACTATGTGGCAAAATAATCACTTGAGAATCGCCGGCATAATAGTTTTGTATGATATTTGCCCTATTTGTGGCATCTATCCTGCTTAGCGGTGTGTCGATGATGAGTGGCAAGCGAGAATGCGAAAGCTTACTCAAAGCCCAAAAAATCGAGATAGCTAGAATCTGCTTTTGCCCGCTGCTTTGATTTTCTACAATGACAGGATGGCTATATTCATCTCTCAGTCCTATCGCAAAACTTTCATCGATTTCCAAATCGCTAACATTGTCACTTAGCAAAAGTTTCCGATAGTTATCCAAAATTTGCTTGCGAAGTTCATCTTTTAGCTTTTCAATAAGCTTATCTTTATACTGCTGCACGCTTTTTTGCAAAGCATCTAGAATCTTTAGCTTATTGTCTATCCTTTCTGTGTTTATGCCTTGTTCCAAATTATAAATTTCTTTTTCTATATCTACCCTTTCTTGTTCTGCAGTCTTAAGCTTATCTTTTAGGCTATCTTTATCTTGATCTTTTTTTGTTTTGGCATCTATGAGATTTTTTAGCTCCTCTTCTAGCATCTCTCTTCTTTCTTTGGTGGAGTCATCGGTATTTAGTGCATTCAAGAGACTAGCGAGGCGCTTTAGCTTAGATCTTAGATCTTTGATATTTCTTATGTCGCCTTCTAGTTGCGACTTTTCGACTCGAACCAAACTTTCTCTAAGTGGCATTAGCAGATTTTGCGGTATGAAAGACCCTGCAAAGCTTTTAGATTCTAATTTGTTTGGCAGATTGTCTAGGATGCCTTCGAGGCTTTCAAACTCCAGCTCTTTTAGATTCTCGCTTTCTGCAATACTTTCACTAATGCTCTTTTTGATATCTGGAAGCAGCTTTCTTAGCACTTCTATATCATTTTTTGATTGATTATTTTCTATGGTTTCTATCTCGTTTCTAACTCCTTGCAGCAATGCCTCATTGCTCGCAAAAATCACACCTTTTATGCTTTCTTTTAGCCTTTCTTTGAAGCCTTGCAACTCCTTTTCAAACTTATTTTTTCATCAATAAGCCCTGCTCTTTCTTTGCTAAAATCTGCTTCTAGTTTATCAATACTCTTTCGCGTAGTTTCTATCTCAACAGCCTTTTCCTCTATAAATTTTTCAGCATTCCCAAGCATTTCTACTAGATGTTTTATTTCATCTTCTTTGCTTTCTTTTGAGCGCTTTGCGTTTTTTAGTTTTAATTGCAGTTCCTCATTGGCAATTTCATTTGCTTTTAATTCGTCTTTATATTTGCCAATTTGCTTGACTAAAATATCTAGAGGCTTAATTTGCAAAATCTCATCTATCTTTTCGCGCAATTTTGTGCGTAGATTATCGCTCAATGCCTCAAGCTCTTCACCATCAAAAAAGAAAAACTCTACCAAATTTGGCGGCAAAATTGCATTGATTCTATCTTGTGCTTCATCATCGTGCAAAGTTTCTCCATCAAGCTTAAATAGCAAATGTTCAATGTCACCAGAGCTATCAAAAGAGCGCTTTAGATAAAAGCTTTTGCCATCTAGACTACCTTCAAATGATACGAAAAAATCTTGCTTCATCTCATTGATAGCATCTTTGTTTAGTATCCCAAGCCAATTTGAAGTGCCTTTTATGAATTGCGCCGGTGTTGCAGCTTTTGGGAAGAATCTTTTTATAACAGGCGGGATATTGGATTCTCTAGTGCCAGCACCCAAAAATAGCAGCTTAGCACATCGGATAAAGCTGGTTTTCCCAAAGCCATTATCACCATAAATACAATAGAGATTCTTGTCCTTTTGCTCTTTAAACCCTATGGTAATTTCTCCATAATATGCAAAAAGATTGCAAATAGTTATCTTGCTAATAAACACTACGCGTCCTCCACTTGCTTGCTAGTTTTATCTTCCAAAAGCTTTTCTATCTCTTTTTTGATCTTGATAGATGCATTATCTCTGCCTCTTGAGCCTGTCGTATTATAAATGTCAATACAAGCGCCAATAAGATCTTCTATCTCTTTTGGCTTTAGCTCCTTGCTAGACACCTCATCCAAAATCTCTTTATGCAAAATTTTGCTTTGCTCTATTTTAAACTCTTCCATTCTGCCAGCCTCCTTTGCTAATAAAATTGCGCTTTTGTTAAAGTCAAAGTCCATATCCCACTGCTTTTGAATAGCCAGAATCTGCGCATCGCTAATCAGCTCTGTGCCACCATTTTGCTTAAAATTTTTTTCTGTATCCAAAAGCTTTTTTAGGATATTTTTGCGGATATGGCTCAAAAATGGTCCGCGCCCGCCAACTTTATAAATCGCCCTGCCATCTCGCTTATAATCCGCCCTAGCACTATAATCCTCGCACAAATCCTTGATATAATTGCGAAAATCATTTAGGCATCTTAGATTTTCATCTCCAGATTCTATAAAGCCTTGCAGTGATTTATCTTCATTTACCACAGTGCAAACCCAGCAGCCAAACCTCGAGCCACCGCAGCTTTTTTGATTTATGTCTGTGATAAACTGGCACTCATCGCCACTAGCTTTTGTATAAAGCGAAAATAGCTCGCTATGGTCCTTCTCCCACAGCGGCTTATGCGTGCTCAAATACGCCCAAACTTCATCAGTGCTCCATTCGGCGATAGGAGAAAAGGTGAGCGTATTTGGAAAATCTTGATGTTGAGAATATCCATCTTCGCTTAAAATGCGTTTTTCTATGGAGATTTTTCTGTTGCTAGATTCTGCTTTGCGAGTGCCTAGAATCAAAAGTGCCGAGCCAAATTTATTGGTAATTTTTGCCACTTCATCTTTTGCTGGAATAATTTTTAGCCTATCAGTGCACCACCTAAAAGTGCGCGTGGGGCTTGGGTAGCCCTTGCCAATCAAATTTACCCAAAAGTCATCTTTTAGGCTAGGGCTTACTTGCAAAACTTCAAATGGAATATTGTTTTGCTTTGCGTGCATATTTATAGAATCCACTACGCTTACCAAAAATTTTTCGATATGTGGGGCTTCGACAAGCGTATTTGAGGCTATTGCATAAGTTTGTCGCCGTTTGTTTGGAGGCAAATAATATATCATCTCATAAACAAGCTGCAAAATACAGGTAGAATCTTTGCCGCCGCTAAATGCTATTATCCAGATTCTGTTTGATGAGAGATATTTTTCGCGCAATATTTCTAGTGTTTGTGCGATGTGCGAATGATGCTTTTGCTTAGTTTGTGATGTTTGTGTGGATATCTGCGTGGCATTTTTTGGCCCCTCATCCTGCAAGCTAACAGGAGTAAATCCACTATCAAATGCCTCCATTATCCCACAATTTAAATAATAAATATTTTTATGTGGATAAAATTTGGCAAAAGTTGTGTCTTTGCTTAAAATATTGGCGGATTTCTTAGATTTTACAGAGCTAAAACATACTATAAGCAAAGGCTTTTGCAGTTTATCACCTTGTGCTTTTGATTTTTTATAAAAATCTATGATGCTTTTTTCATCTTTTGCATTTATAGAACCCGGAAAATGCGCCCCTGCAAAAGTTTGCCTGCCACGGATATCAAAAATAAGAAAAGAATCTAGACCCCCTTTCTTGCAATAATGATAATCCTAAGCCTGTAGCAAGAACATCATCCATGATTCCACATCGCCTTGTATTAATTTTTTGTGTTTATTTTGATATTTTTACTCTAGATAAACGCGTTATTCTAGCATTAAAAAATACAAAATTCAAGACTTTTAAAACAAAATATATGGATCAACGCAGGAGTTTAGCGTAGAATCCAAAACATCGCAAAATACAAAAATAATCAAGTGCTATTTTAAAACCAAGCCAAAATAAGATAAAATATATTTTGCGTTTAGCTTTGTTATTATTTTGATGTTATTTGCGAGGCTATTTGTGATATTTATAAAATATTGAGTTAAAATTATAAATACCCCAAAACACAAAGCATCGAGCACCACTAAAACCACCCACAAAGCACACAAGGAACAGCAAAATATGCAATCGGCAGAATCTACCCAGTTTTTGGCGTTTTTGGAATATTTAAATATTTTTGATTTTTTTGGTATTGATTTGTCGGCTGGTGTTGTGGTGTTTTTGTTTGTGGCAGCACTTGTGGCGGGGTTTATAGATTCTATCGCTGGGGGTGGCGGGATGATAACTATCCCCGCACTTTATGCCACCGGTATCCCTCCGCACATCGCACTTGGGACAAACAAGCTCCAAGCCTGCTTTGGCAGCTTTTCTGCCGCGTTGCATTTTTATCAAAAAGACTTGCTAAAAATTAGAGAGAATCTATTTTTTATTTTTTGTGTATTTATTTTTGCGCTACTTGGCACGATTGCTATACAATTTTTTAGCGCGGATTTTCTAGCCAAATGCATCCCATTTTTGCTTATCATTTTTGCCTTTTATTTCGCATTTTCACCCAAAATCACGCAAGAATCTAGCGCGCAAAAAGTCTCTCGCATAACCCTTGCTCTTTTGTTAGGCGCGATTGGCGCGTATGATGGATTTTTTGGTCCGGGCACTGGCTCGTTTTTTATGCTAGCGATGATTTCGCTAGGTGGCTTTGGCATCACCAAAGCGCTCGCCCATGCCAAACTTTTTAATTTCACTTCAAATATCGCTTCTTTGCTCGTTTTTGCGCTTAGCGGGCAGATTTTGTGGGCGCTGGGGCTTGTCATGGCGCTGGGGCAGTTTATCGGCGCAAATCTAGGCTCAAGGCTTGCCATAAAATATGGCATCACTATCATAAAGCCTCTAGTCGCGCTTACTTCTATCGCCGCTTGTTTGTATTTGCTCTATAGGCAGTATTTTTAGCGGTATGCCACGCGGATTTACTCAATATTTTAGATTCTCTAGCAGAATCTAGCAGATTTATGATTCTATGCGCTACTTGCGCTCTTCAAATGCGCCATATTTCATGATTTTATCATAGCGTTTTTGGAGGTAGTTTTTATCTTTGGTGATTTCGCTTAGGCTTTGTAAGAAGTATTGTTTGATGGCTTTGGCGGCGCTTTCTTTGTCTCTGTGCGCGCCGCTTAGGGGTTCTGGGATGATATCATCGATGAGATTTGCTTTTTTGAGCTCATCGGGCGTGATTTTCATGGCCTTGGTGGCGGATTCTATCTTTGAAGGGTCATTCCACAATATCGCCGCACAGCCCTCCGGCGAGATGACGCTAAAGATAGAGTATTGCATCATCGCTAGCCTATCAGCCACTGCGATAGCAAGCGCGCCGCCGCTTCCGCCCTCGCCGATGACGACGGCTATTGTGGGCGTTTTTAGCACGGCGAAATCTTGCAGGTTTTTAGCTATCGCCTCGCTTTGTCCGCGCTCCTCTGCGCCGATGCCCGGATACGCGCCCGCTGTGTCGATTAGCATAAGGATAGGGATTTTGAAGCGCTCGGCTAGCTTGGCAGCTTTCAATGCTTTGCGATAGCCTTCTGGGTTTGGCATTCCGAAATTTCTAGTGATTTTGTTTTTGGTCCCGCGCCCCTTTTCTTCACCGATGACAAGCACAGGTTGCTCATCGATTTTGCCTATCATACACACGATAGCCTTGTCATCGCGGAAATGTCTATCACCACAAATCTCGTAATAATCCTTCAAAATCAGCTCTATATAATCAAGCGCATAAGGGCGGTCCGGATGCCTTGCAAGCTGGAGCTTTTGGTAGTCGCTCATATTGCTATAAACTTTTTTGAGCTCTTTTGCGTATTCTTTTTCGAGTATTTTTTTGGCAGCGTCATCGCCTCGGATAGTCGCCATTTCTATATCATCTTGAATACTTTTTAGCTCTCGCTCAAAATCCAAACAAGTTGCCATTCACAAGCCCCGATCCGCGCGCATCATCACAATGCGCGCAAGTATTTATACAAACGCTAAACATTAAGCACCTAGCATAAGCGCCAAACACAAGCGCGCCCGGCAATCACCAACTCTAGGCAGCAAGCGCCCAGCGATACCACTAATAATACCTGCTAACAATACCCGCAAATATATGCGATACCACAAATCGCAAAAGCAGAATCTAAACTATATCTTTTTGAAAATCACCACGCCATTAGTCCCGCCAAAGCCAAATGAGTTACTCATCACTGCATCGACTTTCGCTTCACGCGCGACATTTGGTATATAGTCTAGGTCGCATTCTGGATCTTTTGTCTCTTGATTTATCGTAGGTGGCAGCACGCCTTCAGTCATCGCCATGATAGAAATCACCGCTTCTATAGCGCCAGCACCACCTAGACAATGTCCGATTTGCCCTTTTGTCGAACTCACCGGTGGGACATTCTCACGCCCGCCAAACACCTTTTTAAGCGCCATGGTTTCAAACAAATCATTATACGCTGTGCTCGTGCCATGCGCGTTGATATAGCCTACTTTTGCGCCGCTTTTTTGCGCCATTTGAAGTGCTGCATTCATCGCTCTAGCAGCACCCTCGCCTTCTGGCGCTGGCGTGGTGATGTGGTTTGCATCGCCACTTTCACCAAAGCCCGCCACTTCTGCATATATCTTAGCACCGCGCGCCTTTGCCATTTCGTATTCTTCCAAGATTAGCGCGCCAGCGCCCTCTCCCATGACAAAGCCATTGCGCTCTTTGTCAAATGGTCGAGAGGCTTTTTGCGGTTCATCGTTGCGCTCGCTTAGTGCTTTCATCGCGGCAAATCCGCCTATGCCTACAGGGCATATAGTAGATTCTGCGCCTATCACTAGCATCGCATCAGCACCACCTACCATGATGGTTTTTGCCGCTTCGCTTATCGCATGCGTGCCAGCCGCGCAAGCAGTTACGCTAGCTAGGTTTGGTCCTTTGATGCCAAACTCTATAGAAGTAAATCCGCCTAGCATATTTACCAGCGCAGAAGGGATAAAAAACGGCGTGATGCGCTTTGGACCCTTTTCAAAGCAAGTGATAGAGTTTTTCTCGATATTGCCTAGCCCGCCGATACCTGCAGCAGAGCTTACGCCAAAGCGATCAGCTAGATTCTCGCTGCAGCGCCCATCGCTTCCCAAAATCCCGCTATCATTCATAGCCTCTTTGCTAGCTTTTAGCCCTAGCTGTATGAAGCGGTCTGCTTTTTTTACATCTTTGGGGTTTAGCACTTCTTCTGGGTCAAATCCCTCTATCTCTGCGGCTATACGCACAGGAAACTCACTAGCATCAAAAGAGGTTATCTCTCTGATGCCACATTTTCCCTCCACGATAGCCTTGAAAGAATCTTGTTTATTAAGCCCAACTGCATTGATCATACCAATGCCTGTAACGACTACACGACGCATGATACTCCTTACACTACAAAGCGCGTTTTGGCGCGACTAAGCGCGCGCTAGATAGACTTGGTTATTTTTTGTGGTTTTCGATGAATGTCACTACATCGCTAACTTTTTGGATTTTGTTAGCCTCTTCATCTGGTATTTCTACATTAAACTGCTCTTCAAGCGCCATGATAAGCTCTACAACATCCAAAGAATCTGCATTTAGATCTTTTACAAATTCTGCCTCTGGTGTTACCTTGTCAGCCTCTACATTTAGCTGCTTTACAATCTCTGCTTTGATTTCGTCAAACAATGCCATGTTATCTCCTTTGGGTTTTGATAATCCGCAATTCTAGCAAAATTTTTGCTTAAATCAACTAAAAGTTGAAAATTACATATAAAGTCCGCCATTTACCTTAAGCACTTCGCCAGTCACATAGCTTGATGAATCGCTAAGCAAAAACGCCACCGCTTCGGCCACTTCTTTGGCTTCTCCAAAGCGCGCTAGAGGTATGGTTTTTTTGTATCCATCTTTTACCTCATCATTTAGCGCATCTGTCATATCAGTGCTTATAAATCCGGGGGTCACGCAGTTAAATCGCACATTTCTAGGCGCGCCTTCATAGGCAAAGCTTTTTGTCATGGCGATCATCCCGCCTTTGCTAGCAGCATAGTTTGTCTGCCCTGCATTCCCGCGCTCACCGATGATAGAAGCGATATTTACCACCGCGCCAAATCGCTGTTTGCTCATGATTTTTAGGCTTTCGCGGCAGCCTATGAAGCAGGATTTTAGATTGGCATCAATCACGCTCATAAAATCTTCCGTTTTCATCCTAAGCGCTAGTTTGTCATTGGTGATTCCAGCGTTATTTACAAGATAGCTTAGCTCGCCATCACTTTGCACGATAGCATTGATACCCTCGATAAACGCCGCCTCATCCGTCGCATCAAAGCACACCACCGCTGCCTTGCCGCCTTTGGATTCTATCTCGCTTTTTAGCGCGTCTGCGATTTCTGGCTTGCTGCGATAGTTTATCCACACTTTTAGCCCATAGCCAGCCAGCACGCGCGCGATTTCTGCTCCGATACTTCTTGATGCGCCAGTGATTAGCACATTTTTGCCATTAAACTTCATTTTTGCTCCTTAAACTAAAATAGGCGACATATTAGCCAAAAATTATATATGTATAACTATGAAACGCAACATACTTGCGTGTATTTTGTGTTTGTGTGTTGTTTTGGTTCATTTTTGCGAGATTCTAGATTTACAATCAAGCTTTTATCATAAATGCTGTTATAATAAATCATCTAATGACAAAAAGGAGTCAAAATGTCACAAGAAGGAGTTAAGATGTCACAAAAAAAGCAAAAAGTCTTAGAGCAACAAGTCCCCAAACAACAGATTCCCAAAATGAGTAAAGATGATCTCATCTGGGTGCTAAGTCTTTTTGGGACAGCTATTGGCGCAGGCGTGCTGCTGCTACCTATCAATGCAGGCATGGGGGGACTTATCCCGCTATTAGTTATTTTGGTGCTGGCATATCCGATGACATATCTCGCGCATCGCGGGCTGTGTAGGTTTGTGCTAGGGAGTTCTAAGCCACATGATGATATTACATTTGTGGCAGAGACTTACTTTGGCAAAGGTGGGGGATTTTTGGTGACGCTTTTATATTTTTTCGCGATTTTGCCAATATTACTCGTGTATAGTGCCAATCTCACCACGACTTTGAGTGAGTTTTTCGTGCATCAGCTGGGCTGGGAGGCGCCAAACAGACTGCTAAGCTCTTTTCTAATCGTAGGAGTTTTGATGCTTGTATCCATATCTGACTCTAGCATCGTGACAAAAGCGATGAGCGCGCTAGTGTTTCCTTTTATCATCACGCTTATGATTATCGCGCTGTTTTTGATTCCGCATTGGAATGGCGCGCTGTTTGAAAATATCTCTCTTGGCGAAGTAAATGGACAAAGCTTTTTGGTGACGCTTTGGCTTATTTTCCCTATCCTTGTGTTTAGCTTCAACCATTCGCCAATCATCTCATCACTCGCCTGCCACTGCAAAGAAAAATACCCCGACTGCGCAGAGAAGAAGGCTTCTTCTATCATAAGCTATGCGGTTATTATGATGACTATTGTGGTGATGTTTTTCGTGTTTTCCTGCGCGCTATGCCTCACACCTGAAGATTTTGCGCTGGCAAAATCGCAAAATGTCAATATCCTAACCTACATCGCTAATAAATTCCCAGAGGCGATTTTCCTAGCCTATGTCTCGCCCATAGTCGCATTTGTCGCGATGAGCAAAAGCTTTTTGGGGCATTATCTAGGCTCGCAAGAAGGGCTCAATGGCATTTTATACAAAGCCTCAAATGGCAAAATCAGCGGGCGCATCGCCAACATCATCACTGGAATCATCACTTTCCTTATCGCTTGGATTGTCGCGTATAAAAACCCTAGCGTCATAGGTATCATAGAATCTATCGGCGGACCGGTGCTTGCGATATTGCTCTTTTTGATGCCGGTGTATTGTATATATCGCTTTGATGTGCTGAAAAAATACCGCAACCCAAAAAGCGATATTTTCATCGTCATCATGGGACTTTTGGCAGTATCTGCGGCGGTGCATGGGCTGCTAAACTAGAATCTGTTTTTAGATTCTAGTTTGGATTCTGCTTTGGATTTTGCTTTGGATTCTGGCGCGCTAGAATCTAAAAGTTTTGAATCGCTAGAATC
Source organism: Helicobacter sp. CLO-3 (assembly GCF_001854545.1). GTDB lineage: Bacteria > Campylobacterota > Campylobacteria > Campylobacterales > Helicobacteraceae > Helicobacter_B. The sequence goes on from NZ_MLQN01000009.1 coordinate 29,262, forward strand.
TAGTTTTTGCAGAATCTAGTTTTTTGGATTCTGGCTTTTTCTAGATTCTGGACGCTTGCTAGATTCTAGATTCTGCCTTTTGGCAAGCGCAATGCAAGCAAATCAGCAGCAACTTTTCAACAACGACTTTTCAAGGACAAAAATAAACAAAAAGACAAAAGGAGAGAAAAATGAGTAACCTAAACATTTTCAAAATCGGCGTAGGACCCTCCTCTTCACACACGCTAGGACCGCTTGTCGCTGGCAATATGTTTTGCGAGAAAATAGCGCCACTGCTTGATAAAATCACGCATATAGAAATCACCCTCTATGGCTCGCTTTCGCTCACAGGCAGGGGGCATTTGACGGACAAAGCGATACTTTGGGGGCTTAGCGGCGTGCAGGCGCGCGGGCTCAAAGCAGACTTGCAAGAGGCGATAAACACGCACGCCCTGCAAGATAAAAAGCTAAATCTCTGTGGCAAAAAAGAGATAGATTTTGACTATGACAAGGATTTAGTATTTAGCGATGAGTTTTTGCCACTGCATGAAAATGGGCTTTGTGTCAAAGTCTTTGATAGCAGCGGCAAAGAGCTAGAATCTAGCGTGTATTATTCTGTGGGTGGCGGCTTTGTCAAAACAGAAGAGGAGCTAGAAAATGGTGCAGATTCTAGCGAAGATGCAGATTCTACGCATTTTATGATAAATGACTCTACCAAAGCGCTTTATCTCTGCGATGAGAAGGGCTACAACCTCGCCCAGCTTTCTATGGAGTATGAAAAGCAGTTTGCTAGCGAAGAGGATATAAGGGCGTATTGTCTAGAAATCTGGCAAGTGATGCAAGAAGTCTATCACAATGGCACGCATCCCACGCAAGAATATTTGCCCGGCAAATTGCATCTAAGGCGCAGGGCAAAGGGGCTTTTTGAGCGCGTGCATGCGACCACTGACCCTATGGGGATAATAGATTTTATCTCGCTATATGCCATCGCTATTGCTGAAGAAAATGCAAGCGGCGCAAAAGTCGTCACCGCCCCTACAAATGGCGCGTGCGCGGTGATCCCAGCCGTGATGCTCTATCTCAAAAACCACACCATAGGCTTTGGCGACAAAGAAGCTACTGACTTTTTGCTGACTGCGATGCTTATTGGCTCATTTTACAAGAAAAATGCAAGCATCAGCGGCGCAGAGGCGGGCTGTCAAGCCGAAATCGGTTCTGCTAGCTCTATGGCAGCCGCTGCAATGGCTACCGTGCTAGGTGCGGAAGCGCGCAAAGCGTGCAATGCTGCGGAAGTGGCTATGGAGCATCACTTGGGGCTTACTTGCGACCCAGTGGGCGGACTCGTGCAAATCCCTTGTATCGAGCGCAACGCCTTTGGCGCGATAAAAGCCATATCCGCCGCGCGCATGGCGATGACGCGCAAAAGCATCCCGATAGTAAGCCTTGATGAAGTCATAAAGACGATGTATCAAACCGGCAAAGATATGAATGCCAAATATCGCGAAACCTCGCTCGGCGGCCTAGCCAAAACACTCTCCAGCGTGTGCTAAGGACGCAAAAGCGCCAAATACAAACCGCCAGAATCTAAAAGCGTAAAACCTAGGTACCAAAGTTGCCTAGGGTTTTGCTTTTCCAACAAAAAGGCAGAGAATAACAGCATCAGATATCTATTGTTTTACTAAAGAAGCTAGCGCCATTGGTAGCCTTAAGGACTTCAATGCTGCCAATAGCACCGCGCGACATCGCACAAAGCGGATGCGTGCAGATGAAGCGTGCGGAAAAAGCGCATGCAAAAAGTGTGTGGAAAAAGTGCATGAGAGGAAGTGCCCGCGCAAAGCGCGCGGAAGAAATACATTGAGAGGCGCATAGGCGCATAATGAAGAAGCGCGTTTAAGCGGTGAGCTACTTTAGCTCCACTTTTTGCACCTTGTTTTCTAGCATTTTTGGGATATAGAGCGTGTTTTTATCCACGAAAAAATCCGCCGGTCCCTGCATAAACGGAAGCTCTAGCGCGCTCACTTTGCCATTATTTATGCGATAAATCACGCCTTGCAGATTCTCGCCCCACGAGCTCACCAAAACATCGCCATTTTCAAGCACCGCCACGCCATCATACGCGCCTTTTGTATCAAGCAAAGTTTCAAGCTTTTTGCTCGCTAGATTTAGCCGCATGACTTTGCCACCACTTGCGCCATCTGGGTGATAGCCAGCGATGATGAGCGCATTATTTTTCTTATCAATCGCTAGTCCATTGCCACCGCCAAACTCACTCATATCAAGCTTGTAAAACTCCTCGATCGCGTTGTTTGCGAGGTTGATTTTATGAATTATCCCAGTGCCAGTGTCGCTTATAAGCAGCGTGTCAGAATCTAGCACAGCGATGTCATTCAAAAACACCGCGCCATTTATGGGAAGTTTCAACGCCTGCTTTTTGCTCCTCACATCAAAAGCGTAAAGCGTGTCGATATCCACGACAAATAGGCGATCATCAAGCCTCGCCATGCCTTTTGGCGCGTTTAGATTCTCTATAAACGCGCGCTCGATGAAGTTGCCATTTTTGTCAAGCTTTGAGATAAAGCCATCGCCATCTTTTGCCAGTGGCTCGGGCTTCGCGCCGATATTGCTGACATAGATAAAGCTAGAATCCACAAACACGCTCTCCGGCGCCGCAAACCCTTCTATATCGCTACTTTTTAGCCCGCTTGCTAGCACTTGCGCGCAGCACAAGCCAGCTCCTAGAATCGCATTTGCGAAAAACTTCGTTTTCATTTTTTCTCCTTTGGAATGAATTTGAGCCAGAAGTATAGAAAAATGCGCGCGGCAAATGTATAAGTTATTTGGGTAAAAATACAAGTTTTTTGATTTGCAGGAATTTTTTGTGGGATTTTTGCAAGGTTGTTTGTAGTGGCGGCGGAGCGGCGATGAGGCGATGGCGTGGCGGATTTGCGTTTAGATTCTCTGCAGTGCCTTTTGATACTGCTTTGGCGTTTGGTTGAATTGCTCTTTGAAGCGTGCGATAAACCACGCAGGCGAGCTGAAGCCACAATCGCTGCAAATCTCGCTCACATTTTTATCGGCGTATTGGAGCAAAAATCGCGCTTTCAAAAGGCGCTTTTCATCAAGCCATTTTTTGGGCGAGATGTTGAAATACTGCTTAAACTCGCGCCAAAAGCTCGCATTATCCAGCCGCGCAAACTTCGCCATATCCGCCACGCTCAAAAACTCGCGCTCGCAATACGCAAACAGCTCGCCAAGCCCAAGCCTCGTAGTCGCAAACAGCTCGCGGATAAAGCCTAGAAATGCCTTGTTGCCACTTAGTGCGAGATGCAAAAACAACTCCTCAAACTTCAGCTCAATCATAGGCTCCAAATAGCGCGTGTTGCACTCAAAATGCGCGCTAAAGCCCTCGATGATGTTTTGCAATGCTGGGTCGGTGATTTTGCCGCTATCATCGCTAGCGAGGGATTTTATAGAATCTGGCGTTTTGTCCGCCGCTTTGCTATCCGCCATTTTGCCTTGCAGATTCTCACACAAACTCTCACGCAGTTTGCGCGGATTCTCATTTGAGCTCTTGTGTGGATTCTCGCGCGGATTTAGTATATTTGCCGGCAATAGATCCTTATGCTTATGCGCGAGCGCTGTCAAAAGCGGCGCGTTGAAAAAGAACAGATACGCCTCATAAAGCCCGCGCGCAGTGATGTTGCTAATCGTGTAGCTCCCAGCCCTTATAAGCGTGCATTCGCCCTTTTTTAGGTGCAGCTCCTGCGCGCCATTGTGGAAAATCTTCTCGCCATTTCGCACAAAAATAAGCACATGCTCTTGCATGCAAACTGGCAAATGCCGCGTGCTGTCTCTTTGCTGATAGCGCGCGAAAGTGCAGCGCCCAAGCGTGTGGATTTGCAGATTCTGCTCGCTTGAGTTTGGGAAAAATCCTAGATCATTTGGGAGGTAGAGCATTTTTGGCCTTTAATTTTAGTTTGCGTTTGAGATTGCATTTGGGCTTGCTGGGATTTGTGCCTTGCTTGGATTGTCGTTTAATCATCGTTTGTGATTATAGCAAAAATAGCCGCGTGTTTGGCGCGCAAAAATTATGCGATATTGGCTTTTTTATAATAAAATAACGCCCAATTTGTTTTAAGGAGATTGTAATGGGACTTTATGATAGAAATTATCAAGGGCGTGAGATTGCCCAAGACATGGCGTTTGAGAGTGAGAGCGCGCTGGTTGGATTTGTAAAAACGACTTATAAATTTTTCGCTGCTAGCTTGCTGCTTGCGACTATTGGCGCGATTGTGGGACTTATGAATTTTGAGATAGTCGTCAATCCAGCGGTTCGCATCGGGATTTTTGTAGCAGAGATTGCCGCACTTTTGGCGCTTATGTTTTTGCGCTCATCACCGGGGCTAAATGTCGCTTTGCTCTTTGTTTTTACATTTTTGACTGGTGTGGCACTTGTGCCTTTGCTAGGCTATGTGATAAGCAAACAGGGCTTGAGCGCTGTGTGGCAGGCACTTGGCATGACCACTATCGTGTTTGGTGCGATGAGTATTTTTGCTATCAAAACAAAGGCTGATCTTGGCAATATGGGCAAAATGCTTTTCATCGCGCTTATCGTGGTTATCGTGTGCTCGCTGGTGAATGTATTTTTCTTGCATTCTACGCCGATGATGGCAGCGATTTCTGGGGCATGCGTGATACTTTTTAGCCTTTATACCGCTTATGATACGCAAAACATCATCCGCGGGCGCTATGACAGCCCTATAATGGCGGTGATTTCGCTATATTTGGACTTCCTAAATATTTTCATCTCGCTTTTGCAGCTTATAGGGATTTTTGGCAAAGACGACTAAAGGGCTTTGGCTCGGGCTCAACTTGCTTTTTTGACTCGCTCGGGCTTGATTTAGCTTGTCGGCTTGCGCGTTGCGCGCGGGCTTTGGCTTTTTGAATGTGAGTTTTTGCTTTTGTCTTTTTAAGGCTCTAGAATCTAGATTTTAGCTTTATTTGGATTCTAGGGGGTTTTTATTTCTATTTAGCTTTTTAATCCTCGCAAATTTTTGCAAAATTTACAAATCTTCATACCCCTCGATTTATACTTCTTTTTGCTTCTTGTATTTTTTAGATTTAGATTCTGCTTTTTTGCGTTGCTGGTGCGCCGGCAAATTTTGCGTCAATTTTTACGCGGATTCTGTGCTGGATTCTGCTTACTCGATATTATTGCAAAGCGATATGACAAAATCCCTAGCGATGCGCGCATTGCGCCCGCCCATTTGCGTGGCAAAGTTTAGCGCATGCTGGCGCAAGGCATTTGGCGACTCTGCTTCTAGCAGAGATTTTGCGATGTCAGCGGTTATTGGATTCTCGTATTTGGTAGTGATTATGGGCGCGTTTGCAAGCGCGATTTTTTCTTGCAAAAAATGCACTACATATGAAAGATACTCCTGCGCGCCCAAATCATAAAATCCAATCTGCAAGCCAAAGCGATCGCTAAGTGAAAGCTCTTCTTGCGTGATGCTGTGCTCTGGCAAGTGGTCTGCGCCGGCGGATTCTAGGATTTTGCGGATGTTTGAGGTGGCATACACGATGATGTTTTGCGCGCGGGATTCTAGCGAGCCTTCAAGCGCGCTTTTTAGGCTTTTGTAAGTGCTATCGCCCGCGCGAAACGACAAATCATCGCAAAACACGACAAAGCGATACGCCTTCTGCGCGCGCAAAGCATCAAACACCATCGGCAGCAGCGCGATGTCTTTAGAATCTATTTCTAGCACACGCAGCACATCGCCACTTGTCAGATAGGGCAGAAGCGTGGCTTTGATAAGCGAGCTTTTGCCACAGCCGCGCGCGCCCCAAAGCAGCGCGTGCAGCGCGTCTTTGCCCTGCGCGAAGGCTTGCGTGTTGGCACTTAGTTGCGCGCGCTGGGAATCTATGCCTATAAGCGCGCCCGCCTCGCCAAACTCGCTAATCGCGTGCAAATAGCAGTGATGCTGAAATGTGCGTAAAATATATGCTTTGTGCGTGCGCCAATCCGCTTGAAAAAAGGGATTGATGCTGGATTCTGGGCTTGATGCCAAGTTGGATTTTGGGTTGGATTCTAGATTTTTAGATTCTGGCATTTTGTCCCCTTTTTGGCTTGTCGGCTTGTGGCTTGATGTGCTATTTGCGCGCTGTAAAATATAAGATTTGGATTCTAGAATCTAAACTTTAAACCCTAAACTCACAAATCCGCGTAAAACGCGCCTTGCGCGCCTTTGCATTTGCATAATTTTGCATAATAAGGCGCGATAGACTAATTTTAGGCTATTTAGATTCTGGTGTAAAATCTAGCAATATCATACCGCTAAATTCTTCTTTGGCGCTTGTTTTGATGATGGGCTTTAGTGGCGCTTTTGTCGCTGTTTTGCCGCTTTGCGCGCTAGCTTTTGCAGAATCTGCGCTTAACCTTAGCAAGCGCGCTAGGATGTAGCCCTGTATGTCGCGTCCTTTGAAGTCATAGGCGATTTTCGCCCACGCGCCCATGCTAGAATCCTCAAATCCCAAGATAAAAAGCTCTCTGCCAAGCGGCGCTTTTGCCACGATACCAGAATCCACGCTAGGAGCGGCGCGCACATGCGCGGTGCTAGCGATGACGCGCGCGGGCTTGGCTTGTGGGTTGTTTGCCAAAATGTTGGCAATGCTTGAGGTATTTTGCGCGATTTGTGGATTCTGCGTAGTTTGTGTGCTGCTGGATTCTGCGCTAGATTCTGCATTTTTAGATTCTAGTGCGCTGGCGATGAAGCGTTTGGAATCTGCCGCGCTCATTTCTTTTAGCAAGCGCGCTAGGATGTAGCCCTGTATGTCGCGCCCCTTGAAATCATAGGCGATTTTCGCCCACGCACCCATGCTAGAATCCTCAAATCCGAGGATAAAAAGCTCTCTGCCAAGCGGCGCTTTTGCCACGATACCAGAATCTACGCTAGGAGCGGCGCGCACATGCGCGGTGCTAGCGATGACGCGCGCGGGCTTGGCTTGTGGGTTGTTTGCCAAAATGTTGGCAATGCTTGAGGTATTTTGCACTGTTTGCGCGGTTTGTGGATTCTGCGTAGTTTGTGAAGTTTGCGCGCCATTAGAATCCGAGCTAGATTCTGCACTAGAATCCACTTTAGAATCCAAACTCTTGCCAGAATCCACATTTTTAGATTCCGCGCTAGATTCTGCCTCATCTTTCACCCCATCTTTTTTTGGCGACTCTAGCGGCTCGCGCGGGAAAGTCTGCGTAATCTGCGTGCGCGTATAAAACTCCACGCGATACAGATTCCCGCCCACATCGATGCTAGCATTTGGGTTTAGCGCGGCTTTGCTTATGGCGCTTGGATTTTGCTTTGTGAGTCCTACGACTTTGGCGCGCACGGATTTGGTGATAGTCTCTGTCGCTGGCGCAGAATTTGGCGCGATGGTGTTTTCTATCGTGTTTTGCGTGGTTTGTGGCGCTATGGATTCTAGCTCTATGCGCTGTGCCACGCGCACGACTTCGCCCATCGCCACGCGCGCCTCTTTGCCATCTATGCGCGCATTTATGGGCGCAAGCGGCGCGCCAAACTCGATGAAATTTGGCGCAAATTTACTCATCACGCGATTGCCATATTTTAGCACGAGCAGATTCTCGCGCGGGAGAAGCCCTAGAATCTTATTGTCAGATTCTATGCGTATCGTCCCATAATCCTTGCCCTTTGGAAGCGGGAAAGACGCCTGCAAAGCGCGCAGTCCAAACAAAGGAAAACTCGGCATGCCTTCAATAGAAAAGCGCTGTTTGGGGTCGTTTATCGCGGCTTGCACGCCTTTGGGCGTGAGCCCAAAATCGCGCTCAAAGGCAATCCCCATCTGCGAAAGCATGGATTCTATCGCAAGCAGATGATAATACACGCGTTCGGCGACATTTAGCTCCTTGCTCGCTTCATTCGCATAGGCGGCTTTGCCCTGATTTATCGCATAAAAGGTGAGCGCTTTTTGCATTTCTGGGTCTTTTTGCGCGGTTTGGGTGTTGTGCAGATGATAGCGGTGGATGGGCTTTAGGAGGTGTGCGTTTATGTGATCGATGATGTTTTGCGCGTGTTTTTCTAGCGCGCCAAACTCCGCACCTTCTAGCATCGTCTGATCGATAACGGTGCAATTCCCCCAGCGATTGGGGTTTAGCAGCGCGCTTTCATAAGTGGCGCGATAATACCCGCTGCCATCGTGCAAATGCAGCACCGCGCTTACTTCTTTGGCGCGTATGAGTTCTTTGATATTCGCGATTATGGGCGCTTCGGGGTCGTTTGGCGAGAGGGCGGCGAATTTGCGATTCATATCATCATAGATGCCGCGATGATTTTTTAGCATAGAGTGCGGGTTTAGCACGGGCACCACCCATACGCTGCCATTTTTTATGGTGTAGTGGTTTAGAAAAACATTGGTAGCGTTGAATCCGCCGGGCTCATCGCCTTGTATCCCGCCGATAAGCAAAAGCGTGGGCGCGGCATTTGCTGTGGATTCTCTAGCGGAATCTAGCGCGGAGTTTGGCTTGGAGTTTGGCGTGGAATCTGATGCAGAATCTGGCGCAGGGCTTGCAGAATCCGCGTTTTTGGGCGCGCTTTTTTGCGCTGTTGCGCTTGCACTTGCTTCTTTTTTCACCACCTCAAAATCTAGCGTGCGCAGCTCTTTGGCGCTGGCAGTGCTTGCAAAAATCATCATGCATGCTATACATAAAAATCGCATTTTTCATCATTCCTTGTGTTTGTCGCCAATTTTAGCGCGCTTGTGCGTGTGTGTCTCGCGGGCGCGCCTCTAAACGCATTGGCATTTGGGTTTGGTATTATAGCCAAAATATAACCCAATTTTAAGCCAATGTGGCATCTATCGCCTAAAAATAGGAGCAATCAAATCAAATGCGGAATAATCAATTTATATTTTATTTCGCTATTTTATAAAGGGCAAAATTTTCATTTTTGAAAATCAAAATCAAGTCAAGCGATGAGTTGTTTTCAATATATGGTTTAACGGCAGATTCTACCCACCCACCACTATATTCATATGATAGTAAATAGTCATATTCTGGTATTTCATCTTGTTTTGGTGTGGCGACTGATAATCTATGCGTATTTAGATAAAGCACTCTTGGCTTAAAAAATATTATTTTGTCATCTTGAAGGGTATTTGTCTTGATAAAATCATAAATTTCTAGCGCATCATTAGAAAAAGCTTCATGCTCTTTATAATAGGGACTTGAATGGACTCTATAGGCATGCCATCCTGTTTTAAAAATAAAAAATATAAAAATACCAATAACAATGTAAAATATAGATTTTTTATAAAATTTATAGCCCACATATTCTTGAAACAATGCCTTGCCACCAATAGCCATAAAAAACACTACAAATGGATATAGACAGAATGTAAATCTAATGCCCTGAACAAAAGGCCACAAAATAAGCAAAGCCAAATTGGAAAGTATAAAAATTAATATAAACATGCCTAATCCATAATACTGACTCAAAAACCTTTTTGTTCCGATAAATATCAGTGGCGCAAAAAATATAAGAATTGCAAGCCCCAATATTTTTCGAAGATTAAGATCAAAAAAACCTGAAAGGCCAAATATATAATAAATTATATTCCCAAATATTGTTTTATATGATATTTTAGACAAATACCCAAGGTGCCCTTCTCCGCCAGTAGTTAGAAAAATATTTAGCAATAAAATACCAAGTATAAAAATAATATAAGGAATAATATGTGGCAATGGGCTTAAAACACAAGATTTATAAAATTTATGCAACAAGGCAGGCTTGCAATCAAAGTATTTAGACAATAAAAAATATAAAATAAGGGCAAAATGACAAGTAAATAGCGTGAGAAAAATAAGAATACCATTTGACCTAGTGCAAAAAGCAAAAAAGCAAAATACTCCGCCTAGAATCGAGTATAAATATATTTTGTTGCCCCCCCCATCAGTATTAGAAGCAATCAAATCTTTTTGATTTGGTATTTTGGCTTGAAATAATGCAGATAGAAAAATAACAGCCAAAAAACTAAAAAATAAAAAAGGGATATCAGATAGAATCTCATTGGCCGCATAATCGGTCAATAATGGATTAATCGCAAAAAATAAAGAGGCTATCAGCGCGCCTTTTCTATCCAAAAATTTAGCACAAAAAATAAAAAAAGCAAATACAAAGCCACTAAAACACAATATACCTATATATTTAAAAGCTATCAAATCAAATCCAAATAGCGCATACGCTGGGGATAAAAGCACAGGAAAGCCCCATGGATACACATAAGGACCAAATCCGATGCTATTTTGCATCATAAAGGTATTATTTTTGATTTGTTCTGCTATATTTCCATCTATTATCGCCATAGCTTGCGCGATATATTGAGAAAAATCGCCTCCCCACCCATGTCCATCATATAGCTGCGCGCAAGAAAGAGCGCAGCTAATGAGCGCCAACACAAAAGCAAGCGCAAAATCCAAAAAAGTGAGCTTTCTAGAAAATAAATATTCTGTTTTGTGTGAGGGCATTGTCTCTCCTAATGGGGATGTAAAAATAGCGCATTTGGATTTGGTATTATATCTTATAAAGTTTGGATTCTGGCTAGCATAAAAGGCTAGAATCTAAATCTCGCATCTAAAATCCAAAATCTAAAAATCTAAATCCAAGAGCCTAAAGCCCAAAATCTAAAATCTAGAAGAGAAAATAGATACTAGCGCGAAAACTAGATTCTCGCGCAAAGTTTTAGATTTTCAAAACTAGATTTTAAGGATTAGATTCCAAGATTTAGATTCTAGCGTAAAAGTTTAGATTCTGGTGCGAGGCTTGGATTCTCGCGCAAAGTTTGGCCACTTCATGCAATTAGATTCTCATGTAAATTTTGATTCCTCGTGCAAATTGCAGACTCTCATGCAAATTCTTAGATGTCAGATTCTCAAATTTTAGATTCCAGAATCCAGATTCTCGTATTCCCGCGCAAGCTTTAGATTTTAGCGCTTTCAGATTCCAGCCCTTTAGCTTCGAGATTTTAGCTCTTCGATGTTTTGTATCATATAGCATTTGATATCATCTTTGCCATACTCTTCGTGCAAAAACTCCACCAATTCCACCGCGCTATCATAGTCGATAAAAAGGCTAAATTTGCCATATTCCTTGCGCCCGCTCACCTGCTCGCGCTGGCTTATGAGTAGGTTTCGCACCGCGTATTTGTCGCAGTCTTCATAATAAAAGTCATTGAATCTCTGCTCCAAAAGCGCATCTACGATGTGATCTTTTAGCTTTATATCTGCATAGATTTGTAGGCAGCTACACATTATGACTCCTTGATTTTAGCTCGCGTGCGTGGCGTGTGGTGTGGCAGGTGTTTCGCATCATATCTGTATGCGCTTAGCGATGATTCTAAACATCGCAGGCAGCAGCAAAAGCGTAAGCGAGCTAGAAGTCACAAGCCCTCCTAGGACGACTATCGCCAAAGGCTTTTGCACCTCGCTTCCCACACCGCTTGAAAGCAGCATCGGTATCAGCCCAAACGCCGCGATAAATGCTGTCATAAGTATCGGGCGCAAGCGCCTTTTGGCACCCATCACCACCGCATCATCGACACTTTTGCCCTGCTTTATCAGCTCTTTGAAATACCCTATCATCACCACGCCATTAAGCACCGCGATACCAAATAGCGTAATAAAGCCAATGCTTGCTGGCACTGAAATATACTCGCCGGATAAAAATAGCGATATAAGCCCGCCAGTGACAGCAAAAGGGATGTTTAGCAGTATCAAAAGTGCCAGCGGCGCGCTTTTGAAAGTAAAATACAAAATAAAGAAAATCACGACTATGCTAATAGGAATAACCAGCGCAAAACGCGCATTTGCACGCTGCTGATTCTCAAACTGCCCGCCATAGGTTACATAATAGTTTGGCGGGAAATTGACTTGTTCGGATATTTTCGCCTTTGCTTCATCGACGAAGCCGCCTAGGTCGCGATTTTCGATATTGCTACGCACGACGCTCATGCGGCGGTTGTTTTCGCGCACTATCATCACAGGCCCATCGACTTCTTTTATCTCGGCGATAGAGCTAATCGGCACCACATAGCCGCGCGATGAAAACATCTCTAGTGCTTCTAGCTTGGTAATATCTGTAGCTATCTCTGGGTCTTGGCGCACAAGCACAGGGATGCGCGCCACGCCTATGGGGATGTATGATACGATGATGCCCTCCAGTGAAGATTTCATAAACTTAGAAAACTCATCCACACTCACGCCCACATTACTCATCATATGCTTTTCTGGCGTGACATAGAGATAATTCACCCCTTCATTTAGCGTGGTAAATACCTCCGTGCTGCCGCGCACACCTTGCAGAATCTCTTTTATCTGCCTGCTAAGATCATTTAGTATCGCTATATCATCGCCAAATATTTTTATCGCCAAATCCCCGCGCACACCGGTAAGCATTTCAGAGATTCTCATATCTATGGGCTGGGTGAAAGTAAAGCTTATGCCTACAAATTCATCGAGCGCATGAGACATTTTGGCGATTAGCTGTTCTTTGTTTTTGACCTGCCATTTATCCTTTGGGATAAATGATATAAACATATCGCTTTGATTGAGCCCATCAAGGCTAAGTCCTAGCTCATCTGTCCCGGTGCGCGCGACTATTTCTTTTATCTCTGGGACAGAATCTTTGAGCGCTTTTTGGATACGCAAGATAAGGTCGCGCGATTGTGGCAATGAGATAGAAGGCGTAGTCTCCACCATAAGCACCACATCACCTTCATCAAGTGAAGGCATAAATGACTTCCCTACAAAAGGAAAAATGCTAAGACTCGCCACCAAAAACACCACCGCAAATGCAATCACTGCCTTGCTGTGATCTAGGCAAAAATGGAGTGTTGGCGTGTAGATTCTGTAAAAAAAGCGCGTGATAAGCGTCTCTTTGTGCTCGGATACCTTTAGCACTAGCGATGCCATGACAGGAATCACTGTGATGGATAGCACCAGCGAGCCAAGAAGCGCAAAAACGATGCTTTTTGCCAATGGCGCAAACATCTTGCCTTCCAAGCCCTCCAGCGTCAAAATAGGCACGAAAAACACGATGATGATGATGATACCGCTGACAACAGATACAGAGATCTCTTTGCACGCGCGATATATGGCGTGAAGCTTTGTCGTGGTGGTGTTTGAGCTTAGCCTTTCATAGGCGTTTTCTACCATCACCACCGCAGAATCCACCAAAATACCTATAGCAATCGCAAGCCCGCCAAGACTCATAAGATTTGCGCTCATGCCATTTAGCCGCATACAGATAAACGCCACCGAAAGCGCACAAGGCAGAATCATACTCACAGCAATCGCCGCGCGCAAATCGCCCAAAAACAAAAATAAAAGCACAATGATTAGCACGATAGCCTCTATCAGCACTTTTGTGACATTATCCACCGCTTTTTGTGTGAGGTCTGATCTGTCATAAAAGACATTGAGCCTCACACCCTCTGGCAGCATGGGTGTAAGTTCATCAAACTTTTTATAAATACCTTCAATCGTTTCTTTGGAGTTTGCACCTTTGAGTGATAAAACCATGCCTTGCGTCGTCTCGCCCACGCCATCTTTGGTGACAAAGCCAAGCCTAGTAAGATAGCTCGTAGTGACATTGGCAAAATCGCCGATTTTGACAAATCCAGCGCGCGTTTGTATCGCAAGCTCGGCTATCTCTTCAGGGCTTAATGCGGCGTTTTGGATTTTTACTAGGAAGTTTTCGCCATCTCTATCCACGCGCCCAGCGCCGTCATTTTTGAGGCTTGCTTTTAGCACATCTTCTAGCTGGGTGATAGTCACTCCAAGTCGCGCCATATCGTTAAAATCCGGCACGACTACAAATGCTTTGGCAAAGCCGCCAAGCGAGCTAACATCTGCCACGCCTTTTATCTTGCGTATCTCTGGGCGGATGATAAAATCTAGCAGCTGGCGCTTCTCTAGCTCTGAAATATCGCCTTCAATGGTGAACATAAACATATCTGATAATGGCGTGACAATAGGCTGCAAGCGCACATCCACGCCATCTGGCAAATCGCTCAAAACATTTGCCAGCCGCTCATTTGTCATCTGGCGCGCTAGATAGATATCTACGCTATCTTCAAAATCTAGCACGATATCAGCTATGGCGTATTTAGAAGTCGAGCGCAGTAGCTTTTGCCCGGGCAAGCCTTGCAGCTCTAGTTCTAGCGGACGCACGACGCGATTTTCTACCTCTTCTGGCGCCATACCCGGAGCTTTCACCGCGACGCGCACTTGCGTAGAAGAGACATCTGGAAAAGCATCGATAGGAATGCTCAAAAAACTATACCCGCCAAAAAGCAAAAGCGCGCACGCGAAAATCATCACAATGATGCGCTGCATCAATGAAAGTTCTATAATCTTAACCAGCATTAATGCGCTCCACTATCGCCAATATTATTGACTAAGCCTTTTAGCGTGACTAGCGCGCCAGAGGCGATTTGCTCGTTGCCTTTGAAACCTTTGGAGCTTATGACAAATGATTTGCTGCGTTTTTCTACGACTTGCACGACTCGTGGCATATAGCCCCCAGCAGTTTTTACAAAAATGAGATTATCTTTGCCATTTTTTATCACCGCTTCTGAAGGCAGGGCAAAGGTGTTTTCTGGCTGTTTGCCCTCGATATACACATCTGCTACTTCGCCCACGCGAAACACGCCTTTTTTGAGATCGGCTATCGCCATAATCGAGTTGTTGTTTTTATCTACGACTACAGACACGCTAGAGATATCACCTACATATTGCCCGCCTTCGCTATAGACTTTGGAGCCGGGCAGGACATAATCAGAGATAGAGAGCGGAATCTTGATGCGCGCTAGGAGGTTGTTGTTTTTGGAGATTCTGACATAGGGGGTAAATGCGGGGATTTTCTCGCCGGTGTTTTTTGGTGCGACAGATAGGATTCCAGTGTCATTTGCGATAATGCGGAATCCATACACGCCACGCGGCTTATCCGGGTCTATCCCAAAAAGTTTAAACACATTTTTAAGCTGGGTTAGCTTCAAAAATAGCTCTTTGCTAGCAAGATAGCTGGCTTGATATTCGCGCTGTGAGATGACGCCCGCTTCAAAAAGCTCTTTGTCTTTTTGCGCTATTTCTTCAGCGACGCGATATTTGTTTTGCGTGTTTTCTATCTCAAAGTAAAGATTATTGAGCTCATTAGAGCTTATTTCACAAATCTCATTACCCTTTTTTATCTGCTCGCCCTCGCGCATATAAATCGCCACGACGACGACATCAAAGGTCGAGCTTTGCGTGGTAGAATCTTTGTCATCAAAGTCGATTAGCGCGTTAAATGGCACGCCGCGCGTGATGGCTGGGTTTTGTATAGGCACATCTTTGATTCCCAAGCCTTGTGCTTGCATGGGCGTGACTTTTACTTCAGAATAGCCGGCGTTGTTGGCATGGGCGGTTTTGGCGCTGCTAGCATTTTTGGCGCTATTTGTATCAGCAGCAAAAAGCGCGCACACAGCGCAAAATACGCATATTAGTAGCTTTTTCATCATTTATCTCCTATCATCGAGCCTAAAGTTTCTTCTAGCAATGATTGTATGCCTACATATTCTAGCTTCGCATCTGCAAGCGTGATGAGGCTATCCATATAAGAATTTTGATACGCAAGGTATTCAAAAAGGCTGATTTTTTGCGCTTCATAGGCGATTTTACCCATTTCTACGAGGTCTTTTTTGTTTTGTATATTTTCTTGCTGGAGTTCGATGAAGCTTTTTTTGCTATGAAGCTGGTCTAGATAAGAATCCATACTTACCAAAAGATTGTTTTTTGTGATCTCGCCCTCGCGCAAAGTCCCGCTATGAAGTGCTAGCCATTTGCGTTTGAGATGCGTATTTTTAGGCGTCACAGGCAGGGGGATAGAGAATCTAAGCTGCGCGCCATTGCTAGATTCTGCATGCACGAGCCCGCCGCCTAGCTCTAGCGTGTCAAATCTGTCGCGATTGGCGAGCTTTGCGTTTGTTTGGTAGTTTTTGGCTTGCAAATCTAGTATGGAGATATAGGGCGAGGATTCTAGCGACTCGCGCGCAAAATCCGGCGCCACATCCGCATAGCCAAACGCCATGCCATCCACCTTCACATCATGCGCTACGCTTAAAATCTCTGCATCTATGTCGTTTTGATTTATCTGCGTATGCACATCCACAAATCCCAGAATCTGATGCAGCATGCGCTGCAAATCAAGCAGCTGCGTTTGTGTCTGCATTTTTAAAAGTTTGGCATCAAGGTAGGAGTTGTTGAAGCTTATATAGTCTTTTTTAGACATCGAGCCCGCATCTAGCTTTGCTTTGGCGATTTGGAGCTGGGATAGGAAGTTGTTTTCTCTAGCGATTGCTACATTGTATTTTTCTTTGGTTAGCTCATAGGTGAGATAGAGGCGTTTGGCAGAGATAAAGGCTAGATTTTTATAAAGCTCATAGCTTTTTTGATATTGCTCGGTTTGGAGCTTCAAGCTTTGATGCAAAAGCGTTTGCACCCACGGCAGCTTTGGCTTTAGCATAAAAAGCGCGGTGACTTCTAGCTCATTTCTGCCAATAGCATTTTTGGCAAATCCTGTCTCTATCTCCGTATATGGAGAATCCCAAGAATTCATCGCCTTTTGCGCTTCTATCAAGCTATCAAACTGCGCTTTGTTTTTCACGAGGTTAATCGTATTTTGCTCCACCGCTTCAAAAAACGCCTGCTTACTAAGGTGGTTGCTAGCGCCTAGTGCGCCGGCGCTGTTGGTGCTGGTGTTGCTCGCGCTGGCAGAATCTTTTTTGGCAGATTTCTTGTCGGATTTAGAGGTGGATTTGCTAGCAGAATCTTTGGCGGATTTTTTGGTATCTTTTGCATTTGCTTTGGTATCTTTTTTTGAGTCTTTTGCAGAATCTAGTTTGGCGCTCGTTTCAGAATCTTGTTTTGAATCTTGCGCCAAATCTTGCTTTGTGTCTTGTTTGGAATCTTTGGCGTTTTTAGATTCTGCTGTATTGCTAGAATCTTTAGCGCCCCCAGAATTTTTAGAATCCTTATCTTTAGCCTTAGAATTTTTGGCATCCTTATCATTTTTCGCAGCACTATTTTGCGTATCGATTTTTTGCGCGTTGATTTTGGCTATGTCTTTGGCGATATCTTGCAGGATTTTTTGCGTCTCATCTTGCGCGCCCGCAGGCTTGGCAGACGCCACCGCAGCAAACACCGCGCCACACGCCACAGACAAACAAATTTTTGACAAAAAACTATCAATCCTCAAACAAAGCCCCCAAAGCAAATCAAATAAAAGCTAGATTCTACACATTTTTAATAACCGCTTTGTTAATAATCAAAAATTATATCCAAACCAAAGCTTAGAGATAAACGCCCGATAAGAATCCATCTCATCAAGATAAGTCATCGTCAAGTGCCAATTCACCACGCCCGTGCGCGCCTCTAGCTCAAATAGCGCTTGGTTAGAATAGCGCACACTTGGGTCAAAAAACACACTTCTCCCATATCCCACAAACCCGCCCCAATGCCCGCTACCAAAGCCAAGCCTCGCAAATAGCGTCTGCGCGCCCTCGCTATAGATGTAGGTGTTGTATTCTAGCGGGTTGTTATCTGCATAGATTGGTAGCAAGTTTGTCGCGCCATTGGTGCTATTACCCACATAGCCTAGCACGAGGCGCGTGTGCTTGTAGTTGGCGTTTGCCTCTAGTCGCCACATCCCGCCATTTAGCTTGCCAAAGCTGCCTTTTTGGTAGCAGTTTAGCCCTGCTTTTTGCGCGCGCTCTGGATCAGCGCAAAATCTAGCGCCCTGCACGCCCGCACTCACAAAAGCAAAATGCATCAAAAATCCCAAATGCAGATTCTCAAAAATATGCCTTTTGCCCTTGTAGTTTAAAAACGCGTTTTCATTGAGCTCGCTATCTGGCGTATTTATATAGTATTTTATCCCAGTGATAAAATAGAGATTCTGGAAATAATTAGCATATGCGCGCACGCCGCTACGCTCTAGCTCATAGTTTGCATCAGCGTAAAAATGCGCGCCTAGATTGTATCCTTGCTGTTTTTCATAGAGGTCTTTTATGTATTGATATGAGGTGTTTTCTGCGGGGTTGGCATAGCTTTGGCGGTAGAATCCGCCGAGCGCGTAGCGCGCATGTTTGTGATGATAAAACACCTCCGCACCCTCCAAATAATCGCCTATCCACTCATACTCCGCGCCAAATCGCCCCGCTTGGAATCCGATATTATCACCCCCTTTTAGCTCCCTATCAATCTGCAAAAAAAGCGCTGGAATATGCACCAAATCGCTCGTAAATAGCACATCTTTGGCTTCGTCGTTGTTGATAAGATAGGAGTAGATTTCTGGTGCGTAGGTCGCGTGTGGATTCTGGTTTAGGGTCGCGTTATTTTGGCTAGTTGGATTAGGAGTTTGGCGCGGGTTAAAATCCGCTATCTGCCCAAACACCGAGACACTCGAGCCTATAAGCAAATTTGCCTTGCCTAGATTAAATGATGCGCTTTGGAGTGTGAGTCTGGCAAAAAGCCCGCTGTAGCCGAGATTTGCACGATTTACTAAGCCCGCAGCGTGGATGTTGGCAAATGAAGTAAAGCTTGAAAGCTCAATTTCTTGCAAGCGCAAAAAGCTGTTTAGCTTGGGCTTGGCGCGGGTTGCGTTTGGCGCGGTGGATTTTGTGGTGGATTTTGCTTCAGAATCTGATTTGGATTCCGCTCTAGATTCTGGCGCGCTAGCTTGGCTTGCGTTTGTCGCGCTGTGGTTTTGTGTGGCGGTGCTTTGTGTAGAAATTTGGCTTTGCGCTGCGGTAGCACTTGGCGCGGAAATTTGGCTTTGGTTTGGCGCGCTTGTCGCGGTGGAATCTAGTTTGGATTCTGCACTAGAATCTATATCAAAATCTTGCGCGGATTCTGCTTTAAAATCCGCTTTAGAATCCAAATCAGTATCCTGCGCGGATTTCGCTTGATTTTTTGGCGTAGAATCTTGGCTGTCTATAGAATCTATATCATTTATAGATTCTGCGTTATTGGCGGATTTTTGGCTATTTGTGGATTCTGCAAAATTTTGCGCGCGCTTTTGGCGGAAGGTTTTTAGGCTAGATTCTGGCAGGCTGGATTCTAGCAAACTAGAATTCGAAAAAACCGCAGATTCTGACACATCTATCACGCTAGATTCTAGCATTACGCACGCCACCCCAGCGCACACCATTTTGGCACATAACATCGCAATGTATTTTTTGGCTACATATACCACGCGCCACATGCTTTATCCTATCTGCCTTGCTTTTGGCGCGCGTTTGCCTTACGCCGCAAGCTCTTTGAGATCGCCTATTTTCTTAAACTCCACATAAATCGCATAAATAATCGCCTTGCGATTGTGTCGCAAGGCTGGATTTTCATCATTCACAAGCACATTATCAAAAAACGCCTCTAGCGCGCCTTTCAGCCCAAAAAGCCCTTCTAGAAGCACTTTTGGCTCTATCGTTTTATCTTTTATTCCATTATCTTGACTTCGCACCTTTACAAACGCCTCCCAAAGCGCCTTTTCTTGCGGAAGTTTTAGCAGGCTTTCATCGATTTTTATCGCAGAATCTGCGCCCTTAGAATCCAAGTCGCCAGAATCCACTTTGCCCGCAGAATCCGCATTTTTAGATTCTGCCCCAGAATCCGCCCCGCTAGAATCCACCCCTTTAGACTCCACCGCAAAATCCTTCGTGATATTCGCCACGCGCTTAAATATCGAGATAAGCGCGTCTTTATCCTCGCGCTCTTGCAGGGATTCTAGCGCATAGGCATTGCTAGCGATTTGCAGCACCTCGCTACTAAGCCCGCGCGAGACACTGCGGAAAGTCAGCGCGCTAAGGCGCAGTATCGCCTCAAGCCGCTCTAGCATAAACCAGCGCAAACCCTCCACATCAAACGCCTTGTAGCCTTTGGCAAGCGCTGCCAAATCCTTTTGCAAATCAAGTGCGAGTCCAAATTCTAGCGCGATTTTTAGCACGCCATTTGCCGCGCGTCTAAGTGCGAAAGGATCTTTGGAACCGCTTGGGATTTTTCCCACGCTAAAAAGTGCCAGCAGACTATCAAGCTTCCCACTCATCGCGACTATGGCACTAGTTTTGGTGCTTGGCAGCGCTGAAGCTTCGCCATTTGGCAGATATTGCTCTTTTATGGCAAGCGCTAGTTCTTGCGATTTACCCTCACTCATCGCATAATAATACCCCATCACCCCTTGCAATTCCGGAAACTCGCCCACCATCTCGCTAAGCAAATCCGCTTTGGAAATCCAAAGCGCCTCTTTTACCACCTCGCGCGCGCTAGAATCTAGCCCATATTTTTCGCACAGATACGCGCCGATATCTTGCTCGCGCTTGGTTTTATCAAGCATGCTGCCAAGCCCATCGACAAACGCGACTTGCGCGAGGGGTGCTGGGTTTAGCGGTGATTTTTTGTCATTGTCATAGAAAAACTCCGCATCGCTTAGCCGAGCCTTCAGCACGCGCTCATTCCCGCCGATGATGAGTGAGAGATCCTCGCTCATCGAGTTGCTAACAACGATGAAGCCATTATAAAGCGCATTATCTTTAAAAATCGCGAAATACCGCTGATTTTCTTTCATCGAAGTGATGATAACCTCGCTTGGCAGGCGCAAAAAGCGCTCATCAAAGCGCCCCAAAAGCGCGCGCGGATACTCCGTGATAGCGCCCACTTCATCAAGCAGCGCAGAATCTAGCTCAACCTTTATGCGCTCTTTTTGCTCGATTTGCTTGATTTGTGTGAGGATTTTTTCTTTGCGTTTTACGAAATCTAGCTCCACGCCGCCAGATTCTAGGGCTTTGAAATAGTCTTCGATGCTAGCGATATGCGTCCAAGATTTTTCAAAAGAGCTATCAGAATCCAAATCTATCAAATCGCGGTGTAAAATCGTGGCTTGGCGGCTTGGCTGGCTGTAGGCGCTGGTGGTGATGTGTAGTGTGGTGGATTTTGCGCTGGTGTTTTGCGCGCGAGAATCTGCTTTTGCGCCCGACGCGCTAGATTCTGCTTTTGCGCTCGACGCGCCAGAATCTGCTTTGGATTCTGCGCTAGATTCTAGCAATATCAATATATTTCTTATCGGGCGGATAAAATGTGTAGTTTGCGTAGCTTGGCTATTTTGCGTATTTTGCGCGGAATTTTTGGCGCCGCTTTTGTCGCTAGATTCTGCACCAGAATCCATAGCGCCAGAATCCACATTTGCCACAGAATCCACATTTGCGCCGCCCCAGCGCATTGATTTGCCAAACTGAAGTGAAAGCAAAAAATCCTCCACTGCTAAAGCCACCACCTCGCTACTAGGCACGCCGGGCTTCACACTGCGCGCATATAGCACCTCTTTTCCATCTTTTTGCGCGAATTGTATTTGATTTGGCGCGATATTTGCTTTTTTTATGAAACCCTCGCCCGCTTTGCTTAGCCCTTTGCTTGGCTCGCCATCGATAAAAGCGATGTCTTTTGGCGGACCGAAAAGCTCATTTACCACCTCTTTGGTGTGCGCGGGGAAGGCGGGCGTGTAGATGCAGATTCTGCGCGGTGTGAAGTAGATTTGCGCGGGCGCTTCGAGATTTTGCTTACTTAGCGCGTTTTGCCATTTGGCAGAGAAGTTGGCAGACTCTTTGAGAAGCGGGAGTGCGGGCAGCTCCTCGCAAAGGATCTCTACCAAAAGCTTAGATGATGAGGTTTTCACGAAATATCCTTGTGATTTAAAGTTTGGCGCGGATTATAGCAGAATCTAGCTGGCGAAAAAATGAAGCGAAAAAACAAGGGTGGCGATTTGTGGTGCGATAAGTTTGCGCTGTGTGGCTTTGTGCGTGGCTGCATGGCTTTGTGTAGATTTATATGAAGGATAAAACATTGCGATATATTAAAATTTATGATTATTTGCGCGCGGCTGCGGCGTGGCTAGATTCTCGTGGCGCGGATTCTCACAAAGCGGGTTCTTGCAAAGCGGATTTTTGTAGAGCGGATTCTTGCGGCGTGGATTTTTATGATGTAGATTCCAGCACAGAATCCAAAACGCCAGAATTCAAAATCCACGCGCTAGCCTTTGCCTTGCTTTGCGCCCTTTTGATACAAGCGATACAAGCGCCCATTTTGCACGCCTCCACCTCGCCAAAAAACGCCACCTTCCCGCAAGTAGAATGCGACAACCCAAAGCGCTTCACCAAAGCCCAAAGAGACCACCTAGTCTATGCCTACAATTTCGGCGCGCCGCATGGCATGGGCTACACGATGGCAGCTATCGCGTGGCAAGAATCCTGCGCTGGCGAGTATATGATGAATTTCTCCGACCCTTCCGCTGGGCTGTATCACGCGCATATTCCGATGGTGCTGAAGTATTATTCTAGCTACAAAGACACGCCTTTCACGCGCAATGTCATGGGGCAGCTGCTGATAAATGACAGAAAGCTCGCCTCGCAAATCGCGCTAGATAATCTCATATATTGGCACAAACACCACAAAGGCAACTACAAAAACATTATCAAATCCTACAACAAAGGCTTCAAATGGCAGGGCGATAACGCCAGCAACGCGCTAGCAGAATCCTACTATCAAAGCATTTCCAAAAAAGTGCGCGCGCTAGAATCCTATATCCCCAAATACTCGCGCGTGCGTAATCAAAGCACATTTATCGAAGTCGCGGATAAAAATAAGCAAGTAGAGCAGACTTTTAGGGCGTTGCAGGATTCTAAGGTAAATGACTCCAAAGTAAATAAAAGCACCAGCAGTTCCAGCGCCAATGCCAATAAAGCTACACCGCAAACACAAAAAAATCCACAAAAAAGCGCGCCAAAATCTACCCAAAGCCCCGCGCCAAACGCCAAACAACCGCCAAAAAGCACTCCAAAGCCTACACCCAAAGCCCCGCAAGAAACTTACAAAGATATGCTAAAACCGGATGATTTTGTAGAATTGCCCCTAGAAGATATGAGCGCCAAACGCCCGCGCAGCAACAACTTCGACTCCAGCTTTGAGGATTTCAACCTCATGTTTAACCGCTAAGCAATCTAAGCAATAGCCAAATCTAAATTTTGCTTCATTTAGCGACAATCAAACAAGACTTGCTTTAGAAGCTTATTTTAGTATTTTGTATTGCAAATACCAAGGAACAGCCCGATACTGCAAAGCCATATCCATGCGATACTCTGGCATTTATTATCCTCGTGCGAGTTTGGATTAATTTTTGCATATATGGTTATTGCGCTAAAATCCAAAGTTTTGCAAAACTTCGAGCGGTTTTGCGCGCTATTTATTATTTATTCACCAAAATGGTAGTATAAACCGAATGTCGTTTGCAGACACGAGCAAAAGAAATCGTCATCACTAAAGAAACTTTCTTGTCGTCATTGCGAGGAGTGAAGCGACGAAGCAATCTAGCATTTTTTAGTGGAGCAGAATCTAAAAAACCAAAATGGATTACTAAGGCAACCCATTTTTGGTATAGATTACTAAAGAAGCTGACGCTTTGCTTCGTCGCTTTGCTCCTCGCAATGACAAATAAAAACGAGCGCGGCGAGGTTTTAGCAATGACAAAAAGCAGCGTAATGTCATCCAAAATGACGATATAATACCGCGATGATGCCGATATACCACCAAACTACGAAAGGAGGAGCAATGATAAAGCACGCCCAAAGCGCCCCAGCTATCACGCGCACCAGACACGCCCAAAATACCGCGCACGCCAAAGCCACCAAGCCCGCGCAAACTATCAAAGCCGCGCTGTCATCATCACTCCTTTTGCTTGGTTTGGCATTTCCTAGCGTGGCTGTTGCGGCTACGGACATATGGAATAAAGATATGTATTGCTTATATAACAATTCCAGTATTGCATTTACAAATTGTGGCTCTTGGAATTACACGCCAAACACCAACAATTCTAGCAGTGATATATTTTATGTAAAAAGTGGAGAAACTTATCGCGAAGGATTTGGCACATTTGCTTTTACTACCAATTATACAAATGGGACGCTAATCTTTGGAAACGACAAAAAGGAGCAAGGTAGCGGGCAAATACATCTTGGTAGTGGTGGTGGAGGCGGACACACCGCGTATCTTAATGGCACATTTAATGTTAAAGAGGCTTATTTTACTGGCACGCTAACCACAGGAAACAACACAGGTGCGGGTGCGGGTGCTAGTTTGACATTTAACGCAAATGAAAATATCACCACTCAAGGATTTAATGCCAATTTTTGGTCAAACACACAAGGTGCGACGCTAGCGCTAAATAGCAAAAAAGACATAACCATAAACAGCTCCACCTTTACCATAGATGGCTCAAACTCCAATTTTACAGCCAAGGCAAATGGCAAATTTAGCGCAAATGGATTCACACTATCGATGCCCGGCACTACAGAATCTATAAATGCAAACATAAGCGCAAAAGAAATCGACATAAAAAATGGCAGCCTTTCTACTGGGACTTCCTCCACCGCCGGAGTATATAGCACTACTAGCTTTACCTCTACGGGTGGGGATATAAATTTTGATGCTTCTACAACTACAAATTTTAAAACCGAAAATGTAATATTCAAATCAACTAATGGAAGTATAAATCTAGCTGGCACCACCGTTATAAATTCTGGCGAATTGACTACTAACGCAAATATAAACTTTAACTCTGATAAAAATATAACACTAGGCAATGCGGATATAAAAATAAATTATGGCAGTGGCGCACTAAATATGAAAGCGAGCGAGAATTTAACTATTGACAAAATAAATCTAAACTTCGACTTAATAACAGCAGCGACTTACTCCCACGCGACATTTGAAGGCGCAAATATCGATATAAAATCAGGCAATATTACCACCACACCGGGAGCCTCTACTTCCAACTCGCAAATTGATTTCAAAAGTAGCGGGAGCATAAATCTAGGCACTACAAACCTAAACATTCAGCTAGGCACTTCTGGCAAAGGCGGCAGACTAAACTTCAGCGGGGCTAGCCTAACACATACTGGCAAACTAATCGTGGGGCGCGATGGCGAGGGCACTGGCGAGGAACTTTTAGATTCTGGTATTTGGGGCGCGGTGGTGGATATGTCAAATGTCAGTGGCAAAGTGTCGCTTGGCGATTTGTATGCGCGCAAGGGGACATTTATCACCAATAGCGACTTCGCTGCAAAAAGCCTCTATGTGCGCCGGACTACCGGGAATCCAACTACAGATATAAACACGCAAGAAAATAGCAAGCTAACCATCGACACCATAACCATACAAGGCGGTGGAGCTGATAACTCCGGACATAATGCAAGCTTGCGATTTAACCAAAGCGGGATGAAAGCAGGCTCATCGCTCACATCAAAAAATGTAACGCTTAACAACCTCGCCACAATAAACGCTAGCAACATAGAAACCACTAATATACAGAATCTAGTCTTGAAATATGATGCCGAAGCTTACTTCAACCAGCTAAATATCATCGATGCCGGCTCTATCGTCATGGATGTAAATAGCACGATAAATATCAAGCAAAGCTTCAGCGTAGATGTCAAACAATCTGGCAATGCGGTGGATAATTTTGGCACACCGCTGCTGTATGTGGTGAATGCTGGTGCCAATATGTCAAATATCAATATACAAGCTGGCACAATACATCGCTTTATCACTGCAAGCGGTGGGATTTCTTATACTTTCACTACAGCAAGCGGCGCGACAAGCACTTTTCACTGCGATGGCGGGGCAGATACACTAGAAAAATGCACCTATATCAAAAACTCCATAGCTATATATGAAGGCGATAAAGTCAATCCGACGACTAACACCGATGGCAGTATCGACTACACCGCTGGGCGCGTGGATCTAGCTACTGTAGGAAGCAACCTTGGACTAAGATTTGAAAAAGTAGTCGATTATTCAACCATAGGTATCAAAGCGCTTGCGGACAATCCGGACAACCCCTACGACATCGGCGACATACGCTACTATATATGGCAAAAAGGCGGCACCTCCAGAGGCGATGAATATGTATCCAAAATCGCCGGAATCTCAACCACAAGCCTGCGCAATGAGACGATAGAGCAAATACAAAACGGGCAAAAAGTGCTAGATAGCAATGGCAATGCGGTGATGGTAGAAGTAGCAAACTCCGATATTTTCGACTGGATGCAATTCCTAAGCATCCACTCCAAAGGCATCACATGGACTGGCACTAATATCATGGACTATGATATTGACTTTTTCTATGATACTGCCACGCAGCTATACAACACACTAGGGCAAGTCGCCTCCACCGAGCGCAAATCCAGCATGGCAAGCTCCACGCGCCTAGCCGCTGACATCGCCAAAATCCAGCGCCTAGTCAAAGTATCGCGCAGCAATGTCATGGATAGAGGCGATACGAGATTTGCAGAGTATCTAAAAAGCCTAAAAGGCAAGCGATTTGCTTCAAATGATGCTAGCACTAGCGGGGTGGCCAGCGACTACGCAGAATCTAGCGCGCTAGACCCGGCTTTTTTGTATAAATTTTCCAACAGACACGACTATAATAACAACATCTGGGCGACTGCTATCGGGAGTGCGAGCTTCGTCATCAACGGGCATGGCACGCTATATGGGATAAACACCGGGTATGATAGATTTATCCCAGTGGGCGAAAGCGGCGTCATCGTGGGGGCGTTTGGCGCGTATGGCTATGGCTCATACACAGCCGACCTCATCAAAAACCACAGCCACAATGTCAATGCCGGAATCTACTCAAGAGCCTTCATAGGCAACAGCGAGCTAGACCTCAACATCGGCTACACCATAGGCATGAATAACGAAGACATCCACGCCCGCCAAAATGTGTGGCTAAGCGCGCTAGACCAAAGCTATCGCTACAACACGCACACGATGAACCTAAACGCCAGCTATGGCTATGTATTTGGCGTGAAAAATGGCTCGCTCGTGTTTAAGCCAGCAGTGGGGCTTGGCTACTATCTGATGCATGTGGGAGGCATCACAGGCGATAGCGCGCCAGTGAGCGCTAGCGGCGCAGGGTATGGGAATCCAAACTATACTTTTGAGACCAATGAGACCGCGATACAAAGCCCAAAAATCACGCAAAATATGCTGACGCTAAATCTGACACTAGAAACTAGGCAGTATTTTTCTGAAGGTTCGTATTGGTTTGTCAATGTCGGCGGGCAGAAGGATTTGTTTATCTCATCTGGAAGCGTGACAGAAGTGCGCTTCATCGGCAATGGCGCACTAAGCTACAAACAAGGCGATATGCTAAACACGCATCTGCTAGGCACAGCTGGGGGTGAAGTGATGCTAGGCAAACAGACATTTGTCAATTTCGCGCTAGGCGGACGCGCAGGACTTACCTACAAAGACCTAAACATCACCGCAAACCTAGGTGCAAGGTATGTGTTTTAGAGGGTTTTAGTCTGCTTGTTTGGTGATTGTGTTTGTGCGCTTATTTTTTGATTGTTTGTTGCTTTGGTTTAGGTTTATGGAGCAGTAGTTTAGAGATTTTGATGTTTTAGCCACGCAGATTTTTATTTATCATTGCTAAAGAAACTCGCTTCGCTATTCGCAAGGTGGGCTTCTTTAGCAATACACCCATTTTTTTGTCATTGCGAGCAACGTAGTGGCGAAGCAATCTACAAACAAAGCGCTATTTGGATTCTTAATTTATATCAGAATCTAAATATTTATGATTTTATAGATTTTGTCAAATGGATTAAACTTCTGCGTATTTGTAGATTTTTGTGCCAATTGTGGATTTTGTGCTGTTTAGATTCTAGCTTTTTGGTCGCTAATTTTTTTATAGATTGCTTCGCCTTGCGAGGCTTGCACTAGCAAGGCGAAGCAATCTATTTAAGCTGCATTGGCTAAATAGTGGCAATTTTCCTTCCGTCATTGCGAGGAAGCCACAGGCTGACGAAGCAAAACGTAGCTTTTTAGTAATGACGGACTTATTCTAATTTGCAGCCTGCCAGCTATGGCTCGTTGCTATCAAATGCAAAATGTCTTTTATTTATCTCACTTTGTCATTTTGATGTCAGCTATTTATTGCGTTTTAGCACTTTTTGCGTATAATGCGCTTTATTTTTTCACTTAGGGAAGCGATGTTTTTTTTCTCCATAGAGTTTGGTTTGGCGTTTTTGGCGTTTTTTGTGGTGTATTGGCTACTGCGCGCGCATCACCGCTTGCAAAACCTGCTATTGCTGGCATTTAACTACGCGATTTTGTGTTATTTTGGCAGCGTGTATTTTGTGCTGGTGCTGGCGTGTTTTACGCTGTTTATCTATGCGGCGAGTCACGCGATTTCACAGAGTGAGAGCAAATCGGTGTTTCTTGCTTGCGTGGCGTTTGTGGTGCTAAATCTTAGCTTTTTCAAATATTTTGCGAGCTTCAAAGACGGCTTTGAGAATCTATTGCGCTTTTTTGGGCTTGATGTGGCGGATATTGATGTGCTGCTGCCGCTTGGGCTTAGCTTTTATAGTTTTGCGTCTATCACTTATTTGCGCGCGGTGTATGAGGCGAAGCGCGGATTTAGCGACTATGTCTTGCTGAAAAATCCCAAACTAGAATCCTTGCCCGATTTAGCCGCGTATTTGTCATTTTTCCCAACCATCATCGCGGGTCCCATCATGCGAAGCGATATGTTTTTCGCGCAATTCAAAAGCGATAGATTCTGGCGTGCTAAAAACGCGCATCCTATCATCGTCTTGCTGCTACTTGGTATCGTAAAAAAGGTGCTCATCGCCACCTATATCCAAGAATACACCCTGCCCATCCTCACAAATCCGCTAAACTACAATATCGCCGAGCTGCTTATCGGGATTTTTGGCTATAGCGTGCAGATTTATTGCGATTTTAGCGGGTATGTCAATCTCGTGTGCGCGTTTGCTCTGATGCTGGGATTTACCCTGCCGCCAAACTTCAATATGCCCTACACCGCGCGCAATCTCAAAGATTTCTGGGCGAGGTGGCATATAAGCCTTTCGACCTTCATTCGCGATTTTATCTATATCCCTTTAGGCGGGTCGCGCAAGGGATTTTGGCTGACGCAGCTTTTTGTGCTTATCGCCTTTGGGCTCTCTGGAATCTGGCATGGCAACACGATAAATTTCATGATTTGGGGGCTTTTGCATGGCTTTGGCTTAGTGGTGCTAAATGCGCTAAAAGCGCTCGATCTAAGCTTTGGCAAATCGCGTGTGGGCGCGTATCTCGCTTCACTTGTTACCTTTTGCTTCGTGTCGTTTGCGTGGGTGTTTTTCTGCTACAAAGATTTTGGCGATTCTTTAGCTTTCCTAAGCGCGTTTGGTGAGAATCTTCACAAAAGCATCGGTATAAGCGAGCTGATAGTCCTAGCCTGCGGGCTGATATTTTTTAGCATCTATCCATATTTTAGAAATCTCGAGCGCGCCAGCGTGTATTATCTGTATAAAATCCCGCCTTTGCTGAAGCCATTTTTGCTCGGCGCGTTTTTGCTCGTGGTGTTTTGCCTCATGCCTGATGGCATCCCAAACTTCATTTATGCGGGGTTTTGATGAGTATTAGAGATTTTGTAGTTACCCTGCTTATAAGCGCGCTTTTGGTGCTGGTGGTGATGAATAAAAGCATAAATTCTTATATCGAGCAAAAATATCACATGGCACTTTTCAACCCAGAAAATCCCGTGCTTTCACTGCTTGGTGCGCCTAGAGAGTGGCTAGATACGCTAAGGCTAAATCTATTCCCCACGCAAGAGGATCTAGCACTAGAATCCGCTCTGCACGAAGCGCAAGCGGGCGAAAATAGCACCGGCGAAGCAGGCGAAAATAACGAGACAGAATCTAGCGATGAAAACGCAGAGCCACCATACCCGCGCCTAAACGAACAAGGGCAGATCGAGCTAAAAGCGGATTCTACCTTTTTGTTTATAGGCGATTCTATGATGCAGGGCGTGGGGATGACGCTAGGGCGCGAGCTAAAAAAGCTTGGCTTTAGCGTGATAGATATCGCGAGGCAAAGCACCGGGCTTACCTATACTAGCTTTTTTGACTGGGGCAAAACGCTAAAAGAGGCATTCGCCAAAAATCCGCATATAAACATCGTCGTGATGATGGTGGGCGCAAACGACCCCTATAATATGCCAAAAATCAAATACGCCTCGCCTGAATGGGTGGAGATATACGAGCAGCGCATACAGAGCATCCTAGACACCGCGCGCGAGCATGGTGCGCTGGTGGTGTGGTATGAAGCGCCCATCGTCAAAAAAGAGCCGCTAAATGCGCGCCTAGCGTTTCTAAACACGCTCTATAAATCGCGCGTGGAGGCTGCCAAACAGCTATTTTTGCCCTCAAACAGCGCGCTAGCACCCGATGGAATCTACACGCCCTATGTCAAAAACGATCAAGGCAAAAGCATAAAAATGCGTGCGAGCGATGGCATACACTTTAGCGGGGATGGCTCTAGGGCGCTGGGCGCGCTGCTGGTGGAGCGGCTAGAGATTATCAAAGAGGAGGGAGAGGATTCTGGCGATTTGGATTCTGCCAATGTAGATTCTAGGGATTCTGCGGATTCTCGCGATGTAGATTCTAGGGATTTTGGGGGCGTAGATTCTCGC
Source organism: Helicobacter sp. CLO-3 (assembly GCF_001854545.1). Taxonomy (GTDB): domain Bacteria; phylum Campylobacterota; class Campylobacteria; order Campylobacterales; family Helicobacteraceae; genus Helicobacter_B. Next base: position 59,867 of record NZ_MLQN01000009.1, read on the forward strand.
GCAAATAAAGATTCAAATAAAGATTTAAGTAAAGATTCTGCCAAAAACAGCACACGCAAAAAACGAGAAAAAGCAGAATCCACGCGCCACCAGCGCGGGTTTAATGCGGATGCTGACAAAATGGATTCTATAGATTCTGCGGATTCTATGAATTCCGCTGATTCTGATTCTGCCGCTTCTGATTTTGCAGGCTCTGCTTCATCTGCAAATTTTGGCGCGCTGGATTCTAGCAGAGATTCTGGCGCTCTTAATTCTAGTGCTGGCAATGTAGATTCTAGCGCTTCCACAAACGACGCAGAATCTAGCGCACCAAAGCCCGCATCTTTAGAATCCATACTTTTAGATTCTATCCACACTCCACACAAAGCCGCGCGCGCCAGCGATGAGTAGCCATGAGAATTATAAAAATCCGGCTTTGTGACAACCTACATAAACGCGCCTTTGGGATCGCCAGCGATGCGCTGAAATGCGCCTATATTTTGGTATTTTTGGCATTTGCCATGCCACTAGTCGCTTTTGGCGCAGAATCCACCAAAGCACCAGCCGCCAAAAACCAGCAAAAAGCCACACCCGCCAAAACGCCAGCCAAAAACACCACGCCCGCCAAAAAAGCCACGACAAAAACTCCCACCAAATCCACCACCAAAAACACTTCCAAAACCAAAAAACTAAACCTAAAGCCCAAAGTCACGCCCAAACCCCCTACCCCAGAGCACGCGCAGAAAATGATCCAAAAAGCCGAGATCATCGATTTTGGCGAGCCAAATATCCTGCACCTAAAGCGCGCGCTAGAATCCAGCAAGCAAGAAAGCAGCGCAAAAATCAGCATTTTTGGCGACTCGCATATCGCGGGCGATTTCATCCCGCAGCAGTGGCGCAATGCCTTCATGGAGCCAAACGCCATAGGCTTCGCGTATCCGATATTTCCCGTGTATCATCAAAACCTGCTTATCCACTACCAGCACAAGCTTTTTGAGGTGTATAACTCGCGCCTGCAAGCCTACCCAGACTACCCCATGGGCGGCATCGTCGCGCGCGCCAAAAACGAGCAGGCATATATCAAGCTATCGCTAAATTTTCCCAAAGATACGCAGGATTTTTTCGTGCGTGTGGTGTTTAAAGCGCCTAGCAAATTGGGCGCATTTCTCATCACCGACGCGCAGGGCAGGAGCTATCGGCTGGGTGCCAAGCGCATAGATTCTTGGGAGATCACAGAGCCTATGAAGCTGCGCTTTCCTATCACCATCCAAGTCCTGCTGCCAAACGCCGCGCTTGGCGGGTATTTCATCACCACTGAAAAGGTGGCTAAAAATAACGATGCTTTCGTGTCGCACATGGGCGCAAATGGCGCTAGGAGCGACATCTGGACGAAGTGGAACAAAGAGCTTTTGCGCCAAGAGCTAGGGCTCATCCAATACGATCTCATCGCACTCTCTTATGGCTCAAATGATGCGATGCTAAGTCCTTTTGATGAGAAGGCTTACAAGCAGCGATATAGCGAGCTTATAGAGCTTTTGCGCGAGTGCAATCCGCGCGCCTCGATCCTCATCATCGCCCCGCCAAAAGTCCTCACAAAGCCCAAAAACGCACAAAACTACAAAGTCACGCCAAGCTTTGAAGCCGTGCGCAAGGCTACCAAGCAAGTGGCGAAGGCAAATAAGACGCTGTATTTTGATATGTATGACTTCATCGAGGATAATGGCGGCAAGGATAAGTGGATCTCGCTAGCACTTTCCAAAGCGGATGTGCATCTCACGCCTTATGGGTATCGGCTGGTGGCGGATGCGATGAGTGCGGGGCTGGTGAAGCTGCTAGGCAAAATCCCATCCAAAAAGCTAGATGAAGAGAGCACAAAAGGCAAAAAGGCAAAAGGCGCTAAGGATAAGGGCGCAAAGGGCAGTGGCGCAGAATCTAGCGAGGTGGATTCTGGGGTGGATTTTGGAGATTCTGGTGCGGCTGGCGCGGGCGTGGCTGGTGCAAATGTGGCTGGTGTGGGCACGGCGGGCGTAGGTGCGGCGGGTAATGAGGCGGATTCTAGCACAGAATCTAAAAATGCAGAATCACAAAAAGCGGATTCTCAAAAGATAGATTCTAGTAGTGCGAAAAATGCAGAATCTAAAGCTTTAGATTCTGGCACATCAAAAGACAACGATACAGATTCTAAAACCGCCGAGCCAAAAGACACTAAAGCGCATATAGAATCCAAAACGCCAGAATCCGCCAATCCTGCCAACGCATCACAATCGCAAAATGTAGAATCTACCAATCCGCCAAAACAGGCAGAGCAGCCGCGCCCAGCAGAATCCACCAATTCACTAAAACAAACAGGGCAGACAGGGCAACCACACCCAGCAGAATCCACAAACACCCCCAAACCAGCCAACACCCCAGAATCCACTAATCCACCAAAGCCAGCCAGCACGCAAGATACACCAAACGCTACAGAATCTACAAACGCCATCAAACCAAACGCAAATAATTCTACAAACTCGCCAAAGCAGCCAAATGCAAGCGATTTGCAAAACCCGCTAGAGCCACCACTTCCAGCACCCAGCAGCGCCCCACAAGAAGTTTGGCAAAAAGACTGGCAAGATTTAGAGCTAAAAGAACTCTAAAGCGCCCAATCCACTCCACAAATGAAATGCCAAAACAATGCAAAAAATTGCCAAAAATTTCTAGATTTGCAAGCAAAATAAAATACATAAAAGTTGGATTCTAGATTTTACGCAGATAAAATGATAGAAAAAGCCCTAGAATCTAGCAAATGCTTAAACTAGATTCTAGGCTGAAAGTTGCAAGATAGCAAGATTTTGGATTCTAGCGCAAGATGTAGCCTTAAATACTCGCGCCAGCGTTTATGATAGCGCTTATTTCACCGCGTTTATCGCCGCTTCGTAGTTTGGCTCATTGGTGATTTCATCACAGATTTCTTGATACACTAGCTTGCCAGCACCATCCACCACCAGCACCGCGCGCGTCAGCAACCCTCTAAGCGGAGAATCCTCTAGCAAAAGCCCATATTTCTCGCCCAGCTCTTTTTGGACAAAATCGCTCGCTGGCACGACATTTTCGATGCCTTCAGTCGAGCAAAATCGCCCCATAGCAAAGGGCAAATCCATGCTCACCACATACACCACCGCATTTGGCAGGCTCGCCGCTTTTTCGTTAAATTTTCGCGTCTGCATCGCGCACACGCCGGTATCTAGGCTTGGGACGATGTTTATCACTTGTGTTTTGCCCTGCGCGCCGCCGACTTTGACTTCGGAGAGATCTTTGCCGACAAGATTCACTTCTGGCACGCTATCGCCCACTTTTAGCGCCGCTCCTTTGAGTTTGGCTGGCGTTCCTTTAAATTTCACGCTCATTTGTTGTCCTTTTTTGTGATTTTTGCTTTACAATTGCATTTTGCATTGCAAGTTGATATTGTAATGTGTGGAGTTAAATATTTGATTGCGCGATGATAACAAAGGATAAAAATGTCAAAAAAGCACTATCTCATCGATACTTCTGTGATCCTCGATGATCCGCAAAATCTCATCCACCTCTATGAAAACGCCAAAAATACGCTCTATGTGAGCGACATCGTGCTAGAGGAGCTTGACAAGAAAAAGGGGGCTAGCGAGGTGGGGTATCTCGCGCGCGAGTTTTTCCGAAGCATAGTGGATAAGCAGGATGATTGGCGCGAGGCAGAATCTAGCGGGGGCGTTAGCGCGGGCGCGGATTTGGATTCTGGCGCGAGTTTGGATTCTAGGGATTCTAACATGGGCTTAGATTCTGCCACAGATTCCACCTCGAGAAAAAATCCAGAATCTAGCACCACACCACACACAAAATCCACCGCCAATCTCCCCACTAGCCTTTCTTCACGCGCCGCCAAAAAGGGCGATTTCCTGCGCGTCATCTATTATGAAAGCAGAGATGTGACAATCCCAATCATTGTCATCTATCGCCCGCACTACAAAACCACCGCGCTAGATTATGGGCTAAACGACGCCAAAATCGCAGAAATAGCAAGCGACTATCGCTTGATTTTGCTAACCAATGACATGGCGCTAAAAATCCGCTCCATCGCCAAAGGCATCAAAGCGCAATCCCTGCGCCGCGACAGAGTCGAGAATCCTAGCGATATCGACTTTTGGCATAGGTTTTTGCTACACAAAGACAGCGATATAGCGCGCCTTGAGAAAAGCAAAGAGTTCAAGCGCCTAAGCCAATGGAGTCTCATCCAAATCGATGAGCAAGACAACACCGATAGCTCGCTGTATCTCACCGGCAAAAAGCGCTTTGGCATCAAGGTAGAATCTAGGTTTGAAGAGCTTTTGCTCGATGAAATCATCAAAGAAGCAAACCCCTATGTAGCGCCTATGAATCTCGAGCAAAAAATGCTTTTTTGCCTGCTGACACATAAGAAAAACATCGCCACAGGCTCCACAGGCTCCACAGGCAGCGGCAAAACGCTAATCGCACTCCAAGCTGGAATCCACCTCGTGCGCCACAATATCGTCGATGGCATCATCTACCTTCGAAACACTATCACGGCCAATGACAAAGAAGCAGAGCTAGGGTTTCGCAAAGGCGATGAGGAGCAGAAGCTTGGGTATTTTATGTATCCGCTTTATAGCGCGATAAACTTCACTATCGACTCGCTGCAAAACTCCAACCTAAAAAACTATCTAGAATATCGCGGCGATGTCAATACCATACACAAAGAGGATGCCACGGAGCATTTTTTGAAAAAGCATCATATACAGGTGGTAGATATCGCGCACGCGCGGGGCATCACGATACGGCGAAAGTTTGTGATATTTGATGAGGCGCAAAACGCTTCAAACGCGACGATAAAGCTTGTGGGCACGAGGCTTGGCGAGGAGAGTCGTATCGTGTTTTTGGGCGATTGGGCGCAGATAGACCACCCATATCTAAGTAAATTTCGCAATGGCGCGGTGAGTCTGCTGCAAAAAGCACTGCAAGAAAACATCATCGCTGGAATCCAGCTAAGGCAGACGATACGAAGCAACATCGCGCAATGGTTTGGTGAGAGTTTTTAGGTTGTGGTGCGGCGACAGATAATTATATATTACAGTGCATAGCAAGGCAACCATTTTAGGCTTTGTATATTTTATATTTTTGCAAATATGTTCTACATTCTAAACAATCTATACACCAGCACATACCCGATGATAAACGCCACACAAGTAATCATAAGCACCAAAGTATTGGCATAAAAAAGCGTGGCAATCGCGATAAATGGGATATTTACGCAAACAATTATAAGCGAGGTTAGTGGGTTATTGCGAAGGCGTTTGAAAAGGAGCATATGCAAGTGCAGAGAATCCGGCTGCATCGCCGATTTACCCACCGATACCTTGCGAACTATTGAAAACAATACTTCCCATATAGGATATATCATCACGCAGAATCCATACCATGGGCTTACTATCGAGCTTGGCTCTTGCGTGAGTAGCACGAGTATCATCGCTAGCCCAAAGCCCAGAAAATACGCGCCGCCATCGCCTAAAAATATCTTGCCGCTTGGGAAATTTAGCACCAAAAAACCAAGCGTCGCACTCATCATGATAGCCGCTACGCTGGCGATGAGGGGCATATCCACCTGCGTGGATACGATGATGATGGACGCGCACACGCACAGCGCGACGCCCCCGCTCAAGCCATTGAAACCATCGATGATATTTATCGCATTGCACACACCTACCACCGCAAACACGCCAAACGCCAGCCCCAGCCAAAATGGAAACTCAAAGCCAAGCCCCAAGTCCCTAAGCCACGCATTTGACATGCCCGCACACACGATGCTAGCGCCGATACACTGGATAAGTAGTCTTAGCTTTGGGCTAAGCGAGACGCCCATATCCTCCAAAAATCCGCTCGCAAACACAACAACCCCAGCTATCAAAAAATGCACCCACTCCGAGCCAAACGCCTCGAAATACTGCAAACCAATATTTTGCAAGCAAAGCGCGCCAAATCCCACCAAAACGCCCGCCAAAATCCCGACGCCACCAGCGCGCGGCGTGGGCTGATAGTGGAATCTCTGGGGCTTGGATGAGTGGCTAGAGTCGATGAAAAGCTGGTATTTTTGGCTAAGCGCAATCACTGCGCGCAAAGTGGCAAAGCTTACCAAAAATACCAACACATAGCTAAGAGCAAATGGCATAATCAAAAATCCTTTGGTGATTTTTTGTGACTTTTTGTGTTTTCTAAAGGCCTTGATTCTTGGCAGAATCTTTCTGCAGAATCTATGGCTTGCGCGCGCGATGCTCCAAATATCTTCAAACCCAGCCTTCTGTCAAATCCCGCTTTCTGCGCGCTTTTCAATAAAAGCCTATCGGCGCTTATTTATAAAACTTTTGATTCTAGCAAAAACTTTTTATTTATAGGCTTAAGATATGGCGATTTTGATAATCTCTGCGTAGATTGGTTAAAATATCAAGGCGTGCAAATGCCAAAATGGCAGAATCTAAAAATTTGCGAAACAAATTTTAAACTTGAAAATTTATCTATATATGGCACAAGTTTCGGATTCTATTTTTCTGAATTTTTAGCCTTGTAGTCGTCAAACCTTTGCGCTTATCCTTATCCCTAGTCGCCTTCCTTTTCTAAAGAAACTGCGCCTACGGCTTGTTTTCGCAGGGGGACATGGGGCTTAAATTACTGAAGAAACGGCGCTTTGCTTGTTTTAGGCGAAGACCGCCCCCTAGTCCCTGTCTCTTGTACACGTCTGGCGCGGGGGTCGGCCCCGTTCGTCGTGTTGCTCGGGGG
>NZ_MLQN01000010.1 GCF_001854545.1 Helicobacter sp. CLO-3
TTTTAGTTTAGTTTGGCTTTTAGCATAAGCGAGGCTATATGGATATAATATTTATGTTGGTGTTTAAGCTCCTATATTTTTTTGTTTTATTTCCTAAACCCAGGCTTTATTTTAAGATTTTTTCTCTAGATTCAAAGATACTTAAACCCTCTTTCTCGCGCAAATGTGTCGCAAACTCCACGATCAAAATCGCATTTTTCGCGCTCAAGGCAATCAAAAGCAAAAGCCCCACTTGAAAATATATATCATTATCTAGCCCGCGTAAATTCGTCGCCACTATCGCACCAAACACGCCAAAAGGCACCGCAGTAAGCACCGCCAAAGGCATAAGCCAGCGCTCATATTGTGCCACCAAAATCAAAAACACAAACAAAAGCCCAAAGACAAAGGCGAGATTCCCACTTCCGCTACTTGCCCTCTCTTGATAGCTTGCCCCCGCATAGGCTATCTCAAATCCAGCGGGTAGCACTTCTGCCGCGACTTCTTCGAGCGCTTTCATCGCTTCGCCGCTAGAATAGCCGATGTTTAAAAATCCAGTGATTTGCGCGGCGGGGAAAAGGTTAAAGCGGCTTATGACTTCTGCGCCAATCACGCGTTTATAAGTCACAAGCGCGCTTAGTGGCACGAGATTGCCATTGTTAGATTTTACAAAGACATCATGCAGATTCTCTGGATCTTTGCGATAGTCTTGCGCGCTTTGAGCTATCACGCGGAAAGTCCTATCATAAAGCTCAAAATTATTCACATAATAGCTCCCAAAAGTCACTTGCATCGTGCGGAAAACATCATTTATATTTACGCCCAGCGCGCTTGCTGCCTCGCGGTTTAGGCTTACTTCATATTGTGGCGTCTCTACTGATAGGCTTGTGAAAATCCTGCTAAATTCTGCCCGCTCACTTGCGCGCTCCACAAGCAAATCTACATAATATTTCAGCTCCTGCATACTCGCGCCCTCGCGACTTTGCAGATAGGCATTCACCCCGCTAGAATCTAGCCCGATGATAGTTGGCCATTGCCCTAAGATAAAAGTGGCGTTTGGATATTCGCTTAGCTCTTTATTAAGTGCGGCGATGATTTCCCTATCGCTTTGCCCCTTGCCTTTGCGCTCACTCCAGTCGATTAAACGCTCAAACGCCACACCCCCATTTGTTTTGAAACTTCCCACCAAAAAGCTATATCCGCTGATAGTCGTTTGCTCATCGATAAGCGGATTTTGCTTTAGGGTGCTGATGAGATACTGCTGCGCTTCTATGGTGCGCGAGAGCGAGCTGCCCTCTGGCAAAATCGTATGCACGGTGATTCCGCCCATGTCTTCATTTGGCACGAGAGATGTGGGCGTTTTTATGATAAGCCCCCAAGTCGCAAAGACGATAGCCACAAAAAGCGCTAGCATCAAAAGCCCGCGCTTGAGTGCGCGCGAAAGGGTAAGCGAGAATCTAAAAGTGAGCTTCTCAAAAAATTCGTTAAATTTTTGTATCGGCAAGATTGGTTTGCTATGCCCGCCTTTTAGGAAAAGCGCGCAAAGTGCGGGCGTGAGCGTCAGCGCGACACAGCCAGAGATGACGACAGAGATGACTATCGTGATAGCAAACTGCTTATACATCTCCCCGCTAAATCCGCCCATAAAGCACACCGGCAAAAACACCGCGCTTAAAACTAGCACGATGGCAATGACAGGGCTAGTGATTTCTTTCATAGATTCTATGGTGGCTTCTTTGGCTTTTAGGTGCTTTTCGTGCATTATCCGCTCGACATTTTCGATGACGATGATAGCATCATCCACGACGATGCCAATGGCAAGTATGAGCCCAAAAAGCGTTAAGAGATTGATTGAAAATCCAAAAGCATAAAGCCCGGCAAATGTGCCTATGATAGACACAGGGATAGCGATGACTGGGATAATCGTCGCGCGTAGATTCCCCAAAAACACATAAATCACTAGCACCACAAGCACGATTGCCTCTATAAATGTTTTCATCACTTCATTTATGGAAGCGGTTACAAACTCGGTAGGGCGGAATGGATTTGAGTATTGCAAGCCCTCGGGGAATTTCGCGCTTAGTTCTTGCATCGCCTTATTGACATTGTTTGCGACATCTAGCATATTTGCGCCGGGTTGCAAAGTCACGCGGATTGGCACAGAGGGGATGTCATTGTAATAATTATCTGTGAGATAGTCCTGCGCGCCTAGCTCTACGCGCGCAATATCTTTTAGGCGCAGTGCCGAGCCATCGTAATTTGCGCGGATAATGATATTTTCAAACTCCTCGACACTTGTTAAAAGTCCCTTAGTGGTGATAGTGTAGGTAAAAGCGCTTTTGTCAATTGGTTCTTTGCCAAACTGCCCGGGCGCAAACTGCGCGTTTTGCTCCTCGATTTTGGCGATGACTTCTAGCGGAGAGAGTCCAAAGCTAGCGATTTTAGCCGGGTCTAGCCAGATTCTCATCGCATAGTCTTGCAAGCTCCACAGCTCGACATCGCCGATGCCTTGGATTCTCTTTAGCTCATCGATGATATTTAAAATCGCGTAGTTTGCGATAAAAAGCTGATTATGCGCTGGATTATCCGAGTAGAGATGATAGAGCCCCACAACTGCGGTGCTTTGCTTTGCCACCGTGATGCCCGAGCGCTGCACTTCTGCGGGCAGCTGGCTGATGACAGCTTGCACGCGATTATTGACATTGACAAGTGCCATATCTGCATCCACATCATTGCCAAAAAATACGCTGATAGCGAGATTCCCGCTGGCACTTGAGCTTGATTGCAGATAGAGCATGCCCTCCACGCCATTGATGCTATTTTCTAGGATGCTTGCCACGGTGGTGGAGAGCGTTTTGGCATCAGCGCCGGGGTAGCTTGCGCGCACCATGATTTGGTTTGGCACGAGTTTTGGATACTGCTCGATGGGGAGATTAAACATACACAAAAGCCCGGCAATCACGATAACGATGCTAACCACCGCGGAAAATGCGGGGCGATTGATGAAAAACTTTGAAAACATGGTAGTCCTTTGGTGTTTTTGTGGTTTATTTTGTCGTCTGTTTTGGCCTACGCGGGCTGGCTTAGGTGGCGCTGCTTTAGTGGCGTTGCCTTTGGTAGCGTTGCCTTAGCAGCATTTTGGCATCGCCGCGCGAAAAATAAAGGCGCAATTATAAAGGATGATAGTAGCTATCTGTCAAGGGGTAAAACGCAAAAATTTATAAAATCTAAAAATGTTGTGGGGTATAATGCGCCTTTTGCGCTTTTGTGCGCGGCGTGCTTTGTGAAGCGCGCTTTTGTGTATTGTATCGGCGCGTGTTTCTGGCGCGCTTTTGTCGTATGTGCTTTTGTGGCGCGACAAACTAGAATCTAAACGCAGAATCCAAATGAATTTCTAAGGAAAACAAAATGCCAAAAACGCTTTTAAATCCGCCAAGTCCAAAAGGTTTGCGAGCCTCACAAGCCTCGCAAATACTGCCAAAACTCTTTGTCCTACTACCTTGCTACAATGAAGAAGAAGTGCTGCCAAAAACTTATGAGGTGCTTAGCAAGAAGCTTGGCGCGCTTATGGAGCGAGGGAGTATCGCGGCGGATTCTCGTATGGTGTTTGTCGATGATGGGAGCAAAGATAGGACTTGGGCGGTGCTAAAAAGCCTAGTGGCGCACGCAGAATCTAGCGCAAACGATTTGGATTCTCGCGCGGGCGACAAACTAGAATCCAGCCCCTCTTCTCTTTTGCCCCCCCCCCCATTAAATGCTGCCTATAAGCCCAAAATCACAGCACTTAGACTATCAAGCAACAAAGGACATCAAAACGCCCTGCTGTGCACCATGGAATACGCCAAAGACAAGTGCGACTGCGCGATAAGCATCGATTGCGATTTGCAAGATGACATCGAGGCGATAGATGACTTCATCGCGCATTTCACGCAGGGCGCAGAGGTGGTGTATGGCGTGCGCCAAAGTCGGCAAAAAGACAGCTTTTTTAAGCGCAACACGGCGCTATTTTTCTACAAACTCATGCATATTATGGGCGTGAATATCATCTACAATCACGCCGATTACCGCCTGCTCTCAAACCGCGCGCTTGGCGCACTGTTGGAGTTTAAAGAGGTGAATTTATTTTTGCGTGGCATGGTGCCGCTGATTGGCTTTGAGAGCGCGCAGGTGTATTATGATAGGAATGAGCGCGAGGCTGGCGTGTCGAAGTATCCGCTACGCAAAATGCTATCATTCGCGTGGAATGGTATCACTAGCTTTTCTGTGATGCCGCTGCGTATGGTGAGCGTGCTGGGGCTTGTGTTTTTTGCGCTTTCGATCGCGCTGGCACTTTTTGCGCTGTATGTCAAGCTTTTCACCGATGATGCGGTGTATGGCTGGGCGTCGATGCTGATTCCGCTTAGCTTTTTTAGCGGCGTGCAGCTGCTTAGCCTTGGCGTGATTGGCGAATACATCGGCAAAATCTATATAGAATCCAAACACCGCCCGCGCTTTTTCATCGCGGAGGAGATAGGCGAAGGATGAGATGGGCGAGGAATAGGCGGTTTTAGCACAAATTTTGGTGGTTTGATTTTTGGATTCTTGCGCGTGTATGTTTGGTGTGCCTTGTTTTAGCGCGGTTTGGTAGCCTGCTAAATTATCAAGAGCGTGAAAACTTATCGCGTGGATTTGGCGTGATGTGCTATGTAGCGCGAGAGGATTTCACAGGCGGCGAGAGAATCTATGCGCCCATCTTTGTGCGCGCGTGCTTTGTCCTCGCGCGCCAGATGCGCTAGCCGCTCGCTTGCGATGTGGCTCGAGTAGCCCTCATCGACATAGACTATCGGCTTCTCAAACTCTAGCAATGACACAAAATGCCGAATCCTGCGCACCATCGCCTCGTGCTCATCTTGCGCGGATTTTGGTTTGCTAGAATCTATTTTGTCAGAATCTTGTTTAGCAGAATTCGCCCCTTTTGCAAAATCCCTTTCTTTAGAATCCGCTTTTTTAGAATCTATTTTGCCAGAATCTACCTCCACAAAATCCGCGCTTTTGGATTCTAAGTTTTGTGGCGCGCTGGTATTTGCGCTAGATTCTGCGTTTTCTATCTCCTCTATTTTTCGCGCTTTTTCACTCATCGGCAAGCCTACGATGAGCATATCGGCGTTTTGCTCGCGCAAAAGGCTTGATAAATCTCTGGCGGCTTGGTTGCGGTTTTTGCGAAGGATGGCTGGCAGTGGCAATGCGATGCCTTGCAGATAGATAGCCACGCCGATGCGCTTTAGCCCCACATCGCAGGCGATTATGCGTTTGGATTCTGCAATTTTAGATTCTCGCTCGCTGGCAGAATCTAGCTTTTTGGATTCTGCAATTTTAGATTCTCGCGCGGGATTCAAAAAGGCAGAATCTACTTTTAGCGCGGCGTTTGATGTGGCGTTTTTGCTAGAATCCATATTTTGCCTTATTGGCTTTGCACGACTATGCGCCCATTTACGCGCGCGACTTTGCCCTCTAGCTCGTATTCCAAAAGCGCATCGCCAAAGCGCAAATACGCCTCTTCAAAAAATGGATTGCCTTTGCAAAACTCTATAATCGGATCGCTAGAATCTTTAGATTCTGCATTTTGTGCGCCGCGCGCATTTGGAGTGCTAGCGCCGCTATTTTCCGCGCTCGCGCTTATTTCTTGCAGAAAGGATTCTATGCTAAATATGGGCTTCGCGCGCCCTTTTATAAGCAGCTCTTGCGTGCCGAGCGATTCGTTTATGCGGTGTGTGAGCACAAAAAGTGGCTTGGCTATTTTGGCGCAGATATCCGCGCTATACAGCGAGCCGCTGGCAAGGTCGGCTTGTGGTATCACGACAAAATCGCTCAATGCCACGACGATGCGATTGCGATGCAAAAAGTCGTATTTTTGGGGCTTTGGGTTGCGCTCGTATTCGCTTAGGATGAGCCCATTTTGCGAGATTTGCGCGATGATTTTGGCGTTTGTCGCGGGGTAAAATGTCTCTAAACTGCTAGGCAGCACGCAAATCGTGCGCGGCAGGGCGGCTTCATGCGCGATGATGTCTGTGCCTAGCGCACCTCCGCTGATGACGACGCCTCCGCGCGCGATGATGGCTCTAGTAAGGTTTGCGGTTTGCATCTGCGCGTAGGTGTTGGGGTGGCGCGTGCCGATGATGGCGACTTTTGGCGCAGAATCTAGCAGGCTCGTATCGCCTATGTAAAATAGCTTTTCTGGCGGTTTTTTCAGCGCAAAAAGTGAGGCTGGGAGATTTTCTAGTGTGGGGAAACTTTTTTGGTTTGATTGATTTGGCTGGCTAGGTTGGTGCTGGCTGTTTTGGTGTTGGTTTGTAGCGGATTGCATTAGCGCAAGCCTTGATTGCTAAAGTTGCTAAAAAAATTTGGCTGGAGTGGCGCGAGCACGCGCGCTGTTTGTAGATTCTGCGATATTTTTAGATTCTGCAGTTTTTGTATTATTGGATTCTGCGCTGGTAGATTTGGCGCTGATAAGTTTGAGAGTATCAAGCGCAAATCACTCGCTTGTCTTGATGAAATCATCAGAATCCAAAAAATCCCTCGGGCGCTTACCCGGCGCGCTAGAATCTTTATCATTTGGCGCGCTCCATTGGATATCGACGAAACCTTCTTGATTTTTGATAGGCTTTCTATCGCTCACGCACCCAGAGATAAAGGCTTCTGCTGGGCTTCTAGAGCATGTGTCATCGTTGGCGCCAGAGTTAATAGGACTTTTGCCAGCAGAATCTTTGCTAGCGCCACTTGATTTATCAGCAGTTTTGCCTTTTTGCGTGGGCTTTGTTATCGCTTTTTGCGCGCTGGCGTTTTTGCTAGCATTTGCTTTGGCATTGCTAGCTTTGGCGCGTTTGACTTCTTCAAACATAGTTTTGTCGATTTTGGAAGGTTTTGGCTCTTCTTCAAACTCTAGCTCGGAGATAAACATCGCATCGCCATTTTGCGCTGCAAACGCGCTGCTATCTAGCGGGGGCAGCTCGATGCCATTGCTCGCCAAAATCTCGCGCGCGATAGGCAAGTCTCTGATATACACCAGCTCGACATCTTTAAATAGCGTGTTTCTAGCCTGTGCGAGTGCCTGAAATGTGCTTGTATGCGGGTGGCATATCGCTATGGCATAGCCATTTTTCTTGGCAGTATCGACGGCTAGCTTTAGCTGTCCTAGGGTGTAGGGCACGCTTGGCGTGTTGTCTAGGAAGATGTTGCGCTCTAGCAGCTTCCTGCCCTGCTGCTCGTAAATGATGGGCACGATAGTATCCGCACTCGTGCGAGAATCCACAAACTCGATATTCGCCTCTTTTAGCACAGCAAGCAGATTCTCCATATCTTTCATACTTGCGGTGAATTTGCTTCCTGTGTGGTTGTTTAGGAAAAGCAGCGAGGGGAAGTCGCGCTTGATGGCAGCGATATTAGCACGCATGGATTCTATGGAGTCGCCTGTCATTATCCATTTGTGCGCGGATTTTTGCGGGATCATCGCCTCTAGCGGAAGGTGTATCATGTAGAATCCCACCTGTTTGGCTAGATTTGGCGTGTCTGGCGTGTCGGCACTGCGCGGGAAAAATGAAGGCGTGATAGGCAGGCGCAGCTTTTTTAGATTCTGCAGCTGGCTATTGTAGGACATATCATCCATGATTATCGCTAGATAGGGCTTTTGCGTGGCGATGGCTTTGATTTTGTCTGCGTTATATGGGTTTGTGCTGGTGGCGCTAGAATCGGATTCTGCGAAAATCTTTGATATAGAGGAGTCGCTGGCGTTTGTGTTTGCAGTGTTTGCATGCCCGGTGTGTGCGTTGGCATAGGGGTTTTCTTTGGCGCTTGATTTTGTGCTAGGCTGTTTGGCGCCGCTTGTCGCGCTTGCTTGCTTGGCGCTGGTGGATTTGTCGGTTTTGGCGCCTGTGTTTGCAGAATCTTTGGGATGCTTGGCGTTTTTGGCATCTGCCATTATCCCATCCCAGTCGATATCTAGCTCATCTTTATTAGAGTCTTTGCTGTCAGAATCTTTGCCAGAATCCGCGTTTGGGCCGCTTGCGCCATTTTTACCAGCTCCAGATTCTGCGGTGGCTAGTTTGTCGCCATTTGCGCCTTTGTCGCTAGAATCTAGGCTAGATTCTGCGCGCTTTTGCATCTCTTCTTGGTAGAATCCATAGCCAAAATACCCCCCCACGCCAAGCAGCGCCAAAATGACAAGAGTGGAGAGGATTTTTAGGGATTTGAAAACTTTGTTTGTCATGATGCTTCCTTTTGCTTTTTGTCCTGTTGCTTTTTATTCCAATCAGTTTCGATCGGCTTAGATTCTGCCTTAGCCCTTACGCCTAGCCTAGCAAAGCCCGGCCAAACCAGAATCCATTCGCCTAGCCCAGCGTGATTTCTATCTCTAGCGTGGAGATGTCTTGGTTGGAATCCGAGTTTGGGCGGACAGAGATATTATCAGATTGGGTGTATTTACGCACCACCTCGATAATCTCGCGCTTCATATCATCCATATATGGGATTTTCACGCTTCGCTCATGCGCTAGCACCAGAGTCAAGCGATCCGCTGCGGTTTGCGCGCTGTTTTTCTTGGAGAACATATCGCGCCAGCTCATTTAAACAACCTTTTGAAGGTTTTTAGGATGCTGCCTTGTGTTTTGAACTCGACAAACTCCACCTCTTCGCCAGCGATTCTGCGCACGATGCGTTTGTAGCACTCGCCACTTATGCTTTTGTCATCATAAATCACTGGCTCGCCGCAGTTGGTAGCGGAGACGACTTTTTCATCCTCTGGCACAAGTCCTATAAGCGGGATGGCTAGGATTTTTAGCACATCTTGTGAGCTTAGCATCTGTCCGCTTTCGACTAGCTCGGGCTTAATGCGGTTGATGATGAGGTGTTTTTGCACTTTTTGTCCGTGGGCTGCTTTGTCGGATTTCGCATCGATGATGCCGATGACCCTGTCACTATCGCGCACCGAGCTAACCTCTGGCGTGACGACGATGAGCGCGCGATCCGCCCAAAATATCGCATGCTCAAATCCCCCTTCAATCCCCGCTGGAGAATCTAGCAAAATATAGTCAAAATCCGCTTTTAGCTCCTCTATGAGCGCTTTTACTTTGGCTTTGTCTAGGATCGTTTTGTCTTTGCTTTGGCTTGCTGGCAGGAAGTAGAGCGAGGGTGTTTTTTTGTCTTGGATGAGTGCTTGGGAAAGCTTGCATTTGCCCTCCATCACATCGACTACATCATATACGATGCGGTTTTCTAGCCCTAGTATCATATCAAGATTTCGCAAGCCTATGTCAAAATCTATCGCGACTACTTTTTGCCCGCTAAGCGCTAAGCCTACCGCGATGTTTGCTGTGGCGGTGGATTTACCCACGCCGCCTTTGCCTGATGTGATAGTGATGACTTCTGCCATTTATTACTCCTTGTTTTGCTATATATTTATGTGCGTTATTTTGGCGTGATTTTGCTTATTTAGCGATTATGAAGCAATTTATATTCCTTAGCAGCTTTATAAAGCGTGCGCCTTATTTGTGCTCAAGCTTATTATCAAGCCCACTATTATTGCCCGCTATTATCAAGCCCGCCAAACACCTCATCGCATACTTCTTGCGAAGCATTGCTATGTGTTATCATCGAGCCAAAGCGCATATTTTCTGGCACCTCGCCACATACCAAAATTTCAAACTGATGCGTATAAGATTTTGGCTCACCTTTTTGGATGATGCTAAAAATAAGCCTTGGAAACGCGATAATCTCGCCCTCTTTGACACTGATAGATAGCATCGCCTCGCCGCGCTCGCTATCCCAGCCATCGCGCTTGGTATAATCGCCCGCTTGCGAGATAGCGATATTTCTAGGCGCTTCTACCTCAAAAGAATCCAAATAATACACGCCCGCATCAAGCCTTAGCGTCTCATCGCGCACTTTGCGGAAGCGAGAGGTATTCATCGCGCGATTAAACGCATTTGCGCCACCTATGGCAAATCTATCGCCCCTGCTGCCATCCTCTCCTAGTTTGCGCCAGTAGGTGAGCGCTGATTTGATGATGGCGCTGTCTGTCTTTGTGTCATATATCGCGCCGGCGATGTTTATGGTGATGGTGGCTGGATTAGCGGCTTTGGGCTTGGGCACGATAGCGCAAGATACCAAAAATAGCGTGCTAAATGCGGCTAGTAGCCAGATTTTTAGCCATTTTTTATAAAAGTGTTTTGGCATAATCATCCTTGAAAATAAAAATAGCATTATAGCCAAAAAGCCAGCCAAAGCTACAAACTTTGCGCGCCAAACATAAATTCTGCCAAACTTGGATTCTAAAGCGCTAGAATCTAAATCTATGCCGGAATCTAGAATCTAAGCGCGCGCAAAACCCAGCAGATTTGGACTGCAAAGATTTTACGCCAAAAAAATTCACATGCCAAGCAGCAGCACTTGATACGCGCGCTCCACCTCATCATCGCTAAGCTCTATCGTGCTAGCGCTACTTAGATAGGATTCTAGCTTGGCATAAGTCAAAATCTGCCCGCTAGCACAGACTTTGTGCGCGCTCAAAAATCCGCGCAAAATGGCTATCTCCATATTTTTATCTATCGATTCTACTGCTTTAGATTCTGGTGATTTGGATGCTAGCATATCAGAATCCAGCGTGCTAGGCAGCGGCTCTTTGTCAAGGTATTGCTCGCATATAAGACAGCGCATAGTTAGCGGATTGCGCCCCTCATGATGCAAGATTTTGGCATACATTTCTAGGGCTACGCGCTTTGGATTTTGCACTTCTAGCCGCTTCGCGCCCTCATCAAGTATCTCCATATAGCGCGCATCCAGCGCAAAAATATCGCGCAAATGATAGTGCAAAAGCTCCATAAACCGCTGCCACACATACACGCGCGCGACATCCCGCTCCCATTTAAACCCCACATGCAGCACCTGCCGAAGCTTTGGCATAAACACGCCATTGCTCTCTTGTATGAAGTCGATTTTGCGCCCGATATGCACGATAGAATGCCGCGCGCCATAGAATCTATACAACGTTTTTATCTCTTCACTAGTAAGCACGCGCACGATGAGGTCTTCGTTTTTTTGGCTTTGCGTCCATATGATGTAGCCTTGCATTTGTGGCGTGTCCTTTGGTTTGGCGTGCTTTGATGTGCTGGATTCTGGCGCGCTTTGCGCGTTGTTGGATTCTGGTGCGCTAGAATCTAGCTTGTTTGGATTTTTGCGCGCTTAGATTCTGGTGTTTTGGCGCGGATTGTTCCTAAAGTTTGCTTAATCTAAAACTAACTACAATACGCGCAATTTTTCGCGGCTAGATTCTAGTTTGCGGCGCGTTTGTGCTTTAAGGAGGCATGATGAGCAAATTTTTACAAGGCGTTATAAATGCTTCTTGCGAGATTATCCCCATACTTCGCAGCAGAGAAAGCAGGCTTTTCACTCGGCATGGCAAGGGCGCTGGGGGCGATGTGAGTATGGGCGCGGATTTGCTATGTGAGGAGATATTTTGCGCGCATTTGCTAGATATGGCGGATGTGGATTCTGAAGAAAGCGGGCTTATCAAACCAAAAGCGCGCGAGAATCTGGCGCATGAGAATCTAAAAGGCGAGAATCTAAAAGGCGGCAAATCCAAAAGCTCCAAAAAATCCAAAAAACAAAAATTCGCGCGCGATTGCATCGTGCTAGACCCGCTTGATGGCAGTGATAATTATCTTTCGGGTGTGCCATATTTTGGCGCTTCTTTGGCGCTTTGTGATGCAAAGGGCGCTATCAAAGAGGCTGCGGTGGTGAATTTCTGCACGGCAGAAGTTTTCTATGATAGCCACACGCAAAACAAGCCTCAAAAAATAGATATTTTTAGCGGCGCAGAGGTTGCATTGCAAGGTGGCGAGGCGAAATGTGGCGTGTTTGAAAAAGCCTATAGCAACCCAAAAATCGCCAAAAAGCTCTACAAGCACAATATCAAATTCCGCTCGCTTGGTGCTAGCGCGCTGTCTTTGGCGTATGCGCTAGAGAATAATTTTATGCTTTTTGGCGGAAGTATCCGCAGATATGACGCAAAAGCGGGGCTCTTTCTCTGTCGGAATCTAGAGATAATACACAAAAAAGATTTTTTGCTTGTAAGTCAAAACAAGGAAGTTTTTGGTATCATCTCACGCATTCTTTTGTGATAGCCAATAGCAAGCGCGCAATAATAAGCGATAAAAACGCGCAAAAAGCAATCAAAGCTAGGCTATAAGGAGCAAAAATGGGCTTTGTAGATTTTCTAAAAAACCTCAAACGAGACGAAGAGCGCAGCAGCAAAGACACGAGCAGCCACTGGGTGAAATGCAAAAGCTGCGGCGCGCTCATGTATTATAAAGAAGTCATGGCGATGGGACAAGTCTGCCCCAAATGCAACTACCACTTCAGAATCTCTGCCAATGACCGCATAAAGCTACTATGCGATGAAGGCAGCTTCGTAGAGTATGATAAAAACCTAGCGCCCATAGACCCGCTAAACTTCGTCGATAAAGAAAGCTACAAACAGCGCGTCAAAAGATACGAGCAAAAAACCGGGCGCCCTAGCTCTGTCATCGCAGGGGAGGGCATCATCGAGGGCGTGCCGATGCAAATCGTGGTGTTTGATTTTGCCTTCATGGGCGGGAGTCTTGGCAGTGTGGAGGGCGAGAAAATCGTGCGCGCGGTAAATCGCGCCGTGGATAAACGCCAATCGCTAGTCATCATCTCCACAAGCGGCGGCGCTAGGATGCAAGAATCCACCTATTCGCTTATGCAAATGGCAAAAACCTCTGCCGCGCTAAACCGCCTAGCCGAGCATTCACTGCCATTTTTTTCTGTGCTAAGCGATCCTACTTTTGGCGGGGTGAGCGCTAGCTTTGCTTTTTTGGGTGATATCATCATGGCGGAGCCCGGCGCTATGATAGGATTTGCCGGTGCGCGCGTGATAAAGCAAACCATCGGCACCGATTTGCCAGAAGGATTCCAAACAGCGGAGTTTCTCCTAGAGCATGGGCTTATCGATATGGTCGTATCTAGGAATGATTTGCGCAAAACACTTAGCGATTTGAGTATGTATCTAAACCCTTATAGTCATGAAAATTCTGCTTTACACCATATCTAAACCCGCCTCCAAATCCGCGCCTTTGCTTCCGCTAGAGGAACATTATCAAAAGCTTTGCCGCTCTTTTGGCGCGGAGATAGTATGCAAAAATATCTTCTCAAACCACATCGCTACCGCACAGAAACAAAACCCAAAATCCGCGCAAGAATCCTACACCAAGGCGCTTTTGCCTTTGCTTGTGGGCGCGGGTGCAAATGGTGTATCTGGTGGTAGCTCGCGCGGCGCTGGCGGATCTGGCGCAAATGGCGCATCCGGCGTTTCAAACGCTTCAAGCCGAGCCAGCATAGATTCTGGCGCTTTTATCATGTCAAATATCGCCCTGCACCCAGCGGGCAAGCGCATAGATAGCGAGGGCTTTGCCAAGCTTTTGGCAGAATCTTTCGCGCATCGCGCACAGCTGGCGTTTTTTGTCGGCGGGGCGTTTGGCTTTGAGGAGGCGTTTTTACGCCACACGACGCCTATCAGCCTAAGCCCCATGACTTTTAGCCACACTATTATAGGGGCGATGCTATTAGAGCAAATCTATCGTGCGCTTAGCATACTGGCAAACCATCCCTATCACAAATAGGCAAATCTCACAAGGAGGCATTCTCACATGGATATACAGGAATTTGAGGCGATTTTGCTAGCGCGCAAGCAGAATCTTTTGGAGATTTTAAATGCGCGAAACTCAAACATCAAAGAGCTAAACTCTAGCAGCATCAAAGATGATAGCGATTTGGTGTCAGCGCATATGCAAGGGCAGATAGACTCGCTTATGATGGAAAAGCACATGCAAGAGCTGCGAGAAGTCGAAAAATCGCTGCAAAAAGTGCAAGATGGCATCTATGGGATATGCGAAATGTGTGATGAGGAGATAGATGAAGGGCGACTGCGTATCAAGCCGCACGCGAGATTTTGCATCAACTGCCGCGAAGTGTTTGAAAAAAGCCAAGCGAGGTAGCGCTGTGTTTGGCCCTTGACCCTGTGGGGGGATTGCCGAAAGGTTTTGGGCCATCGTTTAAGGCGTGATTTGATGCACTATTTGTGTCATTTATTGCATATAGGCAAGCAACATTATTCACAAAATTCCTTAGTGTTGATTTTATTCTGCGACTACAAAACAAAATTTTGCAATTTTATCTAAAAAAATAGCGGTTTTCAAAGATTAAAAAGGATTAAACATGTAACAACAACATGTATTTTTTAAAACCCAAAAGATTAATATTTAAAGAGTGATCACCAAGGCAGGATTGTGTGTCTCCAATGGTCAAAAACTTTTAGAATAATTACTTACGTGGGTTTAATCCAGACAAGATGCCAACTAGGGATAAGGCATCCGCTTAGGATATATCCATTTGTGCCCCTGGTTTCGAGATAAGGGGTTGATCTTTTTGGCGCGCAAGATCTTATAGACTCACAAATCACTAGGCATTAACCCCTTCGCCCTCGCCGTATTTTTTGAAAATATCTTGCGTGATTTTGTAGCTGCAAAATTTCGGTCCGCACATCGAGCAAAACTCTGCCTCTTTAAACACCTCTTGGGGCAGCGCTTCATCGTGGTATTCGCGCGCACGCTCTGGGTCAAGCGCCAGCTCAAACTGCCTATTCCAGTCAAACCCATAGCGCGCATCACTCATGAGATCATCGCGCACACGCGCATTTATCCTGCCTCGCGCTATGTCAGCGGCGTGCGCGGCGATTTTATACGCGATGATGCCCTCGCGCACATCTTTGGCGTTTGGCAGTCCTAGATGCTCTTTTGGCGTGACATAGCAAAGCATCGCCACGCCCTTCCACGCCGCCACGCACGCACCTATCGCGCTCGCGATATGATCATACCCAGCAGCGATGTCCGTCACCAGCGGTCCTAGCACATAAAATGGCGCATCATCGCAATACTCCCTTTGCAGCTTCACATTACGCTCGATTTGGTTTAGCGGGATGTGTCCGGGTCCTTCTATCATCACTTGCACGCTCGCATCTCGCGCCCTTTGCGCCAGCTCGCCTAGCACTTTTAGCTCGCTAAACTGCGCCTCATCGCTCGCATCCGCCAGACAGCCCGGACGCAGAGAATCCCCAAGCGATAGGCTCACATCATATTCTTGGCAGATTTGCAAAATCTCATCAAACGCTTCATAAAACGGATTCTCGCGATGATAGTGCATCATCCAGCTTGCCATGAGACTGCCACCGCGCGAGACGATGCCCATTTTGCGCTTGGATACCGCCGGCATATGCTTTAGCAAAAATCCACAATGTATCGTAAAATAGCTGACCCCTTGTCGCGCTTGCTTACGAAGCACCTCTAGCATCGTGTCAATATCAAGCTTTAGCACATCATTTTGCACATCATGCAGAATCTGATACATAGGCACGGTGCCAATAGGCACGCTAGAGGCTTTGATGATAGCCGAGCGGATTTTATCCAAATCCCCGCCGGTGGATAGATCCATCACCGTGTCCGCGCCGTATTTGATAGAGGTTTGCAGTTTTTCGACTTCCTCATCGATAGAGTTTATTATCTGGCTAGAGCCGATGTTTGCGTTGATTTTGGTGCGTAAGGCGATGCCTATACCCATGGGTTTTAGGTTGGTGTGGTTGATATTGGCAGGGATGATGAGTCGCCCTCTAGCCACCTCATCTAGCACGAGTTCGGGCGTCACTTGCTCGATATTTGCGATGTAGCGCATCTCTTCTGTGATGATGCCTTGCTTTGCGAAGTGAAGCTGTGTTTTTATCTTTTCATTAGGATAGCGCGCGCTGCGCTCTTTTAGCCATTGTGTTCTCATATTGACTCGCTTTATTTTGTGATGAGGTGGCATTATAGCAAGTTTTTGGATTTTGGCGATACTTTGGGCGGTTGTATTATTTGTTTTTTTGTTGCGTTTTATAGAATCTATACAAATAGCGCCTTCTTAGTAATCAAGTTAGAATCCAAATGCCACAAAGAACCGAGCCTGGTTTATTGCAGTTTGGATTCTGACATTTTAAGCTTTGATGTAGTGAGTCCC
Source organism: Helicobacter sp. CLO-3 (assembly GCF_001854545.1). GTDB lineage: Bacteria > Campylobacterota > Campylobacteria > Campylobacterales > Helicobacteraceae > Helicobacter_B. Next base: position 16,075 of record NZ_MLQN01000010.1, read on the forward strand.
AAACGCCTGCGCCTCTAGAGACATCGGGCGCCTCTACACCTCATACAGCGCTTTGATAAACGCTGCGTTGCCCTTGCCATCAAACTTTCTAAGCCCTAGCGTATCGAGGCTAAGCTCTAGCGCATTTATCACAAAGCTCGCTTCAAACGCGCGCACCAGCCCCATGTGATTGATGCGGAAAATCTTTTCTTTGATATGATCCTGCCCGGCAGCGACATTCACGCCATAGGCTTTCATCTTTTGGCGGATTTGCGCGGCGTGCGTGTCGTGATGTATCGCGCTCATCGCAAGTGCCGGCGCGTGCGGATACATAGCGATGCCGCTTGGTTTGCCAGCGCTATCTTTGCTTAGCTCTTTTACCGCTTCGCGCGTGGCGAGGGCTAGTCTCTTAGTGTGCGCGTAGGCGGATTCTAGTCCCTTTGCTAGCGCGGCTTCTTGCAGACTAGATTCTAGCGTGGTAGAATCTAGCGCACTATCCAAATCCATGCCATTCCCCATAGCCTGCACTATCTCAAAATACCGCACCAGCCCGCAGATAATCGTAGTCGGCGCCGTCCATGCGGTGGTGTTTTTGCGCTGGTTTTTTAGCTCGGTGGCAAAATCAAAATAAAGCCCGCTATTCCACGCCCTAGTGCTTTTCACGCCCTCACTTTTCTCGCCTTCGCAAAGCTCCAGCGCATAGCTAGAAAACCCCACGACACTAAGCCCCGGCGGCAGCATAAACGCCTTTTGACTCCCGCTGATGAGCGCATCAATATGTGTCGTATCGATAGATTCTACACCCATTGCTGTGATAGCATCAGCGATGACTACGATGTTTTTGTCATGCGTTTTTATGGCTTTGGCTATCTCTTCGGCTGGCTGGCGCAGTCCGCCGGCTGACTCACACACTTGCAGCGCCACCGCATCGATACTAGAATCCGCTTTTAGCGCGTCTATCACTTCTTGCGCGCTGGCTGGCGTGTCCCACTCATGCACTATCTCTGTGAATGGCATGCCATTTTTTTGAGCTATTTTGCCCCAGCGTTGCCCGAATTTCCCGCAATTGACACTCAATAGCTTCGTGCGGCAAAGCTGCAAAACGCTCGCTTCCATAGCGCCTGTGCCGCTGCTTGCTAGCATCAAAACTTCTGGCATTTTTAGCATCGTTTTTAGCCCCAAGCGCGCCTTGGCAAAAATCGCTTCAAACTCCTTGGTGCGGTGATGAAGCGTGGGTGTTGCCATCGCTTGGCGGATGGATTCTGGGATGGGGGTGGGTCCGGGTGTGAAAAGTAGCATGCGCTCTCCTTGCTGTATGCATTGATATGCATTGGCTTGTGATGTAAATGCGCGATTATACCACAGAATCCACCCACTCTTTCAAGCTATTTAAGCACGCGCAAGGTATAATCCCAAATCTTATTAGAATCCACGCTAGAATCTAATCTCGCAAATCCATCACAAAGGACAACCCATGAAAAAACGAGCGCTTCTAAGTGTGAGCGACAAAAGCGGGCTCATACCATTTGCAAAAGGACTCATCGAGCTTGGCTATGAGATACTCTCCACCGGCGGCACACTCTCCGCGCTAAAAGCGCAAAATATCCCAGCCACAGAAGTCAGCGAATACACGCAAAGTCAAGAGCTTTTTGATGGCAGGGTGAAGACGCTACATCCTAGAATCCATGGCGGGATTTTGTATCGGCGCGATTTGGATTCTGATGTGGCGCAAGCAGCGCAGGCTGGCATCGAGGCGATAGATATTGTGTGTGTGAATCTCTATCCGTTCTATGAGACGACTTTGCGCACGAGCGATATGGATGAGATCATCGAAAACATCGACATAGGCGGTCCTAGCATGGTGCGCGCGGCGGCAAAAGCGTATAAATATGTGCTAATCATCACTTCGCCAGATGACTATGAAAGCGCGCTAGATGCGCTAAAAAGCGGCAACAACACGCTAGAATTCCGCCAAAAAATGATGATAAAAGCATTTTCACACACAGCGGCGTATGATAGCTATATCGCTAATTTTATGAATGAAAAATACAATGGCGGCTTTGGTGAAGAGGTGTTTATCGTGGGTAAAAAGGTGCTACAAACGCGCTATGGCGAGAATCCACATCAAAAAGGCGCGCTGTATGAGTTTGTGCCGCCAGCACCGGTGGATTCTGGAGCAGAATCTAACTTGGATTCTGCGGATTCTGCTTCTGTGCGCACGCCAGAATCTAAACTAGAATCCGCGCCAGAATCTAGCCCAAAATCCGCCAAACCAAAATCTCCAAAAGGCTTCTACACGCACCAGCTACAAACGCTAAAAGGTGAGCCAAGCTTCAATAACCTAACCGACATCAACGCAGCGATAGCGCTTGCCAGCGATTTTGGCGATAGGGCGGCGGTCAGCATCATAAAGCATGGCAACCCTTGCGGCTTCGCGCTAAAAGACACGCTGCTGGATTCTTATGTGGCAGCGCTTGCTTGCGATAGTGTGAGCGCGTATGGTGGCGTGGTGGCGGTAAATGGCGTGGTGGATGAGGCTCTAGCGCAAAAGATGAATGAAATATTTATCGAGGTGCTGGTGGCTTGCGATATCACGCCGCAAGCGCTAGAGATTTTCGCGCCCAAAAAGCGGATGAAAATCTTTGTGACAAAGCAAAAAACGCTTGCATTGCCAAAAGATAAATACGACTTCAAGCGCATAAGCGGGGGCTTTGTCTATCAAAACACCGATAAAGTGGCGAGCGATGAAGTGGCAAACGCCAAATGTCAAAGCGCGCGCCAAGCAAGCGAAAAAGAGCTGCTAGACCTAGCCATCGCGTATAAAATCGCCGCGCGCACGAAGTCCAACTGCGTGGCGTATGTCAAAGACCAAGCGCTCGTGGCGATAGGCATGGGCATGACAAGCCGCGTAGATGCCTCAAGAGCAGCACTTGCCAAAGCAAAGGACATGGGGCTAGACATAGAGGGCTGCGTGCTGGCTAGCGAGGCGTTTTTCCCATTCCGCGACAGCATCGATCTAGCGGCGAGTGCTGGGGTAAAAGCGGTGATAGAGCCCGGCGGAAGCTTGAGGGATGAAGAAGTAATAGTCGCAGCAAACGAGCATAAAATCGCGCTATACTTCAGCGGCATAAGACACTTTTTGCATTAGTTTGGCGCCGATTTTGTATTGGTTTTGCGCCATGCCGCGCTGATTTTGTATCGACTTTGTGTCTATTTTGCGCTGATTTTTATGCGGCGCAGAATCAACGCGGATTTTATCACAATAGCAAAGCAGAGGACGAGCTTCTCTAGTAAAGTGTCGGCCTCTTTAAAGCAACCCACACAAACCACAAATTAGATTCTGGTCCAAAATCCAAAATCCAAATCCCCAAAGTCCAAAAATGCAGAATCTAAATATCTAGAATCTAAATCCGCAAAATCTTGTATAATCCCGCTTGTTTATTAGTTTATTTTAAGGAAGTATAATGTTACCTTTCAGCGATGAAGAGCTGCTAGAGCCCGTGCAGATGTCGATAGACAAGGTGCGCCCCATGCTTTTGCGTGACAATGGCAACATCACGCTGCTTCGCATCAAAGATGGCAAGGTGTATGTGCGCCTAGAAGGGGCTTGCAGAGGTTGCGCATCATCGCATATGACACTAAAGCTTGGCGTAGAGCGCCAACTAAAAAGCGATATACACCCTGACATAGAAGTGATAGAATCCACATAAATAAAGGACAAATATGACGCAAATCCCTTCATATAATCCACAAAAACGCAAATATATCAAAAAAGGTTTCAAAGCACTTAGCGAGAAGCGATATGACGCGGCGATCGCGCTTTTTGGCGAGGCGCTTAGCATGGATCCTAGCGATTTGGAGGCGAGGATTGGCGTGCTTATCGCGGATATCGCCGATGATTTCCCCAAAAAGGCGGAAGTATTCTGCGAGCTATACCACATCCTCACTTCCTCTAGCACGCGCGCCAAGCGCATAGATACGCAGCGGCAGATGCTTGAGATACTGGAGGGTTTTGATGAAAGCATCAGCCAAATCTCGCAAATCGTCGAAAAAGAGGAGAATCTAGAATCCGAGCAGCTAAATGGCATCTCTTATCGCGATTTTATGAAGCTGTGCGAGGAGCGCGGGTTTAAAGAGATGTTTGAGAACCTTATCTTTAGCAGCAAAATCATTTTCACCGAGCGCGATGATTTTTATCAGTTTTTGAAAGATCTCGTGGCGCATGGATTCGAGCATATCGCGCTGTCGTATCTCGAGGATATACCGCAGTTTGCGTATGATGATGAGATTTTGGAAATCATACAGCGCGCGTGCAAAAGTAAGGCGTGAGGGGCGGGGTGCGAGAGGCTGGGGCATGAGAGGTTAAGGTGCGAGAGGCGCAAGGCTGGCTAGAATCTGCCTGTCAGAATTCGCGCGCCTAGAATCTAGAAGTAGATTCTGCATAAAATCCGCGCTAGAATCCACCTCTAGAATTTGTCGCGCCCGCTAGAATCCAAGCTAAATGAGGAAAGATGAAAATAAAAAAGCACATAGTCTATGAAGGCAAAACATACGAGTTTTTGAGCGATGATTCTAGAGAGCTAGATAGCAGCACGCTTTTTGTGCGAACTAAGCGCAACGCGGCGTTTATGCCAGCCTCTAGCGCGCGCGCGGATTTGGATTCTGCCAAACTCGCGCCAGAATCTAGCATTACCGCAGAATCCAGCGCCCCAGAATCCGCCTCGATACCCTTCATAGACGCGCACGATTTAGCGCAGTATTTCGCCCCGCTGCCGCGCATCATAGGCATCACCGGGACCAATGGCAAAACCACCACCGCAGCCTTGATATACTCGCTTTTGCTTGATCTCGGGCACTCCTGTGCGCTACTAGGCACGCGCGGCGCGTTCAAAGACGAGGCGCGCATCCGCGAAAAAGGCTTGACGACGCCCGGCGTGCTCGAGCTATACGCGATCCTTGATGAGGTGAGGGGGTGCGAGTTTCTCGTCATGGAGGTGAGCTCGCACGCCATAGACCAAGAGCGCTGCGCTGGCATCGACTTCTACGCCAAAGTGCTGACAAACATCACCAGCGACCACCTCGACTACCACAAAACCATCGATGGATATGTCCGCGTGAAAAACAGCTTTTTCGCCGATGCCGCGCTAAAAATCATCAACGCCGATGAGCCAAAAGCGCGCTACAATCCCACCAACGCCCACACCTACGGCATCGAGCGCGCCGCCAATCTGAAAGTAGATGCGTATAGCTTAGATTCTGGGATCTACGCGCATGTGAGCTATGCGGATGCGGGCTGTGCTGCGGGCTATACTGGGGGGCTGGCAGGGCGTGTGGGAGCGGGTACAGACGCTGATGTGAGCGCGGCACCACGCACAGCAGAGCGCGAGCAGAGCGTCATCGAAGCCAAACTCTATGGCAAGCACAATCTTTATAATATCCTAGCCGCGCTTTTGTGCGTGAAAGAAGTTTGCAAAAAAAGGGCGGGGGAATGTGGCGCAGAATCTAAAAAAGTGGATTCTAGTGAGGCGGATTTTGAAAAAGCAGAATCTAGTTTGGATTCTGGTATTTTAGATTCTCGCGTGCGCGCCAAATCTGCGCCAAAAGCGCCACACATAGCCGACATCGCCCAAGAGCTGCTAAATTTTGGCGGCGTGGAAGGGCGCATGGAAATCATCAGCGAAGAGCCTTTGATAATCGTGGATTTCGCGCACACGCACGATGGCATGGAAAAGATTTTTGAGAGCTTCAAGGCGCGCGATGTGGCGGTGGTGTTTGGCGCGGGCGGGGATAGAGACGCTACCAAACGCCCCAAAATGGGCGCTTGCGCCTACCAATACGCGCGCAAACTCTACATCACAAGCGACAATCCGCGCAGCGAAGACCCGCAAAAAATCATTGATGAAATCCTCGCAGGACTGCCAAAAGAGCGCAAAAAACGCGTGGTGTGCGACACTGACAGGCGCGCCATCATCGCACGCGCAGTCGCCGAGCTAGAATCTAGCGAAGTGCTGCTAATCCTTGGCAAAGGCGATGAAAAATACCAAATTATCGGCGATGAAAAATATCATTTCGACGACAAAGAAGAGACGCTAAAAGCATTAAATACGCTAAAAACTACCAAAAATCGCTAGCGTCAAAATCGCCAACACCAAAAAACACTAGTGCTAAAAATCGCTCGCTAAAAAGACAAAAACGCAAAAATAAATCTCGGCAAACAAAACGCCGCAAAAGCAAAGTGCTAAAATTTGCTTGTTATTTTTGAAAAAGCACCACAAGACAATCTATGTAATCTATCTATTTAAACGCCACAAGATAATCCACAAAAGACACCATCTATAAGATTCCATAAAAACACTACAAAAACGCCACATAAAGCGCCACACATCACAAATTTACACCAGCACAATAAAGCACAAATTTAGAGCATTTAGCCTATTGTTTAAAATCCAAGTTTAGAGGGAATTAAACTTTAAACTCTGCGTGATATCTTTAATAAATTATCAAAGAAGCTGGTGCTTTACTTCGGATTCTATAAATCCTCGCAATGATGAAAATAAATCAATTGGATTCTGCAAGCAATTTAGTATCCGTAAATCGTCATTGCGAGGAGCGGAGCGACAAAGCAATCTATAAAAAGAAATGTGAGCTCTCAATTTATGGCAGAATCTAAATTTTTGCGATTTTATGGGTATCATAAAATGGATTGCTTCGCCGATAAATCAGCTCGCAATGACGAGCACCAAATGGGCACCCTGCGAGCAAAGCTAGATTCTAGTGCGCCAAAGCGCAATCAATTGCAGTGCCGCAGTAAGCGCACTAAAAATACATTACAATATAAAAATACATTGCAATAATATAAAAACACATCGTGAGCCACGACAGCGCACTTAAGCGCGATCTACTTGCGATGCCAGCGCAATCGCGACGCAATTACAACGCCACTAAAGCACATCAACGCATCGCCCCGCGCCCCAACGCGCATCAGCATGCAAGGCAGAATCTAGCAAACTCACAGCGTATTAAACAAATCCGTGGAGAGGTAGCGCTCTGCGGTGTCATTTAGCATAGTTAGCACTTTTTTGTCCGGGTTTGCCTGCGCGATTTTGGTGGCGATAGCGACATTTGCGCCGCTAGAGATGCCTACCATCACGCCGATTTTGCCAAGTGCTTGCGCGGTTTTTATCGCCTCATCATTCTCCGCGCACTCGATTTTATTGATGATATCGCGGTTTAGGATTTGTGGGATGAAGTTCGCGCCGATGCCTTGTATTTTGTGCCCTGCGGCTTGTCCTTTGCTTAGCAGTGGCGATGCGGCGGGCTCTACGCCGATGATTTGGATGCCCGGGATTTTTTCTTTTAGCACTTCGCCTACCCCGCTTATCGTCCCGCCTGTGCCAAATCCAGCGACGAAATAATCAAGCTTGCCTTCAAAGCTTTCAAAAATCTCGATAGCTGTCGTTTTGCGGTGCATCTCTTTGTTTGCTGGGTTTTCAAACTGGCTTGGCATGAAGGCGTTATCCATAGATTCTAGGATTTCTTGCGCCTTGTTTAGCGCGCCTTTCATCCCTTCGCTCGCAGGAGTTAGCTCAAGCTTCGCGCCAAAAAACGCCATCATCTTGCGCCGCTCGATACTCATAGATTCTGGCATAGTGATGATGATTTGTAGCCCAAGACTTGCGCAAATCATCGCGAGCGAGATGCCCATATTTCCGCTGGTGCATTCGACTATGGTGGTGTCTTTTGTGATTTTGCCTTCATCTATGCCTTTTTGTATCATGGCGTATGCGGGGCGGTCTTTTACCGAGTGGCTCGGGTTTAGGAACTCGCATTTGCCATAGAGGTTTGGTGCGAATTGGTGTAGGTGCAAAATAGGCGTGTTGCCGATGATGTCGGTGATGTTGCTTGCGATTTTCATGGTAATCCTTGTAGATGATGTGAGTGGCTTGGTGTAAGCCTGTTTGGGCTAGAAGCCAGCGCAGAAATTAGCACTATTTTTGTTTAAAGTCAATATTTACGCGCTTGAAATGCTTCAAAATCCCAGAATCCAAACGCCGCGCAAGAATCTAGCGCCAGAATCTGCCGCAATCCTACGCCAGAATCCACCGCCAAAAATGCGCGCACCAGAATCAAAAAGTAAAAAATCTTTTTAACTTTATAAAAAAATAATCCAACTTGGGCTATGATAATCCGCAACCAAATGCTTTCAAGGAGCATCTATGCAAGCAAACAACACAACAGATTCTGCCAGCGCCACCAAAAAGCCAAAAGTGCTCATCGTCGGCGGCGGCTATGGCGGACTAAAAGCAGCACTCGGACTACAACGCAAGCTAAAAACAGACGCGGACATCACGCTAATCAGCAAACACGACTACCACTACCAAACGACGCTTTTACACAAAGTCGCTATCGGCACGCTAAGCTCGCGCAAAGCCAGAATCTTCTACCGCAAGATTCTCAACCCGCGCAAAGTCCGCTTCATCAAAGACAAAATCACCAAAATCCTCCCCGATGAAAACAAAGTAATCGGCAATGGCGGGGAATACGCGTATGATTATCTGATAATCGGGCTTGGGTTTAGGCCCGATAGCTTTGGCGTCAAGGGCGTGGATAAGCACACTTACAAGCTTTCTAGCTTAAACGCCGCGCTAAAGCTTATGAAAAATATCGAAAACAAATTCAAAGAATACACGCACACCAAAAATGCGCAAGATTTGTCTGTAATCGTGTGTGGCACGGGATTTACCGGGATAGAATTCACCGCCGAGCTTGCCACGCAGCTAGATGAGCTTTGCTTGATTTGTGGTATCGATCGCTCCTTGCCAAAGCTTACTTGCATCGGGCGCTCGGCGCATATTTTGCCGGTGTTTGATGAGAAGCTAGCGCAAGTCGCAGAATCTAAGCTAAAAAATCTCGGCGTAGATATCATCTCTGGCGCCAGCATCGAAGAGATAAAAGAGGGCGTAGTGATAGCGCGCGAGTGCAAAAGCGACAAAAAGCTCGAAATCAAGGGCAATACGATAATCTGGAGTGCGGGCGTAAAGGGAAGTGACATCATCGAAAACTCCACCTTGCCAAACAAAAAAGGCAGAATCCCGGTAAATGCGCAGCTGCAATGCGAAGAATACCCAAATATCTATGTCGTGGGCGATAGCGCGCAAGCCAAAAACAAAGACATGATACACGCGCCCACCGCCCAGCTATCCGCGCAGATGGGTGACTATGTCGCGGAGCTTTTTGTCGCAAAGCTTAGCGGCAAGGAGTTTGAGCGTCCATTTACCTTTAACCACCGCGGCACGGTGTGCTCTATCGGGCATACAGATGGCGTGGGCGTGGTGTTTAAGCGCCCGGTGAAAGGCGAAATAGCGGCATTTATGAAAAACACGATAGAAAACAAATGGCTTTTTAGCCTCGGCGGCTTTGAAATGGTGTTTAAAAAAGGGCAGTTTAGATACCGCACGAGTAATTAGTGCTTGGCGCGTGAAATTAAAAACTTGGAACCTTCGAAGATTTGACTTTGTAGCTTTTGTAGTCTTGAAGTTTGCGGGCGGCTTGTAAATGATATGCCCTTGATTTGTTTTGCCTCGCTACTTTGTTAAGTGCGTTTAGGTGCGTGAGTGTGTATGGGCCAGATATGCGCCAAAATACAGCAAATCCGCAATCATTTTGGCATTTTTAGTAGTTTTTGCTATAATGCGCGCTTATTTCACAAGGCAAGGATGCGCCAAATGCCAAACAAACAAGACAAAAAAATGCCAGCCAAAAAAGCGCCCACTTACAAAGATTCTGGCGTGGATATCGATGAGGGAAATGCGCTCGTAGATGCGCTAAAACCCCTTGTCAAAAGCACTTTTAGCCCGCAAGTCATCGGCGGTATAGGCTCATTTGCTGGGGCTTTTGCCCTGCCAAAAGGCTATAGCGAGCCTGTGATTTTGGCAGCGACAGATGGCGTGGGGACGAAGCTGCGATTAGCGATTGATGCGGATAGGCTTGATTCTGTGGGGATTGATCTAGTGGCGATGTGTGTGAATGACCTTATTTGCAACTTCGCCACGCCGCTATTTTTTCTTGATTATTATGCTACAGGCAAGCTTGACAAAAAAGCCGCGCTTCGCGTGATAGAGGGCATCGTAAAAGGTTGCAAGCAAGCAAATTGCTCGCTCATAGGAGGCGAGAGCGCGGAGATGCCCGGAATGTATCATGGCAAAGATTTCGATCTAGCAGGCTTTGCGGTAGGTATCGCTGAAAAAAGCGAGCTAGAATCCCCGCCGCGCGTGAAAGAGGGCGACATACTTATGGGGCTGCCAAGCAGTGGCTTGCATTCCAATGGCTATTCGCTCGCGCGCAAGGTGCTTTTTGAGACGCTTGGGATGAAGTTTGAAGACAAGCTAGGCAAGCGCACGCTTATCGACATTTTGCTAGAGCCTACCAAAATCTATGTATCCACTTTCAAAAAATACCAGCATTTCATCAATGCCCTAGCGCATATCACAGGAGGCGGGATCATCGAGAATCTTCCGCGCGTGCTACCAAAGGGGCTTGGCGCGCAGATTGACACGAGCTCGATTCCAGAGCAAGAGATTTTCACGCTACTTAGCCAGCATATCGATAGGGATGAGGCGTATCGGGTGTTTAATATGGGCGTTGGAATGATTTTTGCTGTATCGCAGGAAAACACCATGCCGCTGCTGAAAAATACCAATGCCTTCGTGCTTGGCAAAGTGGTGAAAAAAAGCGGGGTGGTTTTGGTGTAGTTTCTGCTGTGTTGCTGCTGTAGTTTTTGTGACTGCGTGGTGGCGCCCGCTGTGGCTTGCTTTTATGGCGATGGCTTGCTTTTGTAGCGACTGCGCGGCTTTTGTGATTGCTTGTGATTATTTGTGGCAGCTGGCTGCAGCAGGTGCGGATTCTGCGTTGATTGCGCCTGTTTGCGCTTGCTGTATTTGTAGCTGTCGCTGTTTGGGTGCGCTGGCGTTTATTTGCATTATTTATTGTTTTTATGTTTTGCCATTTTATTTATAGGGGCGAATTTTGAAATTATTTATCAAAGCATATACGCTTCCGATTTTGATACTATTAATCGGCTTGGCAATATATTATTTTGTCTTTGCTGAAAGCGTGAAGCGGCGCGATATGGGGCATGGCCAAACGCTAGCAGAAGCGCCAAAAGAAGCGGGGGGCGCAGAATCTAGCGGAGAATCTGGCGCAGAATCCACACCAGATAAAAACGCGCCAACACGCCTTGCTGGCAATGATATCACATCCGCCTTGCCAGATGCGAGCGCGCAAACGCCACAAACAATTGATGCCTCTGCTTCTCCTGCGCCAAATAGCGCAGAATCCAATGCCGCGCAAACACCGCCAAACGCGCAAGATTCTAGCCAAGATTCTGACAAAACAAGCGCGACACAAAGTGCGACACAAAATACCACACCAAGCACGCCAAACACCACAGGCGACACCAAAAAAGAAGCGATTTATTATGTCACAGCCACGAGCGTAAATGTCCGCGCCGAGCCTAGCACGACAGCAAGGATCGTCAGAAAGCTCACGCTCGGACAAAGCGCGGTGGTTACACATATTCAAGATGATTGGGCGAAGCTTGATTCTGGCGGGTGGGTAAGCCTAGCGCTTCTTTCAGCCATAGAGCCCAAGCAAAAGCTCTACACCGTCATCCCAAACACGCTAAATATCCGCGAAGAGCCGCTGCCAAACGCCCGCGTGATTGGCGCGCTCTATAAAGATCAGCGCGTGCAAGTCGAGCAAGTCCAAGATGATTGGGCGAAGCTTGATTCTGGCGGGTGGGTCTCGCGCAGACTCCTAAAAGAACTCAAATGACATATCTTGGCGTCTTTGGCAATCCTATCGCGCACTCCCTCTCCCCACTCCTGCATAACGCGGTGCTTAGCACGCTAGGCATCAACGCAGTCTATGGTAGATTCAAGCTAGAAAATGGCGAGAATCTGCGCCAAAGCTTTTTTGATCTGCGTTTGAGCGGCGCAAATATCACGCTGCCTTTCAAAGAGCACGCCTACAAACAAGCCGATATCCTAGATCCCACAGCCAAAGAAATAGGCGCGATAAATACGCTCGTGCTAGATAAAACTACGCAAAAGCTAATCGGCTATAATACCGATACGAGCGGGTTTTTGGCGACATTGCTAATGGCGGGAAAGGGCGCTGGTGGCGCGGGCGGTGGCGCAAAATCCAAAAAATTGCCAGAATCTAAAAGCGCAGATTTTGGGGATTCTAGGGGCTCTAAAGATTCTAGCGACTCCAAAAATTTTGCAAATGTCTTGACAGATGATTTGCTAGGCGCGCTAAACAGCGGCGCGCCTAGTGATTTGCGCGCGTGCTTTGGTGTAGGTTTGGGAATAGATTCTGCGCTTATTTTGGGCGCTGGCGGAAGTGCCAAAGCATTAGCCTATATCTTGCATCAAAAAGGCGTGCGCGTGCTGGTTGCCAATCGCTCGCCAAAAGCGGAATATTTCGCAAGCAAAGGCATCGCGTTTTGCACTTTTGATGAGCTAGAATCTATCGCCAAAGTGGATTCTGGCGAGGCGGATTCTGCCAAAGTAGATTTTGGCAAAATGGATTCTGGCAAAGCAAAATCTAGCGAGGCGAATTCTAAAAAATCAGATTCTGACAAAATAGATTCTGCCAAACGAGATGCCAAATCAGACGCCAAACTAGATTCCACCAGCGCCACGCCAAACGCGCGCTTTGATCTCATCCTAAACGCCACGAGTGCGAGTATCAAAAACGACTTACCTTTGGCAGAATCCACTTTGCGCCCCCTACTATCGCGCGCGAAACTCGCCTATGATTTGATGTATGGCACGCCTAGCCCGTTTCTAAACCTCGCCAAAAGCCTTGACATAGCGTGCAAAGATGGCGCGGATATGCTTATCATGCAAGCGGTGTTTGCGCTAAAGCTTTTTATCCCAGAGATTGACATAAATCGTGCGTATAGCGTCATGAGCGCGGTTTTCCCGCGAAAATCTTAAGCCGCCGCGCGATGTGAGATAGATGAAAGAATTTTTGATAGGCTTAGCGCTAGGCAGGAAAGAAATCCCTAGGAAGTTTATGCCTCTTTATGAGCAGATAAAATCCTGCGGCGCGCTAGAAAAGCATGGTGCGAAACATGATACCAAATATGACAAAGCGCTAGAATCTAGCTACCTAGAATCTAGTGGCGAAGATGACACGCACGATGCCAACGCCAAATGCGCCAAAACTGCCAAATGCTCCAAGCACTCCAAATCCACCCGCGCGCAAAAGCATCAAAAATACCATAAATACCAAGAAAAAGCGCGCGATAAATATCAAAAATCTAGCGCGCAAGATTCTAGCCAAGCGCAAATGAGCGCAGAATCTAGCCACGCCAAACACACACCAAACCACCATGCGCCAAACCATTTGCCAAGCCACTCGCAACCCCCAAGCAAGCACGCCTACAAACTCTCTGATAAATTCATCATCGCGCAAATCATCATCCACAACCACCGCATTTTCGCCAAAAATATTGCAAAGCCTAACGACAAAGATTTGCTGCTAAAAGGGCGCTATGGGAATCTAAAAGATGGCGACATCGTGCTTTTGCTCTCCATCACGCGCACGCCAAAGCTTATCAAAATCCTTTCATCAAGCGCTAGCGCGCCGCGCCTTGTGTATCTGGAGCGCAAAAAGGGCGCGATTGTCGGTATAGACTGCAAGACGCTAGAATCCACCCGCCTGCCCTTCTCGCAAAAATCGCTCCTAGAGCTTCCTAAGCACTGCGTGCTAGCGCTTGAAAATGGTAAAATCAAGCAGATTCTAGGTAGTCTTGATGACCCAAGCGTGGATGAGCGCATCTCGCTTTTTCTAAGCCAGCGCGCGGAGGATTTTGGCGAGGAGGCAAAAGAGCTTGCTAGAAATTTTGGCACGCAAGTCGAGCCTAGCTTATATCTAGCGCCCAAAAATGCAGAATCTACAAGCCACGCAAGCTACACAAGCTACGCAAGCTACACAAGCTACGCAAAATCCACAAACTCCGCGCATTCTAGCGCGCCTTATCGCAGAGATTTGCGCGCACTTGATTTTATCACCATCGATCCCATAGATGCCAAAGATCACGATGATGCGGTTTTTTGGGATATGCACGCGCACACGCTGTATGTGGCGATAGCGGATGTGAGCGAGTATGTCACGCCGCATACGCCGCTTGATGATGAGGCAAAAGCGCGCGGATTTAGCCTGTATTTCCCGCACAAATGCTATCCGATGCTGCCGCGTGAGCTTAGCGAGTCGCTCTGCTCGCTACGCCGCGATGAGGTGAAACTCGCGCTCGTATGGGAGATACGCCTGCATAAGCGCACCAAACTTCCCATAAAAGTGCAGCTCTATGAAGCGCTCATCACGCCAAAGGCAAATATCAGCTATGAAGCGGTGGATAAAATACTAGAATCTAGCGCGCAAATGGATTCTCGTGCAAAAGTAGATTCTCATGCAAAAATAGATTCTAGCAAAAAGCTAGATTCTGCTATGCCTTATGCGATTTGGATACGCGATTTGGCGCGCGTCACGCAGACGCTAAAAACTAAGCGCCTAGAAAAAGGCTATGATTTTAGCACGCGCGAGATGAAGCTACACCTTGATAAAAACAGCGAGCTAGAATCCATAAGCACGCACAAAAGCACGCCAAGCCACAGCCTCATCGAAGAATCCATGCTGCTAGCAAATATCCTAAGCGCGCAATGCCTAGCCACCGCGCTAAATGGCGCTGGCATCTATCGCACGCACGAAGCGCCGATGAAAGAGCGCATCCACGCGCTTTTTGCTGATATAAGCGAGCTTGGCTACACTATCCCAAAAGGCAAGCTGCACGCGCAAATACAGGCATTGCAAAAAGAGGCGGATAGGCGGGATAAAAAAGCGCTAGTGGAGAAAAGGGCGCAGATACGCAAAAGCGAGGCGCGTGAAAATATAGCGAGTGAAAATCAAGCAAGTAAAAATTTGAATTCTGCATGCACTTTAGATTCTCGCGATTTAGATTCTGCGCCAGAATCCGCCAATGCCCTAGATTCCGCCGCTGCGCTAAGTCATAGAGAGCTGCTCGATCGCCTCATCATCCGCGCGCAAAAAGAGGCGCGATACAGCGATGAGGTGGCGCTGCATTTTGGGCTTGGCTTTGAGACATACACGCATTTTACCTCGCCCATACGCCGATACAGCGACATCATCGCGCACCGCTTGCTAAAAGTGCTGCTGGCAAACGCGCCTATCGAGCTAAAGCCCGAAAGCCCGCATATCGCGCCGCTTGCGCCAAAGCATGCCAAGCAGATAGCCTACATCCTAGAATCTAGCAGCGCGATAATCCCCATGCTAAACACCAAAGAGCGCGCGATAGCCAAAACCGAGATGGATTTCAAAGACAGAAAATACGCGCGCGCGGCGTGCAAACACATCGGCAGGGCGCTGCGCGTGCGCGTGATAGATGAGCGCTATCCGGCGATTTGCGTGGCGGAGTCGCTGATATTTGGCGCGCGGATTTTTGTGGAGGATTCTAGGCGCGAGCTGGAGCGGCATGGCATATATCAGGCGCGACTCACGCGCGCAGAGCTAGCAAATGGCAGAATCTTCGCAGAGATTGAGTAGCGCGCTGGCGTGGCGTTTACATGATTTGGTATTAGCATTAGCTTTTGGCTTTTGGGCTTTTTGACTTTTGGGCTTTGGGGGGCTTTGCTTATTTAGATTCTGCTTATTTAGATTCTGGGTATAAAATACTGATTTGCTTCATAGCGATGCTGCCGTAGCAAAACTTTGTGGCAAAACTTTATTGCTAGAAACTAACATTAAGGAGATGATATGAAAAAGCTTGCGATTTTAGCGGTTTTGGTTTGCTCTTTTCTTTTTGGCGATGATTGGCACGATGATTATTGGAAGGAGAGGTCTTTTATGAATAAGAAAAATCTTGGATTTGCTCTTTGCGTAAAAACATTTTACAAAGACTTGCCAAGCGAAATAGCAGATGCTGATAGGGCTTTTAACTCAATCGACTTTATTGACCCAGATGATCCTGAAAGAATCCTTAAATTTATCCATGCTAATATCGATCGCTATATACCAAACTTCAAGCACCCAGAATTCTACCCTAAAAAATGGTATTTTGTAGCTTGTTTGAATATGTATAATTCTGAAGAGTATGAAGATATGATACGAAGGAAGGGCAAATACGCTAAGTGAAAAGGCAAATAAATTTGCCAAAATACATGGAAAAAAGCTATGAAAATTTTTTATATGGTATTTGTATTGCGCCTATTTGCGTATGCGGATAATTTCAAAAATATTATAATCTTGAAATTAGACAAGCCAACTATCAAGCTTAGCGAAATAGACAAAGACGGGGGAGAATACTATATCAATGCAATACGAGAGACTTGCGATACTCAAATCGTGCAACATTTTCACAAAGAAAACATTATCAAGTTTTTTCAATTTGCCAAAGAATATGATAGCTATCAAGCCGCTAGTTATTGTCATTTTCCTTGCAGAATCACAGGAAAGGTAAAGCTAGATTCTGCGATATATGACTTTGAGTTAAACGAGGGAGGCTTCGCTGTGCTAAAAGACAGAAATGAAAAGCGATACTTTGGCGATGAAAAATTATATGGAGAATGTGGTATCTAGGATGAGATGCTATGCTGTGTGATATTTCAAGCCTTAAGTCTAAAAGGGGTTTTGTAGAGATGTCGCAGAGGTTTTGCAAGCGGGGTAAAATATTTTGGGAGCGATAAATGAAAAAGATGGTTTTGCTGTTAGGCTGTTTGGTTTTCGTGCATGCAGAATCAATCCACAAAAATGAATTGACCCCAGAAATAAAAGAAAGCTCCAAATATCAGCAAGAAGTTTGCGGCGATGATAATCATTGCTCGGCTAATGAAGAGTTTATCTCTAATGTGGATATTTCAGAGGCTTTTAAACAAGACTTGCAAAAAGAAATTAGATTTCCAAAATATGATATAAGAGCGTTAATTTATAAACAAATCCTAGCTATGAGCTTACCCAATGATAATGAAAGCGTAAAGAAAGCTATTGTTATCACGACAGAGAGCGGCGATTTAAACGCAGAGATAGAGATCACAAAGAGTGAAAATAAACTTGTGGTTACATATATTGTCGAAGCAGAAGAAAGCATAAAAACTTATATAAAAACTCCTAATGGAGTCAAAATCCTCAATCAAACTTCGATGCTGTAAATCAACAATATGAGGATGTGGCTGCTACTTTTAGGATTTTGCAAGAGGGCTATAAAAACACCTTTGGAGACGATGAGAAAATGAAATACAAAGTGCTAGAAAACATTGGTAAATTCCTGTTTGATTCTATTTATCAAACAGGCATAAATAAAAAAATAGCAGTTATCTTAGGCGAACAAGCATTAGATTTAAAAATACTCTTAACAAACCCATATATTACAAAAATAGACATTTTAGAATACTTTGAATATTGTATTTTACAAGAAGCGCAATCTGATTTTGAAATTGATGAGGGCTTTATGGGGCAATATGATATTTATCCGCTTGATGTTTTGAGTAAAAGTTTGTTTGAAAATGACCCTAAACCTAGCTATGCAAGCGAATATATAGGAATAATTGGAGAGTGTTTTTTGGGTAATTTGATAGATTTTACTTGCAAAGATGAGAAGAGAAGTTTGTCTTGCTCTTTTGACTCTCCATTTGAAGCTTGGAAATATTTTAAAGAAATATTCTTTTATCAATATCAAAATTATTTATATGATAACAGCAAAAAAGAGGAGTACTCTAAAATACTTTGGAGCAATTTTAAAGATTGGAATTCTTGGGATATAGGCGTATCGCTCACCAAAAAAGGCAGCAAATACCTCGAAGAAATCCTAGAGCCTAGATTCTATAACAAATACAAAGATTTGAGCGTGGAAATAGATGATAATGGAAATATCATAAGGTGGATAGGAGAGATTAATAGATAGGTTTTGCAATCCAAAAGCCGAAAAATTAGAGGATTTGATATAATTAAGGACATCTTTGGCAAATCTGGCGTGATGTGGGTATGACTTTTCTCTATTTTCTCGCTCAAAATTAAAAAGATAGGCTTGAATCCTATCCGCCCAAGGAGCAATAATGCGTTTAACACTTTTTGTATTTTTTATTGTGAATGTGATTTATGCCAATGTGCATAATGCGCATTTTCAAGATATGCTAAGTCAAACTCCCTACACCAGCACCCTGCACAAAGACAAAGAGACAGAATCTAGGATATATTACAAGGGGACAATAACGCTAAGTGGCGTGCTAGAATGGCAGATGTATCAAGACGAAGTGGATTTTTATTGGCGCTTGGTGTTTTTTCCTGATATGCCAAATGCTACTCCTAGGCTTTTTGACAATGAGAATGAGCCGATGCTTTTTGCAATATTTTTAAATGATGCGCTTAAAAGGGATGCTAGATTCCAAAAGAATAGCTTTTTGCAGATTTCTAATGTTTTGCAAGATAGGCTAAGTCAAGCAGATGAATATATTTTGGGCGGAGTAGCAGTGCGCGCAACGCTCACCTTAAAAGATTATTATATTGAGAAACATTTAGAGGGCGAAAGCGACACATACTATTATGCAAGCGTTGAGGCAGATTCTATAAAAATATTAGAGAATCCAAAAAGATGGTATATTGATAAGCGCGAACTTTCTAGCGAATATCTCCTTTTTCCTATCTCTAAAGATGCCTATATTAATTTGCGTCAATCCCCAAATGGCGAGATTACAAAGCAGATTCAAAAAACTGATATGCCAAAACCTTGTGAATACGAGGAGGATAAGGGCTTGATTTTGGAATTAGGCAGAGATTCTAGCAATCCCAAATGGGTAAAAGTAGCCTATATCCCACCAGAATCCAAAGACACAAGCAAAGCAATCTATGGGGTAATCCATGAAAGTCAGGTAAGCGCGGGGTGTGAATAAAGCAAGCAGGGAAAATGCGAATTTTGGGGTTGAAATTGGAGATTTTATTGCTAATGATTATTTTAGCCAAGAAATAGACAATTTTTAAAGGAACACAATCTTGATTAATCTCACGCAACAAGAGCTAGAAATTTGCTATGTTTTAAGTGAAATATTCAATACTAATATATCTTATGAGGATATATTGTGGGATATACAACAAGACACGCAAAGGTATCAAGAAGATAAAGAGTTATATCATAAATATGCTTATTTGAGTGGCAAGGAGGAATGTTTTGCTATTTTTAGAGTAAAAAGAAAATACAAAGAGGTAAAAAAGCAAATTTTATCCATAAAAAGTGATTTTACTCAAAAAGATTTAGAAAAGTTATTTTATATCACAGCCTTATATTGTTTAAAAAATAGAATGGTGATTGATGATGATTGGGTATTTGAGGAGGGTTGGAATAAGATAGAGTTTATGGAAAATATTGTAAAAATAAAGAAAATATCATTTTTTCAAAAAAAATATATCAATTTTAGGGTAAAAAATCATTATAAAATTCTATGTTTTATTTTTGGTTTTACGCATTATTGCTTTGAAGAACAAAAGAGTATAATCAAAAAGCACAGCTCTATACATTCGCATAGCTATACAATTTTTCTTATTGTGTGTATTCTTACTTTTGTTGGTGGCATTGTGTTTATATTTGTAGCTAGATATTTTATTGATTATGATAAATTATTCCTTATACTTGGTGCTTTTATTGGTATTATGGCTTTGATACGATGTTTTAAAAGTATATGGTTATGAATAAAAAAATAATCCACAAAATCCACAATAAGGCGGGAGAAGATGGCGATTGGTAGAGTAATGGCAGGAGTGAATTGTATCGCGTTTGATGAATTTTATGGCTTATTTGAAAATCGTTTAAAAAGATACGATGATGATTGGGACTTTGAGCTTTTTTTACAAATCCCAAACATCACAAAAGCAGATATTTTGGAGTATTTTGAAAATAATTTCTTGGGGACAATTATGGGGGATTCATGCGAATTTAGCGATGTGAGATTTCCTTTGTTTTTTGCAAAAAGCGAAAATTTGGCAAATTCTATACAGCCAAACTATAATAGCGAAAATGTTAGCATTATAGGGCAACTTTTTTTAGCGGGATATATCGACTTTGGTTCATATTATGATGACAAGGATAGAGACAGGATAGATTATCCCACAAACTTATCTTATTGGAAGGAAGACAAATATCAAGCTTGGATATATTTTAGGGATAATTTCTTTTATAAAAATGCTTTTGGTAAAAACTGCGATGAGGATATTCTAATTTATGAGGGCAAAGAATACACTAGAGAAAATTGTCCAAGCTACATAAATAAAGAAGGTAATCCTGTTTTGTGTGGCTATAGCACAATGTTTGGCGAAACCTCTTGGGACACTCCAAAATATTGGTCTCAATACAATATTTGGGTCGCAAGAACCAAAAAAGGCAGTAAATACCTTGAAGAAATCCTAGAGCCTAGATTCTATAATAAATACAAAGATTTAAGTGTAGAAATAGATGATAATGGAAATATCATAAGGTGGATAGGAGGGATTAATAGATGAGCTATGACGCATTTAGCAAGAGCCAAAAAGCAAGCAGAATCTAAGTATAATAGCAGAGGCAATCCGCCTTTTGTCTTCCGTCTTTTGCCTGCCGCTATCCGCCCTCAACAAAAGGATTCTAAAATGTTTGGTTTTATACTTAGCATAGGCTTAATGAGTATCGCTTTATTACTCATTAAAAATAAGGTTGCGTTATTTGTTTTTTGGCTTGTGTGCTGTTTTGCGCCATTTTTTGTATTTGTGTATAGGGGAGAATCTTCGAACCTGCACTATGCCTATGAAATGGGAACCAAAGAAGCCATAGAGGTGTGGTGTGGTATTTTATTTGTGAGCTTCTCATTTGCGCTAGGAATGCTGGCGATAGCGATATTTATCAAATATTTGTTTGGTAGATTTATCAATGCAAAACCAAATAATCAAGGCGCCTTATGGGCTTTTTTGACTAAAAAATATAAGATTTTTGAGATATTAAAACCTAAATTGGGAGAAAAAATGAGCAAAGATAATAAAGACAATATGGAATCTAGTGATCTCCCCACACCACGAGAAGAAATAGACCCTCTAGACTTGATTTGGTATGACAAAGAATATGCCGAAGATGAGTCAGGCAAAATGCGCTGGGAATTTGAGCTGTGGAATTTTGGCTATACAAATGCCTTTGAATATTGTAAGGATATATGGTTGGCATTTGGCTACAATATTGTTTTGATAGATTTTATGGATTGTGTAGATACTATGGTTTGGCGTTTTAAAATTAATGGTATGACTTGTATTTGGTTTTATGATGATTTTCCCCCTCGTCATTACATTCTTCCTTATAAAGAAACAGAAGAAAATCTTAATAAGCTTGAGGAATATATCAAAGTTATCCTTAATGAACTAAATAGACTTGTTATTGAAAAGAGGATTGAACCTTATTGATAAGTAAAGATTGGCTGTTAAAAGGATTCCAAATCCATAGCATTGGAGAAAGTATGATATACACAATGAAAGAAAAAAGGCTATCCGCTTTCAACAAAAGGATTCTAAATGCTAATATTTTTATTGCCCTGTTTGATGCTGTATTGTTTGTTTAAAACCAAAAATAAAATAAAAATACTTATCGCTTGGTTTATTCTTTATTTTGTGCCTAATTTTATTATGGTGCATGATGGGGAAGAGAATAATTTGGAAATGGTGCAGAATCTAGCTAAAACATATAATCATAAGAAAGCAGCAGATATAAGTCTCTATAGGCGATATCAGTGTTTGGGACTTCTAGCTTTATCAGCGGGATTTTCGCACCAAACTCGATGCGGTGCGTGCTGTCATAGGTGATGTTTAGCGCGCTGTTATAAAACGCGCTAAGCCCGCTTGCTGTGATAGAATCCGACGCGCTGCTATCTTGCGCCGCCTCTTTGCCATGCGTCCCATAGCCCACGCCCACGCCTTGCACGGTGCCAAACGCCCATTTGCCCTTGGTGTAAAAATCCAGCATCGCATCAATGTTTAGCACAAACTGCGAAGTGACGACGCTCTCCAAATCCACCGGGCGAATACTCATCACATAATCAAGATAAAGCCGCGCGCCAAATATTTTAAAGGGCTTGTATTGATACCCGCCACGCAGGGCAAAATCAAGCGAAGGAAGCCAAGCGCCATCGCCATATCCGCCGCTTTTGGTGATACTCTGCTGGTTTAGCGCGACTCCGGCGCCAAGCCCTACAAAAAGCGATGAGACGCTATGGTTGGGTGTGGTTTGTGTAGTCTGCGTGGTTTGTGTAGCTTGTGTGGCTTGCGCGCTTGGCAAAGGGTTTGGGCTAGTGGAATCTTGGCTAGCAGAATCTGCGCTGGTGGAATCTGCATTGGTAGATTTTGGCGCGCTAGAATCGTGGTTTGTAGATTCTGGTTGCGCGTTTAATGGTGTGGCGATAAAAACTACCAAAACAAAGCTAAGCGCTAAAAATGCTGACAAAAAACGCGTGTGTGATACTCTAGAATCTACCGCGCAAAATGCGGCAAACGAGCCAAATATATGAGAATCTAGCACACCAAAGCCTTTTGTCGCGCGCCATTTAGCCGCGCCACACCCTTTTGTCAATCTAGGCGCGCCACACCATTTTGCCAATCCACGAGCGCCAAAGCCACGCGCGAGCGCATCTCTCGCCCGGCAAAAACTAGAGATTTTCAAGCTAGGCATTTTCACAGCATTTGCGCCTTTGGCACGCGATAGAGTTTTTTGAGCCTGTCATCTATCGGTGCCAAAAATCGATAAAAAATAGGCACAATAAGCAAGCTCAAAAACATCGAAACTAGCAGCCCGCCAATCATACAAATACCTATCGCTGACTTCATCGCGCTTCCCTGCCCTGTGGCGATAGCAAGCGGCAGCATACCAAACACCATCGCAATCGTCGTCATAAGGATAGGGCGCAGCCTAAGCTCGCCCGCTAGCAGTATCGCCTCGCTTATGCTATGCCCTTCCTCGCGCTTCTCATTGGCGACATCAATAAGCAAAGTGGCGTTTTTCCCCACCATACCGATAAGCAGTATAAGCCCCATGAGTGAAAACATACTAAGCGGCTGCCCCGCAAGCCCCAGCCCAAAAAACGCGCCAGAGAAGCTAAGCGGCATCGTAACCATGATAATGATAGGCTCTAAAATCGACTCATAAAGTGCCGCCAAAATCAGATAAATAAGCACAAACGCCGTCGCCACCGCGATGCCAAAGGCTTCTTGTGTCTCTGTCAAGTTATCCGCCTCACCGGCAAATCGATAGCCCGCACCCTCGCTTAGCCATTTATCCTTGTTTTTCTCCACTTCTCGCAGAATCTGGTCTAGCGGGAGTTTAGATTCTGGAGCTGGGTTTGCATAGACGGTGACGCTTCGCTGGCGATTGTAGCGGCTTATGGTAGAAGGCGTGAGTCCATTTTCTATCTCGATAAGCCCATCGATAAACATCATATCGCCATTGGCATTACGCACCTGGATTTTTTTGATATCATCGATTGACACGCGGCTAGAATCCGGCACACGCAAAGTGATTTTATACTCTTTGCCGCCCTCTTTATAATACGCCACTTGTGTCTCGCCAGAAAACGCCGAGCTTATCGCTTTTCCTATGTCTTGCGCGGTGATGCCATATTGGTTGGCGTTTTGGCGCAGCACGCTTAGGCGGTATTCTGGCTGCATTTCTGATACGCTCGTGTGATAGTCGCTCACCTGTCCTTTGAGCGCGCCCTCCAGTAAGAAATGCTTGAGATTTGCTAGGCTCTCATCCACTAGCTTTTGGTCTGGCGAGTAGATGAAAATCTGCAATTTACTATTATCGCCCCCGCCGATTAGTGGCACTTCTGCGGGGATTATCGTAAGGTTGCTAGATTCTGGCAGGGCTTGCAGCCTCTTTGCCATATCTGCCATCCATGTAAATTGATCGACACTGCGCTCTTTTTCATCGCGCAGTTTTACATAGATTTTGGATTTGTTGATGTTTTGGGTTTTGCCATAGGCTACTTGGATAGAGACAAAATCCACATTAGCAGAATCTTCTTCGATGACTTTTTGCAGTGCTTGCGTTTTGCGCGTCATCTCATAGATACTGACTCCGGGCTCTGTCTGCACCCAAAAATACGCATGCGATCTGTCTTCTTGTAGCATAAACTCCATGCCGATTTTGCTAAGCACAACGATTGAGAATCCAAACACCGCAAAGACAAGTACGCTTACGATGATTTTTTGATTCATCACGACTTTTAGCGTTTTGGCATAGGCATTTTGCATCCATACAAAAAACGGCTCACTCCAATGGTAGAATCTAGACTGCTTGGGACTCACGATAAGCGAGCTCACCATAGGGATAACCGTCATCACGACAATATAAGAGATACCTATCGCTAGGGCTACGGTGATGCCAAAGCTTTGGAAAAATTTCCCAACAATCCCCGTCATATTCCCCACCGGGATAAACACCGACAAAAGCATCGCTGATATCGCAAAAATCGCAAAGGCTATTTCGCGCACGCCCTCATACGCCGCGGTGCGCTTATCCATGCCGGATTCTAGCTTTTTGTGGATGTTTTCTATCACGACGATAGCATCATCGATGATTATCCCGATAGAAAGCGTGATAGCCATCATTGTAAGCATATTTAGCGTGTAGCCCATCATCGACACTAGCGCAAAAGTCCCTAGCACAGAAATAGGCAGCGATATCGCAGAAACTAGCGTAATAGTGACATTTCGCAAAAACACAAACACAATGCCAACCGCCAAAATCCCGCCCAAAATCAAGTCTATCTCGATATCATGCAAGCTTTCGCGTATGTATTCTGTGGTATCTAGAAAAGTAGAGATTTCATATTGCGGGCTTACTGCTTTTATCGAAGGCAGCGCGTCATACACGCCATCTGCGATTGCGATGTCGTTTGCGCCAGAGATTTTTTGCACTTCAAAGATGACGCCTTGCTTGTTGCCAAATGCCGCGTAGGTTTTGTATTCCTCAAGCCCATCTTCGATAACAGCGATATCGCCTAGCAAGATATTGTTTGTGATTTGGAGTTTTGCTACTTCATCGATACTTTTTGGGTTGGCATCGGTGGTTAGCCAAAATTCTTTCATGCCATTGACGATGCGCCCGCCATCTATCTCGACATTTTCCCCGCCAAGCGCGTTTGAAATCTGCGTATAAGTGATGTCATATTTATTCATAAGCGTGGGGTCTGGGTAGATTCTCACTTGTCGTTCGCGATAGCCATTTAGCTGCACGCCGCCCACGCCGGTGATTTTTTGCAAAAGCGGCTTGATGATGTCGTTTGAATGCTTCATAAGCGTGGCGGACGAGACTTGATTAGAGCTTACAAATAGCGAGATGATAGGCTGTCCGCTGGTGTCTAGCTTGTCTATGGCTGGTTTGTAGATGTTTGGATCGGTGAAGGTGACGGATGATACTTTGTTGATGACATCGCTTACAGCTTGATCCATAGGCTTTTCTAGCTCAAACTGCACGATGACGAGGCTTATATTACGCACGCTAGTGGAGGTTACATATTTTATGCCATCTATCCCTAGCACTTGCTCTTCTATCTTATCAGTTACTTTACTTTCAATAGTCGAAGCACTAGCGCCCGGATATGTGGTGCTAACTAGCACGATAGGGAAGTCGATGTTTGGGAAAAGTGCTGTTGGAAGCTTTTTTAGCCCGAGCACGCCAAAAAATATTATCCCTAGCGCAAACATTAGCGTGGTGACGGGGCGGTTTATCGCAAATTTATACATAATAGCCCCTTATCTGTTGCCTTGCATGATATTGCTTATAGCGTTTTTGTTGGTGTTGTTTGCGTTGCTGGCGTTGTTAGTGTTTGATGCGGCGTTTTGGCTGGCGTTGGCATTGGCGTTTTGCGCGCCATTTTGGCTAGATTCTGCAGAATCTGCGCGCGGTTTGATGAAGCCATCGCCAAAGATTCCGGGCTTTATAGAGTCATCTATCATCGCTTCAGCGCTTACTTTGCGCGTGGATTCATTGATGGTGGGGTAGATTTTGGTGATGGTGGTAGTCCTTTTGATACCATCGCCCCCTAGATAAAACTCAAACACATCGCCCGGGCGCACGATATTTGCGTATTTGGAGTCAAATTGTATGAGGATTTTTTTCTCATGGCTCACTAGGCGAAACAAAATCGTATTATTGGCATTCACACCATCGCCAAGCTCTATTTTTTTCTCTGCTATCGTGCCCGCAAATGGCGCTTTTAGTATGCTTCTATTATAAAGCGATTGGTAATAATCATAGTCTGCTTCTAGCTTTTTGTAGTTGGAGTAGTATTGGTCTAGCGTGTTTTTATCGACTACGCTTTTGCTTTTTTGGTAGCGCTCGTATTGCTTTTTGGCGAAGATATACTGCTCTTTTACCGCTTGGAGTTGCGCGGCTTTATCGCTATTGGCAAGGCTCAAAAGCTCATCACCCTTTTTTACCACGCTTCCCACATCGACATGGATTTTATCTATCGTGCCACTAGAATCTAGGGTGAGGTTTGAATCCTGCACCGCTTTGGTGTTAAAAATAGCATACACATCCTCGCCCTGCAATGCACCAGCGCACGCGATAGCGCAAATCATCGTAGTGATAAACTTTTTCACAGATTCTCCTTTTGCTTGTTTTCTCTTTGCCTTTTTGGTTTTTTGGTTTTGTGGTGCTTTTGTTTGCGCTTTGCTTTTGTCAAAGTCTTGTTTCACAGCCCCATTTTGCACCCTTATTTTTTCACATATTCTTGTATGGTTTGCCCGCTATAAAAGATATAGTTTGCCTTTTGCAGCTCATAGTTATTTAGCGCTTGGTTATAAGTCGCTTCGGCGTTGTATTTGGTGCTTAGCGCGCGCAGATAGTCGGTAAAATTTACGAGCTGGTTATTATACCTTTTTCGCACATTATCAAATGAAATATTGGCAGATTTGAGACTCGCTTCAGATGAAAGGATCTGACTTCTAGCCACTTCTAGCCTGCGGCGGTAGAGAATCTCATCTTTTGTTTTTTCTGCTTGCCTGTAGGCTAGCTGTTTTTCTTGGGAGAGCTGGTTTAGCTTCATATATTGCTTTTGGAGCGTAAGTCCTATATCATCAAAGAGCTTTAGCGTAGCAGTGATGCTTAGCACATTAGAATGCGTAGGAAACTGTATCACAAGGAAAGGGTTTGCGCCCGTGGCTGTGACATAAGCAGGCTTTTGCACATTCCAAGTATAAGTATCTGCAAGCGTGATAGTTGGGAAATAGTTTAGCTGCTTGTTTTGGTATTTGAGAGATTTTATCTGCTCTTTTAGTGAGGTGATATCTGCTCTTTCTATGTCGGTTTTGAGCGCTGGTGTAGCGATATCCTCGCGTCTTAGCCCATCAAACTCGAGGTTTGTAAGATATTTTAGCATAAGGATATTCTCCTCCACGCTTAGCTTCATGCTAGCGATTTGATACTCGCTAGATGAGACTTGCGAGCGCAAAGACTCCATGTCATCGATAGTCGAAAGCCCGGAGCGATACAGCTGCTCTACGCGTTTTAAATCCGATTGCACTTCTTCTAGCTGTCTTGCGAGTGAGAGGAGCTGGGAGAGGTTGTTGAAATAGCTATAGTATTGTTGTATCACTTGCAGATATATTTGCTGTTTGGTATGCTCGGCATCTGCGATACTAGAGCGATAAGTCGCGCTGCGCTCGCGTATTTGGTTTAGTGTGCTAAATCCGCTAAAAAGATCAAGCGAAAAGCGCGCGCTTGCTGCTTGGTTTTGGTAATTTCCCATTTGTCCAAAATCCATTACATTATCGCCAAAAGTCGATCTAGCACTCTGCAAGCTTCTATAGGTGTATTGATACGCATAGTCTATATCTAGGCGTGGCAGGAATGATGCTTTGGCGATGGTGGTATTTTTTTTGGCAGAGGCTACTTGCAGGAGCGCTGCTTGTAGCGAGTAGTTGTTATCCGCGCCATTTAGCAGCTCGGTGAGCCCTACCATATTTTTGGAGTTTTTGGTAAGGTCTTGGATTTGGGAGAGCATATCATTGACTACCATTGTGGCTGACTCTTGCGTCGCCTCGGGGTTTTGCTCGCTGGATTCTCCCTCATACTCTGCAGAATCCCAAGAATCCGCCGAAGGCGTAGAAGTCGCGGCTCTGCCAGAATCTAGCGGCCTCGCAGCTAGGCATAAACAAAATGAAAATATCAACAAGGCAAAAAATCTCATAAAATCTCCTAAAATTATAAATTAGCACTAAAGCATAATATTTGCCAGAATCTAGCGCAAAAAGCGCGCGACAATACAGCGCGCACAGCCCATGCGATAAAGCGCAGAAGTATAGCACAAAATATTTAATGTATTCTTAAATACTTGTATATACAAGTATCTTGTCAAAGCGCGTATTTTGCGTGCTTTTTAGATTCTGGGCGTGGCTAGTTTTGTCACAAATCTCATTTGCTTTGATTTACTTTCATTTTCTGCTTTTGTTTATGCATAGAATCTAGATGCAAAATATAAGCCAAAAGTGGCTAGCTCGTGGCTAGATTCTGCGAGCGAGAAAGATGTTGTGCGCGAGAAAAAATCTGTGGGCGAGAAAGATGTTGTGCGCAAAATATTGAAAAATACCAGAATCTAGGCGCAAAACCCCTAGAAACGCCAAAATCTAAGCGCAAAAACTAGAATCTAGCGCGCCAAAGCCACATAAATCACAAAATCATCAAATCGCAAAAATTGCAAAAACCGCAGAATCCAAATCGCACAAACCCCATTTGCTCCAAATCCTAATCACAGCCCGCTATTTGCCCTCTTTTTTCAGCATCCTTCGCAATGAGACATAAAACTTCATCCACTCATCAAGCGGCATGAGCGGATGCCCGCCCCACTTGGTGTTTGGCGGCAGATTTTTACCCACGGCGCCGCGCCCAGCGATTTGCGTGAAATCGCCGATATGTATATGCCCGCCAGTGCCCGCCTGCCCGCCAAACACGACATTGCGCCCCGTAGTCGTCGAGCCAGCAAGACCTACTTGCGAGACGAGCAAAGAATGCTCGCCGATGACGCAGTTATGCCCGATTTGCACGAGATTATCGATTTTTGCGCCCTTTTTGATGAGCGTCTCGCCAAACACCGCCCTATCTATCGTGACATTTGCGCCGATTTCGACATCATCTTGGATATGCACGATGCCATTGTGCTCGATTTTTATGTGTCTGCCATCATTTGTGTGCGCGTATCCGAAGCCATCGCTTCCTATCACGCTGCCTGCGTGGATTCTCACGCGATTTTCTATGACGCTTTGGCGGTAGATGACGACATTTGGAAATATCGTGCAATCTTCGCCGATACGCACGCCATCGCTTATCACCACGCCGGGCATTATCGTGGTGTTTGCGCCGATACTCACATCCGCGCCGATGTAGGCGCCTTGCATTATCGTGACACTTTCATGTATAGCGGGGCTAGATTCTGCGCTTTTGGCGTGTGGCGTGGCAAACTCATCTAGTGCGAAATGATGCGATAAAAGCGCAAATGCCAAATGCGGATTTGCCACAAAAAGCGGCTGGATATGGCTAGGAAATAATGCTTTGTGCGCCTCATAGTCCGCCTCTCGCACGAGCACCGCGCCGACTTTGGATTCTGCGAGGCTGGCGAAATATTTGGCTTGGTCGATATAGCTGACATCGTTTGCGCTGCCATGCTCTAGTGGCGCGAGTGCGTGTATAGCGAAGTCGCTGGCAATGTCATTGGTGATGCCGATAGCTTCTTTTATCGATGAAAGCGTGGGGCTTGGCTTTGGGCTTTGGTTTGTCATTTGGCGTCCTTTGATGTTTGATATTTTGGCGTTTGGTTTTGTCAAGCCGCACTAGAATCTAAAAATCGTCATTGCGAGGAGCGAAGCGACGAAGCAATCTATTAAAGAAAATGCTTTGAAGCTGAAATATGGATTGCTTCGGATTCTGCGAATCCTCGCAATGACGGATGGGCGATTTATGCGTTGCTCGCAAAACAAAGTTTCTTTAAGCAAAACAAGCAAAGCGCAGTTTCTTTAGTCAATGACAGCCAGAATCTACTTTTGCGCTTTTGCTCCTTCTGCTTTTGTCCCCTCTTGTATGATGTCATAAAAGCCCTGTGGTGTGAGTGCTGCGCTTCCTACTAGCAGCCCATCGACATTTTTTACGCTTAGGATTTCTCTAGCATTTTTGGCATTCACACTCCCGCCATACAGCAGCGGCGCGCTCGTGAGACTTCGCAAAAACGCATGCGTCTCCTCTATCTCCTGCGCGCTCGCACTCACGCCGCTTCCGATAGCCCAGATAGGCTCATAGGCGATAGTGAGATTTGGCAAGCTAGAATCTATCCCGGCAAACTGCTCGCGCAAATGCGCCTCCACAGCGCGCATGCCAGACTTTCGCACCGCTAGATTCTCGCCCACACAATACACCACGCCAAAGCCCGCTTGCGCGAAGACTTCGCATTTGCGCGCGAGGAGCTTTTGAGACTCGCCAAGCGCGCGCCGCTCGCTATGCCCCACAAGCACGATGCCTATGCCACTAGATTCTAGCGCTTCTATGCCTACTTCGCCGGTAAATGCGCCCTTTTGCTCGGGATATGCGTTTTGCGTGCCTATCTTGCCTACTTTGGCAAAATCAAGTGCCGCGCCAAGCGATAAAAACGGCGGAAAAAACACTATCTCATGCTTATCAAAAAAGCCGGCATCAAAGGTGAAAGCATTGAAAATGTCAAAATACGCTTTAATCGAGCTTGGCGTGTGATTGCATTTAAAATTTGCCATAAATTTCATAATATCCCCCAAATAGCGCAAAATACGCGCGCTTATGCGATGCGGCGGGCGCGCAAAAGGCGCAAAAATAAAGAAAGGCATTATACTCTAAAGTTGCATAATAGCAGATAAATAGATATAATCGCGCTTTTATAACTAGAATCTAAATCTATCAAAGGCCACCAATGCAAAATGGGCTACAAATGCAGACGCAAATAAATGCTTGCCAAATTAGCAGAATCCAAAGCAATATCGCCGATAAAAATAAAAAAGTCGCCAAGGCGAGATTCTGCGCGCGCGTGGCGTTTGTAGTGGGGATTTGCGCGCTAGCACTTTTCATAAGTGCGTGTGATAAAAAAGAGAATAATGAGTTTAACAAGCCCGCGATGTATTGGTATCAAAGCATTTTGAAAGAGATAAAGTTTGGGAATCTTGAGGGCGCGGATAATTTTTATGCGTCATTGCAAAGCGAGCATATAAACTCGCCATTGCTGCCAGAGGCGATGCTGATTTTGGGGCAGGCGCATATGAAAAAAGAGGAATATATACTAGCGGAGTTTTATTTTGATGAGTATTTGAAACGCTTTGCCACGGCTAGAAATGCCGACTATGTCGCGTATCTGAAACTCCAAAGCCGCTTTTATGGTATCAAAAATTCTAGCAAAGACCAAGAGTTTTTTTCTGTTAGTTTAATGGAGTTTGATACATTTCTGGAGCGATTTCCAAACAGCCGATATGTGCCTTTCGTGCAGACGATGCAAGTGCGGTTTGTGCTAGGGCAAAACGAGCTAAACAAGGGCATCGTCAATGTCTATAAAAAACAGCGCAAACAAGAGGCGATGGAGAAATATCAAGATCGCATCGACAGCGACCTAGAATCCGCCACAAAGCCAAAGCCCTCGCATCTGCCGTGGTATGTGCGGATGTTTAATTGGTAAGCACAACTTGGTAAGCTTAACTTGGTGGGCGTAAATTGATAGGCAATTGGCGGGCGTAATAATTTGGCGAGCCTTTAAGCTTAGCAAGCATGATTAGCCCGCCAGAATCTAGATTTTAGATTTTAGAATCCAGAATCTAGATTCTGCCTCACGCTGCCTGCTTCACAAATCCAACAACAAATAATAAAAGGAGTATAAATGCAAAACAGCCTAAACGATTTTCCAACGATTTTACCTGTCATAATAGAGGATGATTTCACCTATCCTTTTGCTATCGTGCCTATTTTCACCTATGGCGAGCGCAATATCAAAGCCGCCAACAAAGCGCTTGATAGAAATGACCTCGTGCTCGTGTGCTGTAGCAAAAATAGCGATGAAGACAAGGGTGAGTTTTATGATGTGGGCGTGGTGTGTAAGATTTTGCGCAAAGTGTCATTGCCTGATGGCAGGATAAAGATTCTCGTGCAAGGCAAGGCGATAGCCAAGGTGCTAAGTATTGAGAGCGATGAGGAGGATGAAGCAATAGAGGCGATGGTGGATATCATCGAGTATAAAGGCTTCAATGTAGGGCGCGTCGAAGCGATGATGAAGTTTTTGTATGAGAGCGTGCAGAATTATGCCAATATCAGCCAATTTCCACCAGAGATGCTAAAAACGCTCGAGGAGACAAACGACCCAAATCGCATCATCGACCTTGTCGCCTCGACTTTGCGACTCAAAAAAGATGATGCGTATAAGCTATTTGCGAGCGATAGTATCGAAGATCGTATGATGATGCTAATCGATCTCATAGCCCAAGAAATCCAAGCGCAGAAACTGCAAAAAGAAATCAAATCGCGCGTGCATTCCAAAATGGAAAAAACCAATCGCGAATATTTTCTAAAAGAGCAACTCCGCCAAATCCAAAAAGAACTAGGCACCGACACCCAGCGCGATGAGGAGATCGAGCGCTACAAAGAAAAGCTAAAATCTATCAAACCCTATCTAAACGAGGATGCTTACAAAGAGATAGATAAGCAAATATCGCGGCTATCGCGTATGCACCAAGACAGCGGCGATGCGAATATTTTGCAAAACTATGTCGAGTGGGTGCTAGAAATCCCTTTTGGAAAATATGCCAAAGAGGAGCTATCAATAAAAAAGGTGCGAAAACAGCTCGATAACGATCACTACTCGCTAACTAAGCCAAAACAGCGCATTATCGAGTATTTTGCAGTAAGAGAGCTGCTAGCAAAGCAGGCGAAAAAGGCGGAGGCTGGAAAAGTGGATTCTGGAAAAGATGCCAAAACAAAAAGCGGCGCAGAATCCAAATTAGAATCTATAAAGGTAGAATCCACAAAGGCAGATTCTAACAAAAGCTCTGACAAGTCAGATTCTGGCGCAAACACCGCAGAAAAAACGCGCGCTAAGGGCACGATTTTGTGCTTTTATGGACCTCCGGGCGTGGGCAAAACAAGCCTTGCCAACTCCATCGCCAAAGCTATCGGGCGCCCGCTTGTGCGCGTGGCGCTCGGCGGACTCGAGGATGTGAATGAGCTTCGCGGACACAGGCGCACCTACATAGGCGCAATGCCCGGGCGCATCGTGCAAGGGCTCATCGAGGCAAAAGAGATGAATCCCGTGATGGTGCTAGATGAGATAGACAAAGTATCTCGCGGTGTGCGCGGCGACCCTACTAGCGTGCTTTTGGAGATCTTAGATCCCGAGCAAAATGTCGCTTTCCGCGATTATTATACGAATTTTAGCCTTGATTTGAGTCAAGTGATTTTCATCGCCACTGCCAATGAAGTAGCCACTATCCCGGCACCTTTGCGCGATAGGATGGAGTTTATCGAGCTATCTAGCTACACACCGCAAGAAAAAGAGCAAATCGCGCACAAATACCTCATCCCCCAAGAGCTCAAAAAGCATGGCTTGAGCGACAAAGATATGGAGCTAAGCGCGCAGAGTGTGCGTGAAATCATCGAGCGCTACACGAGGGAGGCGGGCGTGCGCGGGCTTAGGCGCACACTAGCTAGCATCATGCGAAAAGTCGCCACGCAGATTTTGGAGAATCCAAAGTTCAAAAAGCTGACTATCACACCAAAAATGCTGCCGGATTTTCTAGATAAAATCGTGTTTGAAATCGATCCGGCGCGCAAAAAGCCGCGCATAGGTATCATAAATGGTCTGGCATGGACGAGTGTGGGCGGTGATATGCTAAAAATCGAGGCTATCAAGCTGCAAGGCAAGGGGGATTTGATGCTTACAGGAAGCCTTGGCGATGTGATGAAAGAATCCGCTAAAATCGCGCATTCTGTGGTGAAACTCCTGCTAGATGACAAAAAGCTAACTCCCGCCAAATCCAGCGTGCCAAAATCCAAAAAAAGCGGCAAAGGCGCTAGCGGAGCAGAATCTAAGCCATTTTATAACTACTATGATATACATCTGCATGTGCCAGAGGGCGCCACGCCAAAAGATGGTCCAAGTGCTGGCATCGCTATGGCTTGCGTCATTGCTTCGATTTTGTGCGACATCCCTATCCGCGGCGATGTGGCGATGACTGGCGAGCTGACGCTAGCGGGCGATGTGCTGCCTATCGGCGGGCTCAAAGAAAAACTCATCGCCGCGCACAAAGCCGGGATAAAAAAGGTGGTAATCCCGCGCAAAAACTATGAGCGCGACTTGGGCGATATCGACGCGCAGGTGCTAAAAAGCATGGAGATAATCCCCGCTGATGAAATAAGCCAAGTGCTAGAAGCCGCACTTGTGAAAGAGAGGAAATAGGCAATCTTGCAAATCTTGCAGGGCTTGCGACTTTTGTTTTACTATTTTTGTTTGCAATTTTTGCTTTACTATTTTTTGTCTTGCAATCTTTTGTTTTATAATCTCGCGCCTTGCTGGATTTTGTTAGATTCTGCTAGAATCTAAAGCGCGATTTTGGCGATTTTTGTTTCTATTTCTAGGCTTTTATGCAATGTTTGGATGACTTTTTGAAAATGGTTGTAGTCTATCTCCTCGCCTTTGTGGGATTTGAGATATTTATCTAGCACTTGATAGCCACCGATTTTATACTCCCACACTTGCGCGCTGACTTTATCAAAATACAAACTTTTATTGACAAAAAGCCTTCGCTCGCGCTCATTGTAGGAGATTTTTTCGATAATGTTAATTTTGTCGCCTAGGTTATATAATGGCTCACCTATGGATTCTATATCTTGCATGATTAACCCCTGTTATAAAGATACAGCGGGAAGGCATAGCTACCGCTTCCTACTAAGTGTAAATCAATAATATTGCTTGAAACAAAGAAATTATCTATTTGTTGTAACTTGCAACCTCTATCACAAATTAAGGCTATTTGCATAAAAACTTCCTCGCCCTCTGCGTGTTGTAAAGATATAGGGGGAATATGTGTCCTGCCCCTGTGTTGCCCCCTCCCATCATTGATAAATCCACTAGCAGATTTGTCGCCATCGCATATTGCCAACTCCCCTGAAGTTTCGATTGTCTGGCTACATTTAGCCCAATATTGCAATAAGCCACTTCTATTGCCCCCCCCCCAATAAATGCGCGCATTAAATGCAAATCTATCAACTCTTGTCCTAGCTCACTTAGGGCTAAAAATTTTTCTTTAGATTCTACAAATGGAATCTTTGGGAAATCTATTTTTAGAAAATCCAAATATTTTTCTCTATAGTCTTTATGAAAAAGGACTGCATAAATATAGCCCAAAATCGCCTCCGGGCTAAAATGCTCGCCGTATTTAGAATCTATAAACTCTCTAAATTCTGGTGTAAAATTTTCTATTTTATCTTTACCTTGAAATATGTCATCTTCTTCAAAAAGGTTTGTTTGCTTTTTTAGATTCTTTTGTGCTGTTTTTGTGTTTTTTAGATACAGCGGAGAGACAGCCTCGCCACCTCTGCGATAAAAATTTAAATCTACTATTTTATCACTCACAAATGTAGTATTAAACTCATCATCTCCTATAACCTGTGTTTGCCTTGAGGTAAGCAAACTTAAATTATCACCATGTTTAGAATCTGATTTGTTGCAATTATGGATTGCTTCGGCTTCGCCTCGCAATGACGATTTATGCGTGCTTGGTAAAAAGTGCTCGAATACATCATAAACTGGTCTAGCCATAAAGCCACAATTTTTATTAATATAAAAAGTCCAGCGCATATCAAAAGGTCGATAATTACACTGTATTATGTGGTTATTCAAATCATCTTGATTTTCTTTGACTGCATTTATTGCCCATTCTAATTTCCAGCCGCCAGAATCTGTTCCGATATCCCATTTTGTTCTGATATATTCTTTTTGATTGAGTTATAAAATCTTGCAATAATTCTTTTAATTTTTCTTTAGAATTTTGAAATACTATATGGTCTCTTTTGGAGCAAATTCCCACACCAGAAATCCTAAAAATATCCTTCACACTCCAGCCTTTATCATATTCCGCTTTTAGATTCTCATTTTGTGGGATGAAAAGATAAAATGGTGGCTTTGGATTGATTTTTTGCCAAGTGATAGATTCTAGGCTTTGGTCTTGCAAAAATGCGTATTTATCCTTTCTTTTGCCAAATAAATCATAATGATATACTTCGCATTTTGGCTCATTTGCGTAGCTTTGCCACTCGATTTGTGGCTCTTTGTCGCTAAAGATTTTTGCAGGTTTTGCTTTGTGTTTGGAATCTAGCTTTATAAATACGCTTATCGCCACGCCCTGCTGTATATCAAAGACATTTTCATCCTTGCTACCATCTGGGGCTTTTTCCTTTTTCTTTACATTGCCATGCAAATCAAGGAAATACGCCTTATCAAAGCTATTTAGCAAGTGCCAGCGCATACCGCGGAATGTGGGATTATCTAGGAAGCTGTGATTTGTGATAATGGCGATAATGCCAGAATCTTGCTCTTGGATTTTAGATTCTGCAAAGCGGATAAATTTTACATAATCATCTTGCAACCATTTTGGATTTTTCTCATTTATATGTATTGGATTTTTGCTTTCATCAAGTCCGCAGTAGAAATAATGCGCTTGGATTTTGCTTAGCTTTTGGGCTTTGCCATTTTTGGTAAATGTGTAATCATAGGCATTGATGCTTGAGCCATTATAGGGTGGATTCCCAGTAATTATAAGAATCTCTTTTTCTTTGGTTTCTTGCGCTTTTTCAAATTCTTTCTCTAGCTCGCTTTTAAAAGTATCAAACACACTTGCTTGGTCTTTTTTGTAAGTTTGCAAATGCAGATATTGCAAGGTATTTGTGAGATACACGCCGATTCGTTCATTGTCTTTTAGTGGCGCGTTAAACTCGTTTGCCTCGCTAAAGGCTTGAGAAATACGCAAATGCGAGATGATATAAGGCGCGATGAGAAATTCAAAGCCAAAAAATCGATTTAAAAGCGCTTTTGGATTGTATTTTGGGCTATTTTTTGGAATATTTTGCAAGGCTCTTTTAAACGCTTCAAACAAAAATGTCCCGGTGCCTGTGGCAAAATCTAGCAGCGTGATAGATTCAGAATCTAGCGCGCTTTTTAGTCCGCTTTGTTTGAAGTCTTTTTTCAAAATCAAATCAATAGAATCTATGATAAATCCAACCACTGCACTTGGTGTATAATACACACCTCTAAGCTCGCGCAAGCGCGGATTGTATTGCGAAAGAAAAGTCTCATAAAAATGCAAATATGGGTCTTTGTGAAGTTACTCGCCTAGCAAGTTTTTCTCGCTTTGCTTGTTTAGCTCGGTGATGATTTGGGCTATATCGATATGATTTACAATCGTCACAATCTCGCCCAAAAGCCATTTGATAGAATCCAAATCATCAAGCGTATTGAGAAAATTGCTTAGCTCACGGATAAGGGGGAAAGATTTTGGAATATGCTTTTTGGCATTATAAAGGTCGATTTTCTCACCTTGAGAATTTAGACGCGCTAAGAAAAGACTATAAGTCAAAGTCTGCGCGAAACTATCACAAAAATCATCCAAGCCCAAATCTTTATAAAGCTCTTTTTGAAACTCTGCATACACTCTAGCCACATTTTTATCTAAAATTTCAGAATCTAGCTCGAGTTTTAGCGTGGCAAGGAGATTTTCATTTAGCAATCTTGTGCGTAAAGCTAGGGCGTTGGCAAACTCTAGCGCGGTGTTTATGGGCTTTGGCGTGGCAGAGAAAAATATGGCAAAAAACTGCTCTAATTCTTTGGATTTGGATTCTAGGAGAGATTTATTTTTGAGGGTTGATTGTAGTGCGGAGTATTCGCAGATTCTAATTTCTTGCGCTATAAACGCTTTAGAATGGGTGGTTTTGCCCCCCCCGGATACTATCTAGGCTATTTGTTGATTTCTCATCAGTGCGGATAAGCAAGAATCGTAGATAATCAGTCAAAATGATATTAGGGCTAAGCTCTAGGTATTTTTGGATTTGCGCGCTTTTGGCGACTTTGTATAAATCATCATTTACCCGCTTATTTTCTATATAGCCTAAAGCAAGAGAATCTAGCGTGATGAGAAAATCCGGCGCGCCTCTGTCTTCTTTGTCGTTATTTGGTTCGTGCGTGATTTGGATTTTGGCATTTATGCTATCTTTTAGGCTGTTTAGTAGCGTCTCTAGTGCGCTTCTATGCGTATGCTCTTTGTCACTTGGTGTGATATGCGCGATGGATTCTAGGTAGGTTTTTAGTGCATTCATGTTTTGCCTTTTATTTTTATTATTGTGTATTTTGATGTGCTAGATTTTGGACTGGGCTTGCCTAGATTCTCGCATTTTTGGCTTTTGTGTAGAATCTAGCAGAATCTATTTAGATTCTATAAGCCAGCAAGATGACAAGCCAAAAACCACACCACTCCTAATACCTCGATGCGAGCATTTTGTATCGCAAAAGCATCTTATCTAGCGCGGTAGAGATGAGTGCGCGCGCCTCGGTGAAAAATCCCTCCACATCATTGTTTGGCAGGTGCAGTGCTGCTAGCATTAGATTCTGGCAGATATGCGCCAAACTCCCTTCAAACAATATCCCAACATAGGGCGATTTGGCACTTTTTTTCGCACTCATCTCAAACACCCTATCCACCCACGCAAAAAGCTCTTTTTTGCTTTTTATCTGCGCCTCAAGGCTTGCTTGGATTTGCGATTTAAACTCACTCACCTCGCCCAGACAAAAATCATCCCTAAAATCGCTAAACACCACCGCGTGATCCTCGCTGAAATAGCTTTTGATTTGCTTGATAAATTTTGATTTTTTATTCGCTTTTAGCGCAAATTCATGCGGTTTCGTCGGGCGCGCACCCTCGATATATGCGCCCTCACTTAGATTTAGCACGACTTTTGGCTTTAGCGTGTTGATAGCCTGCGTGAAAGTCTGCGCGGACAGCAGATAGAGCGCATCGCTATACACCTCATGCTCGAAGTTCCCGCGCACGCGCATAGTGCCTGCTGGTATGCTCGCCTCCTCCTCCCCATACGCCGAGCCGCTGGCATGTTTGCTGCGCCCTTTGATATAGCCACAATCAAGCCCGCACATTATCACCTCATTGCCAAGCTGCGCAGCTAGCCCAAATCCCGCATTCCCCACAAATGGCGCGCAAAACTCCATCACATAAGGGCTTTTAAACATATATCCGCTAGCGCTCCCCCCGCGCATAAACAAATACCGCTCTTTTGCAAGATTTAGCGCGCGCGGATTTACCATATTGCCACATAGCAGGGGCGTTTTGCCAAGCACGGGCTCAAGGTATTCATGCAAATAGTCCGTGCGCTCTATCTCTATCTGAAAATCCGGCTCTATGCCATAGCTTTTGAGTGGTTTTAGCGCGGTGCCACAGCTAAAGATTATCATACGCTCTTGATTTTCTTTGATAAATGCTAGATTCTCATCCAGACTCGCGCCATTTCCCACGACGCAAATCGGCATATCTACGCGCTTGGGATTCACGAGAAAGTAGTTTTTTTTCTTTTTATCCGGCAGGTTTTGCAAGGTATTGCCTATGCCTACCATCTCATCTTCGAAGCTCCCCCAGCCGCGCGCATTGCTCGCGTATTCCTCGTTTATTATTTGTTTGGCAGAATCCATTTTGGGACTGTCATAGAGGCTGATTTCTAGGCGCAAAAAATTATTAGTGATTTTTTGGCGTGAGAAAAAGCTGCGGATGAAAAAGCGATTTACCAAATCTTTGACAAACAAATAGCAAGCACCTTGTGAGACGCTAGCAAAAAGCGCTGGATAATCCACAAAATAACAGCTGATGCGAAACATCTCCACATCTTCTTCAAATATCAAAAGCGAGTGAAAAAACACGCCCCGCTCGCGGATAAACTCCAAAAATAGCCCGCCCAAAAGCCCATAAACGCTCGTGCAAGGCAAAAAATCTTTACTCAAAAAATACTCTTTTATCCCGCCATATTTGAAAAGCAAATCAATAAAGCCATTGCACGCCTCGCCCGTGATTGGCAGCTTTGACTCATCTAGCTTATCAAGATAAATGCCATTAGAATGTATGCGCCATTTTTCGTTTTTTAGCGGGGATTGGCTTAGCTCTTCATTGACTCTAAGCATGCTTGAGCGCCCATTTTCTAGCGGATACACTGGCGCTGAAGTCGCGAGATTTATGATGTTTATGCCACTTTCATTTATGAGGAGGTTGTATTGTTTGGGCTCATCTTTTAGCGCGTCAAACAGCTCTGGCGAAGTCTTGTGAAAATACTCCATATTGCGCACGAAGCGCTTGGAAATTTCTTGCTCGATGGCTTGCGTGTCGTTGCTTTGCAGGATTTCAAGTAGCATGCGTTGCCTTAAGGGTATAGAATCTTATAGCGCAATTGTATTATATTTTTGCGCGTTTTGTGCTTTTTGCGCGGGGGGATTGGTGATAGATTATTGCACCTAACGCATTTCTTTGCAATCACTATTGCAAAGAAATATAAGCTTTTGGAACAAGCCTCATTGCTTCAAAAGCAGGAGCATTATTTGCTAAAAACTTCTAGCACTTTTATAAGCCTCCAGCACTTCTATGATTTTTTCTTTTGGGATGTCATCTAGTATCGCGCATTGTCCCAATCCTCGCGGAAGCACGAAGCGTAGCTTGCTTTGGCTTGATTTTTTATCCAAGAAAAAGAGCTGGTAAAACGCCTCGACATCCTCTATCTCATAGTGCATATCTAGCCCATAGCGCGCCAGCAGCGCATCGATGCGGTTAGATTCTGCCTCGCTTAGCATATTTAGCTTTACAGCAAGCGCGTTTGCCATACGCATGCCAATGCCTACCGCCTCGCCATGCAAAAAGCGCGCATAATGCGTCAGATTCTCGATGACATGCGCGAAAGTATGCCCGTAGTTTAGCCCCGCTCGTATGCCGCTTTCGCGCTCATCTTGCGCCACGACTTTGGCTTTTATCTCAATAGCACTTTTTACATGCGTATTTAGCGTGGCTAGGTCGTTTAGCTCCGCTTTTTCTAGTGCCTCAAACTCGCGCGCATCAAAGCATACCGCCATTTTTATCATCTCGGCAATCCCTGCGCTATACTCGCGCCTAGGCAGCGTGGAGAGGAAGGCAGAATCCACATACACCGCCTTTGGCTGATGAAATAGTCCCACTAGATTCTTGCCCCACTCATTGTTTATCCCGCATTTACCGCCCACAGAGGCATCTACTTGCGCTAGCAGCGTCGTGGGTATGGAGACAAAATCGATACCGCGCTCATAGATTCCGCTCGCAAAGCCCACCATATCGCTTATCACACCCCCGCCAAGCGCTATCATGAGCGATTTTCTATCAAGCCTATGCTGAAACGCGCACGCTAGAATCTGCTCGATGCTCGCCATATTTTTATACATCTCCCCATCCGGGATGATACAGACAAAAACCTCGCTCGCACGCACGCGCGGCAGAATCTTATCAAGATAGAGCCCGGCGACTTTTGGGTTGCTGATGATGAGCGCTTTGGAGTCGCATGTGATTTGTGGATTTTGTGGTGCTGTGCTTGCGTGGCTCTCTGCACTCGCTGGGCTCATGAGGGGATCTATAAAAATAGGATAAGTAGCAGAATCTGTTTGCAAGGTGATAGTTGGCATATACGCTCCTTTGGCGTGATAGCTTGGTGTTGGAAGGCTTATGCTTTTGGCAAAATTGGCTTGCGGTAAATTTTGGCTCGCGGCGCAAAATGCGCCCGCACAAAGCGAGCGCTAATGCGCCACGCGCCACCAAGAGCCTGTTTCAAACTCTTTGCTCGCCCTTATTTCTTATGCAAGCCATTGATATAAAATCGTATCGAGTTTGTGCCTTCTTTTTTCGCCCATTCTAGCGCGCTAGAGGCAAACGCCCAGTTAATATGCGCGAAAAACTTCTCCAAATACGCCGGGCGCGCGTTTTTGTGATCGATATAATACGCATGCTCCCACACATCAGTCACAAGTAGGGGGATTTTGTCCTCGCTGATAGGCGTGGCGGCGTTGCTTGTTTGGATGATCTCAAGCTTCGCGCTTTTGGGGTCAAACACCAGCCAGCACCAGCCAGAGCCAAAAAGCGTAGTCGCTGCTTGGGTGAATTTCTCTTTGAATCCATCCACGCTGCCAAAGGCATGCTCTAGCGCTTCTTTGAGATCAGCACTCATCTCGCTAGCTTTTGGCGCGATGCTATCCCAGTAGAAATCGTGGTTATACACTTGCGCTGCGTTGTTGAAAACGCCGCCGCTTGATTTTTTGATGATGTCATAAAGCTCGGCGTTTTCTAGGTCGCTTCCTTTGATGAGGTTGTTTAGGTTGTTGATGTATGTTTGGTGATGTTTGCCATAGTGAAAATCAAAGGTCACAGGGCTCAAAAAGTCGCCAAACGCATCTTTTTCGTAGGGTAATTTGCGTAATTCAAACATGTTTTCTCCTTAGTAGTTGTGTCTTGCTTGGTATTTGCAAGATGGTGATTATAATAAAAATTGTCTTTTGGCAAGATAAATGCAAGGGGGGATTATTATGGGGCGATTGTGCGGGGTGTGGTTGCGCGGGGTGTGGTTGGGCAAAGGTTGTTGCGTGTGAGGTGCGCTTTTGTGCGTGGCATGTATTGTGTAGGACACGATGCAGAATCCAAATCGCTATAAATGCGCCGCCCAAAGCATTTTTGATGCCTCGAGCGCCAAAAATCTTTAAATCTTTATAAACTCAAAAAGCCCAAAATCACCCCAGTCTTGATATTCTGGGATAGAATCTAGCGCGTTTTTATCGACTTTAAGCGCGCCGGATTCATAGCGCATGACATTTTTCACATCAAAGCCCTTGATATAGCCAAACTCCAGCAATTGCATAGAATCTAGCGTTTGGATGATGATATCTGGGTGAAACACGCGATGTGCGTTGAAGCATACTTTGCTTATCTGCCCCACTGGCACGCTAAAATACAGCTTCCCGCCTTTTTTCAGCACGCGCTGGAAGCTTTTGAGCGCTTGCTCCCATGCGTTTGGACTGATAGGGTCGCCATAGCGCCCTAAGCCAAAATGCTCCACGCTACAAAGAGCAGAAAGTGATTCTATACTTTCATCCGCGATATTTTCGAGATTTGTCGCATCAGCGCAGATGTATTCTATA
Organism: Helicobacter sp. CLO-3; assembly: GCF_001854545.1. GTDB lineage: Bacteria > Campylobacterota > Campylobacteria > Campylobacterales > Helicobacteraceae > Helicobacter_B. The sequence goes on from NZ_MLQN01000010.1 coordinate 59,376, forward strand.
CCGCCTTGATGCGCTGTTTGATTATCCGCCGATTGGCTCGAGCTTAATGAGTGGCTTGCTGGGCTAGCAGCATTTTGCCCCCCCCCCCCCGATATTATTAGCCATTAGTAGCTCTTGATTAGCTTTTTTGTCTCCATTTAGAAATGGCGTGTCAAAGTCATTATTCATCTCGCGAATATCAATCAGCACGATTTTTTGCCTCATCGCCAGCAGATGCGCGATAAATCCCGCCACGCTCGAACCCACATCATAATGCACGCTTGGCTTATTTTCACACACCTTGCGCGCACCCCAAATATCTTGGATGAAGTATTGATTATCTAGCTGTCCATTTGGCGCGTATTTGTCAAAGCGACAAATATAATCATGCTCCCTGCCTAGCTTAAATCGCGTATCGGTGTTTAGCCGCTCATACATAGCGCGGTCGGATTCTAGCTCTTTGTTTGACATGGCAGGGACTCGCTTTGGTCTATTTATAAAATACATTGGCGCTTTTCTTAATATGTTATAAATTTTTGGGCCAACAATTTTTTTAAGACGTAAGCCAATGCTTCTAATTGCGTTGTAGGTCTTTTGTTTCATGGTTTTGCTCCTTTGGTTTTGAAAATGCGCGGGTATTTTATCAAAATTTTGCCCTTTTTTACCCCTTCACGCCAAGCACAAGATGCGAGATGCCAGCGCTGTATGAGCGGATTTCTTTGGTTTGTATGCCAACTTTTTCTAGCGCGGCTTTTAGCTCCTCTGGCGTCACAAACACCTCCATAGAATCCGGCAGATACTTATACGCCGCGAAATTCCTAGAAATAAGCCCGCCCACTATCGGCAACACGCGCTTGGTATAAAGCCCTATGATTTTATCAAGTAGGCTGGGCTTTGATTTTTTGAAAAAGTCTAGCACGACGAGCACGCCGCCTTTTTTTAGCACGCGCGCAAACTCGCTAAGTGCTAGCTCGTATGAAAGCACATTGCGCAAGCCATAGGCGATGGATACGATGTCTATGCTGCTAGATTCTATCGCGCTTAGATCTTTGGCTTCGCCTAGCATGAGTGATATGGGCGCGGTGTTTGGGCTAGTGCTGGCGCTAGAATCCGCGTTGTTAGAATCTAAATTTTTCGCACCAGAATCTGTCCCATTAAAATCCATCCCGCCAGCATTTGTTGCCACATTTATCAGCCTAGATTCTGGGATTTTTTGATGCGCTGCTTTTAGCATTTCTTTGGAAGGGTCGATGCCTATGATTTTTTGATACGCGTTTTGTGCGCCATTTAGCGCGCGCAGGCGCTTTTGCCAGTGTAGTATCATATCGCCACTGCCGCACGCCACATCTAGCACACTTAGCGCGCTCGTGGATTCTAGCGCATTTAGCGCTCTTTTGGTCGCATCCACGCGCCATGAGATATCGATCCCAAGGCTTAGAATCCGATTTGCCTTGTCATAATCTTTGGCGATTTCATCAAACATATTCACGATTTGGCGTTGTTTGGATTCTAGAGCTTGGCTATTTTCTTGCATCATGTTCCTTTTATGTATCGAGTTTTGCGCTACATTTTGGCGCTGGCATATTTTTTTGCATCTTTTTTAGCCAGCTTTTGAGCGCTTTTATCTGCGCTTTTGTCGCACTTGGCGCAGTGCCGCCTAGCGTGTCGCGCGTATTCATCGAGTGCGTGAGTGATAGCACTTCTTTCACGCCCTGTGGTATCGCACTCGACACAGCGCGTATCTCATCCTCGCTAAGCTCGCTGATATCACATCCCTTAGATTCTGCATGCGCCACCACAAGCCCAGTGATATGGTGTGCCTCGCGAAATGCCACTCCCCCCTTTGTCACCAAAAAATCCGCCAAATCCGTCGCGCTCAAATGCCCCTTTTTGCACGCTTTTAGCATATTTTTGCTGTCAAACTTAGCTGTATCGAGCACTTCTTTTAGGATTTTTAGGCTTATGAGTGCGGATTCTACGCTGTCAAACACCGCTTCTTTGTCCTCTTGCGTGTCTTTGTTATACGCTAGCGGGAGTGATTTCATCACGACTAGCAAGCGCACGAGATTCCCATACGCGCGCCCAGATTTACCGCGCAAAAGCTCTGGGACATCGGGGTTTTTTTTCTGCGGCATGATAGAGCTGCCTGTAGCATACGCATCGCTTAGCTGCATGAAGCCAAACTCGCTACTGCTCCAAAGCACCAGCTCCTCGGCGATGCGCGAAATATGCATACTAAGCATCGCGACATCATAGAGCAAATCCAGCGCAAAATCCCTATCGCTCACAGAATCCATCGCATTTAGCGTCGGCGCGGCAAATCCTAGCGCATCGCTCACAAACTGCCTGTCATTGCGATATGGCGTGCCTGCTAGCGCGCCAGAGCCAAGCGGCATGTAGTTGTTGCGCGCAAAACTAGATTCTAGCCTTTCTATATCGCGCTTGAGTGCCGCGCACCACGCCACTAGGTGAAACCCAAGGCTCACCGGCTGCGCGTGCTGCAAATGCGTCATACCTGGCATCAGCGTGCTAGTGTGCTTGCTGGCAATTGCCAAGATGCTTTCAATAAGCGCTGATAAATGCTCCATCAGCGAAATATTGCTATCTAGCACATACATGCGAAAATCAAGCGCGACTTGATCGTTCCTCGATCGCGCAGTATGCAGCTTTTTACCCACATCGCCGATGCGCTTGGTGAGCGCGGATTCTATCGCCATGTGGATATCTTCATCTTTTAGCGTGAAGGCAAACTCGCCGCGCTCGATCTCTTGCGCGATAGCATCCAGCCCAGAATCTATCTGCGCGCGCTCTGCCTCACTTAGCACTCCTATGCGCGCAAGCATCCTAGCATGCGCGCGCGAGCCCAAAATATCGTATCGCCAAAGCTTTTTGTCAAAAGTTATAGAGGCGTTGAACTCCTCCAAAAGCGCGCTAGATTCTAGCGCAAACCGCCCAGCCCACAGCTTTGCCATCGCGTCTCCTTAAAATATCTGCAAATATTTGCAAAATCTAAAATGCCTAAAATCTCGTAAAAATCTAGCCCCAATCTCGCCAAATCTCGCCTTGATAAATCGCTCGCCAAACGCCAAATCCGCGCGTTACAATCGCAATTCAAGCCAAATCCGCGCCAAATTTAGATTCTGCCAGAATCTCACTCGGATTCCGCTTCAGATTCCGCCAGAATCTGCCTCAAAATTTAACCATCGCGCATATCACGATGATAATCATAAAAAGTGTCGGGATCTCGTTAAACACGCGGAAAAAGCGCCCGCTTCTCGTGCATGTGCCTTTTTGCATTTTGCTGACTATCACGCCGCACGCGATATGATAGATAAGCAGCAGCACGACAAAAGTGAGCTTGATATGTATCCACATCCCGCTTTTAAAAATCCCTAGATTTAGCGCAATCATCGCCGCGCCGCTAAGCACGCTAAGCCACATCGCCGGGCGCATGATATAGGCATAAAGCTTGTATTCTTGCAGCCGCACGATACGCACAAACTCGCTCACATGGGCGTTTTCACTATGATACACAAACAAGCGCGGCAGATAGAAAAGCCCCGCCATCCACGCGATGACGCTAATCACATGCACCGCCTTTATCCACTGATAATACTCCAGCATAAAATCCATAAAAGTCCTTAGAAATTGGTGTTTTGGGAAATGGTGTTTTGCAATTGTCTTGAAATTCGTCTTTAAAAAGAATAAATCGCGCAGGGGCTGGGTGGTTTTTGGTTTTGCGTAGGTTTGATTAACTCGCAAATTAATCGTTGTGGAATTCAAATCGTTGTTAGTTTTTTGCATGCATTTGAAAAATTAAAGAGCAAATTGTGGGGGGCGATTTGGCTTATGCTTCGATTTCTGCGCGGCTGTTTTTCACGCCCTTGATGCGCACTTTTTGCCCTTCTGTGTAGGCGGAGGCGTCGCCTTGTATTTTCCAAAGCGTGCCTTTGAAATACACCATCCCCTCGCGTATCTCGCCCTCGCCACCAGAATCCAAAAAATCCTCGCCAAGCTCTTGAGAATGTCGAAACAGCCTTTTTATCGGCTTTCGTAGTAGTAAAAGGCAAAGCGAGATGATGCAAATAAGGATCGCCTGCACCACCAAAGGCGCGATGCCAAACCACGCAAAATCCGTGAGAAGCCCCAAAAATGCGACCGCCAAAAATCCAAGCCCAAAAAATAGCAAGAAAAATGAGCCTAGAAAAATCTCCAAAATCACGAGCAAAACGCCCACGCTGCACATAATCCAAAATGACATGCGATCGCTCCTTCTTTGTAAGTTTGCAATTTTTAGATTCTGGTTTATTTGGTTATTTTTTGCTTTTTATCGCGCCTGTCGCGCCCTTAGATTCTAGCTTGTTTTATATTTTAGCTTTTTATCGCGTTTTTACTGCACTTTAGATTCTGGCTTTTGCGCGCAAGAATTTTACGCCTATATTTTGCAACTCACTGCGATTTGATTTTGCGGACTATTTTATGCCTATTTTGCAGGTCTAATTTTTGCGATTTTGGATTCTGACGCGCTGCTTAATAGAATCCGCCTCAAGCCCCAAACGCCACAGAATCTACCCCTGCTTTTTCCCTAGAAAATCCGCTATCACGCTAAGCGAGCCTATAAACTCGCTCGTATTGTAAGGGATTATCACCTTGTCTTTGCTAGGGTTTTTTGACATCTCATTAAAGGCGATGATGCGCTCTTTTGCTAGCAAAAACTCCGCCGCGCCAGCATCTTTGCTCATTTGCTCTGCGATCAGCGCCATCGCATCGCTCTGCCCCTGCGCTAGGGCTATCTGCTCGTATTTGCGCGCGTCCGCCATGCGCTCTATCGCCTCTGCTTGCAGGACTTTTTCTTGCTTTTGCGCCTCGGCGTTGCGGATGAGTGCTTCTTTTTCGGCTTGCGCTTTTAGCTCGATGGCGCGCTTCTCGCGCTCGGCTTTCATCTGTAGGTTCATCGCATGCTCGATGTCGCGTGGCACGGATATTTCGCTGATTTCTACGCGCATGATTTTCACGCCCCAGTTGTTCGCTGCATCGCCGAGCGCGACTTGCAGCGCGGCATTTAGCCTGTCGCGGCTGGAGAGCGAGTCATCGAGGTTTATCCGCCCGATCTCGCCGCGTAGCGTGGTGGTGGCGAGGTTGGCGATGGCTTGTTTGTAGTCGCTGACACTATACACCGCCGCTTTTGCGTCAAAAATCTTCAAAAACACGATGCCATCGATGTTGATATTCACATTGTCTTTGGTGATGACTTGCTGCCTGCCGATGTCGATGAGCTGCTCGCGTATCGTGACTTTGGCGCTGACGCGGTCGATCACAGGGATGATGATGTGGAATCCGCCCTCCATCACGCGGTGAAATCGCCCCAGCCGCTCGACGATAGCGACATCGGTCTGCGCGATGATGCGCACGCCATAAAACAAAAATACGCCGGTAAAAACGATAATGGCACTCACCAAGAAAGACATGCTGGCTCCTTTGAATTTGCGGGGTTTTGAGGCTATTGTTTGGATCTAGGTTTGGCTTTTGGATTTGGGATGCAAATAATATTTGTGATATTTAGATTCTGGGTTGTTTTTGGTTTGGCTATTTGCTTGTTTTGTTTTTGTTTTGCTTTATTTTGATGCGCTCTTTTTTTGATTTGCTCGCGGGATTATAGCAGAATCTTTTGGTTTTTGGTATTTGATTTAGTTATCAAACTTTATTGCCCCACTATTTTCTAGCTCTTTTAGCATTTTGACAAAGTTTTGCGTGCGGAGTTTTGCGCCTTCGCTGTTTAGGTGATAACCACCAAAGTCCATAGAATGCTTTTTCTCAAAATGAAAATCTCTAAAATCCCCATATATAGGGATATTATGCTTTGCCAGTTCTGACTTTAGATGTTCTATTTTAGCAAAAGTCTTTGGGTTTTTTAGGCTAAAGTATGGATTTTCTACGGTTACTGGGTAGGT
>NZ_MLQN01000011.1 GCF_001854545.1 Helicobacter sp. CLO-3
AAGAGACAGGGACTAGGGGGCGGTCTTCGCCTAAAGCGCAAGCTTCTTTAGAAAACAAGCGAAGCGCCGTTTCTTCAGTAATTTAAGCCCCCTGTCCCCCTGCAAGAAGCTGGCGACGATAAACAAAGATAAACGCAAAAGTTTGGCGACTAAAAACTAGATTCTAGCCAACGAGAATCCAAACAAAATTACATATAAATCCCAAGCAGAAAAGGAGCATCAAATGGCGGTTGTTACGAGGTTTGCGCCTTCACCCACAGGATATTTGCATATAGGCGGTTTGCGCACCGCGCTTTTCAACTACTTGCACGCTAGGAAACATGGCGGGAAGTTTCTACTGCGCATCGAGGATACTGATTTGGCGCGCAACTCTGAAGACGCCGCGCGCGCTATCATCGAGTCGTTTGAATGGGTGGGACTAGAGCATGATGGCGAGGTGGTGTATCAAAGCAAGCGATTTGCGCTCTACCAAGAATACGCCCAAAAGCTCATAGACGCGGGCAAGGCGTATCGCTGCTATATGAGTAAAGATGAGCTTGATGCCCTGCGCGAAAGCCAGCGCGCCGCTGGGCAGACACCGCGCTATGACAATCGCTACAGGGATTTTACCGGCACGCCACCAGAAGGCGTAGAGCCGGTGGTGCGGATAAAAGCGCCGCTTGAGGGCGAGATAGCTTTCAATGATGGCGTGAAGGGCAAAATATCGGTGCAGGCAAAAGAGATCGATGATTTTATCATTTTGCGAAGCGATGGCAGCCCGACTTATAATTTTGTCGTGGCGATAGATGACGCGCTGATGGGTGTCACTGATGTCATACGCGGCGATGATCACACGAGCAACACACCAAAGCAGATCATCATCTACAATGCGCTTGGCTTTAGCGTGCCAAAGTTTTATCATATCCCCATGATCCTAAATCCCGAGGGCAAAAAGCTAAGCAAGCGCGATGGCGCGATGGGCGTGATGGATTATAAGCTTATGGGCTATCTGCCAGAGGCGATTTTAAACTTCCTCGTGCGGCTTGGATTTAGCTATGAGGATAAGGAGATTTTCTCGCTAAAAGAGATGATAGAGCTGTTTGATGCTGGCGCGATGAATAGCTCGCCTAGCCGCTACAATCAAGAAAAATTCCTATGGCTAAACCAGCACTATATCAAAGAATGCGATAATGCGCGGCTTGAAGCGCTTATAAGCGAGTTTGGCGCGGAAAAGGTGGAGGATAGGGCGAAGCGCGATTTGCTCTATAGCGCGCTCAAAGATCGCTCCAAAACGCTAATTGAGTTTGCCACGCAGTGCAATGACATACTGCGCGCGCCAGAATCTTACGATGAAAAAATGCTAAAAAAGCTCGATCCTGATGCGTTGGAGGCGATGAAGGCGCTTAGCGCGGATGAAAAATTTATAGCGCTTATCGATGATGCGAATATCAACGCAGAATCTATAAGCGCGCTAGATGCGTATCTGCATGAGTTTGCAGAATCTAGGGGGGTGAAAATCGGCAAGCTTATGCCAGCGCTGCGCCTAGCGCTACTTGGCAAAGGCGGAGGTATCGGCGTGTGCGATGCGATACTCATCATCGGAAGCGATGAGATGCGAAGCAGAATCGGGGTGTTTGTAAATAAAACTTTTGTAAAGGAGTCAAAATGAATTATGTAAATTTTGTTAGGGGGGGGGGCAATAGCACACTAAAAGCTCCTGCCTTAAAGGTTTGGAGTGTTGTTTTTTGGTGTTTTGTTTTTGTGTATGCTTTTTTAGTCGCTATAAATGCTAATTTTAGCGTGATTGATGATCATGGTATCATAGGAAGCTTGTTCATTGGAGAAAGGATACCACTTTTTATCAGTATCGAAAACGGGCGATTTTACCCACTCGATGGGCAAGATCTCAATATTTTAAGCATGCTTTTTGGTGCAAGTGCGAGTGTATTTTACACTTTCAATGCTATTTGCGTAATCCTTGTCGCATTTTGCTTAGCACATGCATTACCTATATTTTTTGCGATGATTGACAATAATATGCCATCAAATATGCAGATGAAACAAAATCTTGCGCGCTATACCCTCACTTCTTATGTCCTTATCTTTCTTGTGCTTTGTTCGCCAAGTTTTGTTACCTCATTTTTGAGACTCTTTGTGCCAGAGCGCATGGAGTTTGTATTTTTTAGTATTTTTTTAGCATGCTATGCCTTTGTATTAAAAAATCACCACAAAAAGAGCGCGTATTTTGTGTTATTGCTTGGGATTGCAAGCGCGACTATTGCGCTTTATTATAAAGAAACAGGCTTTGCCATGCTTTTTGCTTTTGCCTTTTTGCATTTTGCATTGAGCTTTAAATATTCTAATCTTAAGGTAAAAATATTTGATATCGCACTTATGCTTACAAGTATTATTTGGGTGCTTGTATATATATTTGTTGTTGTATTGCAAAAAACAAGTAGTGGCTCTTATGGTGATACACCTTATAATCAGCTTATTGTGCTTGCAAAGGTTATATTTAGTTATGCACTTAGTGAGCCCTTTTTGCTCATTGTGCTGCCTTGCTTTTTTATTTATAGAACCTATAGTGTATTTATCAAAAAACAGCCATTTAACGCTTTGTTAGATTCTAGCTTATGTGCTGCTTTGGTTCTTATTGCAGAATATCTAGCACTAAAAATTGGCGATATTCATTATATCCTGATTGGCTATGTTTTTGGGCTTATTGCGCTTGGCGGATGGATGCTAAACTTTCTAAAATTAAGATTTTTTAAGCTTCTTATGGTTATTGCTTGTGTGGTTTTTGTTTTTAATAGCCTACCTTTTGGCATTAGCCAATACGCACATTATAAAGTCGTGCCAAATGGATTCCAACAAACTCTTGGCTTTTTAAGCGAGTATATAAAAGAATATCCAAATACAAACATCTATCTTGAAGGCGTAAATCGCGCATCTAATGTTGAAGTATATGTAAGCTTTGCAATATGGCTTAATTATTATGGTGCGAGCAAATTTGACCTACAATCAGATTTACCGATTGACAATAATCTTTTAGGAAAACCAAACCCAAATAGCCCTTATAGCGTATTTCGCAGCAATGACCTTGCGCCAAAGCAAAGCGGAGACATTGTGGTCCTAAGCCCATATACTTATTTTGAGTTTAGCAATGGGCTTTTAGAAAAACTAGATTCTAAGTATGAGCGCTTGTTTGAAAGCGGCTTTGGCTATAACTTTCCGCGACTTGGGATAAAACCACTTATCAAATACTTTAGTAAAGACCACATTGGCGGAAGCGAAATGATGCTGGGTAAAAATTCCTTTGGCTTGCCATTGAAATTTTACATATATCGCGTGCCTTAAAGATTTTATAATACACAAAAAAGTCGCATTATTTATTTTGCGCGGCTTTTTAGGATATCTGCTACGAGAAATGCCATTTCTATCGCCTGCGTTGCGTTTAGTCTCGGGTCGCATTGCGTGGAGTAGCAGGTGGCGAGGTTTGCCTCTGTGATTGCCTGCGAGCCGCCCACGCACTCGGTGACATCGGCACCCGTCATCTCTAGGTGGATGCCCCCAGCCACGCTGCCGCAAGCCCTATGTATGTCAAAAAAGCTTTTCACCTCGCTTAGTATCTTATCAAATGCGCGCGTTTTATAGCCATTGCCCGCCTTCATCGTGTTGCCATGCATCGGATCGCAGCTCCAGAGTATCGCGCGCCCTTCTTTATGCACGCTTTCTAGGAGTTTTGGGAAGTTGGATTTTATCTTGTCCGCGCCCATGCGCACGATGAGATTTAGCCTGCCAGATTCGTTTTCTGGGTTTAGGATGTCACAGATTCCCATGATTTCATCTTTTGTCGCGTTTGGTCCTATTTTCACACCCACTGGATTCTCCACGCCTCGCAAAAACTCAAGATGCGCGCCATCAAGCTCCCTTGTGCGCTCACCTATCCAAAGCATGTGTGCCGAGCAGTCATACCATTTGCCACTTAGGCTATCTTGGCGCACGAGCTGTTCTTCGTAGTTTAGCAGCAGCGCTTCGTGGCTGGTGTAAAACTCGGTGGTTTTAAGCGTTGGCGTGTTTTGCGTGTTTATCCCGCAGGCTTGCATAAAGCCTAGCGCTTGGGTTATGGATTCTGCTAGCTTTTCATATCGCTGTCCGAAGTCGTTGTTTCGCACAAAATCTAGATTCCAGCGATGCACTTCGCTAAGATCTGCCAAACCACCACTTGCAAACGCGCGCAGGAGGTTTAGCGTGGCAGAACTTTGATGATAGGCGCGCAGCATCCGCGCTGGGTCTGGCTCGCGCGCGCTTGACTCAAACGCCAAGCCATTGATAATATCGCCGCGATAGCTTGGCAAAGACACGCCCTGCGCCTCTTCAAAATCCGCACTCCTGGGCTTGGCAAACTGCCCCGCCAAGCGCCCCACCTTCACCACCGGACAGCTTCCAGCAAATGTCAGAATCGCGCCCATTTGGATGATGACTTTAAACAAATCGCGTATGCTAGAGCCGCTAAACTGCTCGAAACTCTCCGCGCAATCGCCACCTTGAAGCAAAAACGCCTTGCCTTGCTCCACCTGCGCGAAATGCGCGCGCAGGCTTCGCGCCTCGCCGGCAAACACCAGCGGCGGGTAGGATGCGAGCTCTTTTTCGATGGATTCTAGCTGGGTTTTGTCGCTGTATGTGGGATGCTGCTTGATAGGGAAAGCTCGCCATGAGCGCTTATCCCAAGATTTACGCGGATTCATCATCTCTCCTTAAATGTCTGAAAATCTAAAAGTCAAATTTGCAAAAGCCAAAAAGCCCAGAATCCAGAATCTAGATTCTAGTCCGAGGGCTTACATGCTCTTAATAAAAGCGGATTGTAGCATATAAATTCTTGCAATGTGACAACAAGCGGATTTTCAAGCTGCATTATTTGTAGTTTTTGGTATAATCGCGGGTTTGAGACTGCCAAAAGAAAGGTCACCACATGACACATGAGATACTTGATGACAATATGCTAAACAAGCTTCAAAGGCTCGCGATGATAGAGATAAGCGAAAATGAACGCGCAAAGGTCAAGCAAAATCTTAGCGAGGTGCTAGGATTTGTGCAAAATCTAGCTAGCCTTGATACTGCGGGCGTGGATTTGCAAAGCGAGCGCAAAACGCCTATGCGCGATGATGTCGTGCATGAGTCGCCTGTGGCTAGCGATGTGCTAAAGCACGCGCCAAAATCTAGCGAAAACTTTTTTGTCGTGCCCAAAATTATTGAGTAGATTTTGAATCGATTTTGAGTCGCGCGGCAAAATCGCTCGTGCAACAATCGCAAGAATCCAAAAGCCAAAATCTAGGCGCCCTAGATTCCAGCGTGGCTAGATTTTCAAAGCGTTTAGATTCTGGTATTTGCTAGATTCTAGCCTTTAGATTCTAGCGCGCCAAATCCCAAAAGAAAGCAACACCATGCCAAAACCAAAACCCACACCAAAAAATCAAAATAAAAAATCCGCGCCAGCAACAATAGCCAAGAGCAAACCAGAATCTAAAAATCCAGATTCTGCGCCCATAAAAGCGACTAAAACGCCAGCACTCACGCCCGCACAAGTCGCCAGCCAAACACCCGCGCCCCAAGATTTCATCCACATACTCGGCGCCAAAGAGCACAATCTCAAAAACATCCACCTGCAAATCCCCAAAAACAAGCTAGTCGTTTTCACCGGGCTTAGCGGCAGCGGCAAAAGCACGCTGGCATTTGACACGCTCTATGCAGAAGGACAGCGCCGCTACATCGAGTCGCTCTCCAGCTATGCGCGCCAGTTTTTAGACCGCGTGGGTAAGCCTGATGTCGATAAGATAGAGGGGCTGACACCCGCTATCGCGATAGACCAAAAGACCACCTCCAAAAACCCGCGCTCAACCGTTGGTACGATAACCGAGATTTATGACTATATGCGGCTTTTATACGCGCGCGTGGGCGTGCAGCACTGCCATATCTGTGGCAAAAAGATTTCGCATATGTCTTCGACTGACATCATTAGTCAGATTCTAGCGCTCCCAAATGACGCCAAAATGATAATCCTAGCGCCCATCGTGCGCGACAAAAAGGGGAGCTTTGCCGATAAAATCGAAGAGCTTAGGCAAAAAGGCTTCGTGCGCGCACAAATCGATGGCGTGATGGTGCGACTGGATGAAGAGATAGAGCTTTCAAAAACCAAAAAACACACCATAAAGATAATAATCGACCGCGTCATAAACACCGCGCAAAACCACACGCGCATCGCGCAAGCAGTGGAAAAAGCGCTCAATGAGACTTATGGCGAAGTCGAGGTGGAATACACAGAGGCAGAATCTAGTGTGGATTCTAGCCGAGATTTGCGCGCGGAATCTAGTCTGGATTCTGGCGCGGGTTCTGTGGATTCTGGCGAGAAATCTGCAAAATCTAGCACAAAATCCAGCACAGAATCCACCGCAAAAACAACACACAAAGCAGAATCCAAACACGAGCCAAAACCCCATCTCATCCACTACTCCGAGCATTTTGCATGCTTTGATTGCAAAGTAAGCTTTGAGCCACTAGAGCCGCTTAGCTTTTCTTTCAACTCACCAAAAGGCGCGTGCGAGGAGTGCGGCGGGCTAGGGAGCAAATACAGCATCGACATCCGCAAGATTCTAAACACCTCTTTGCCGCTCAATGATGGCGGTATCAAAGTCATTTTTGGCTTCAATCGCAACTATTACGCCGAGCTTTTCCATGGATTCTGCCGCGCGGAGAAAATCGATGAGCGCAAAAGCTTTGATGAGCTACCCGAGCACAAACAACAAGCGCTGCTTTATGGAAGCGCGCAAAGCGTGGAGTTTGAATGGGGCAGAAGCAGGCTCACGCGCCCATGGCGAGGGATTTTGCAAATTGCTTATGATATGTTTAAAGATGAGCGCGATTTGAGCGAATATATGAGCGAGAAGCCTTGTAGCGCGTGCCAAGCACATAGGCTAAAGCCCCAAAGCCTAAGCGTAAAAGTCGCAGGGCAAGGCATAGGCGAAGTGATTGATATGCCTATCGAGGAGGCGTATGCGTTTTTTGCCGATGATGCGAGATTTGCTTATCTAAACGAGCAGCAGCATCTCATCGCCACGCCGATTTTAAAAGAAATCAAAGAGCGGCTATTTTTCCTCTATGATGTGGGGCTAGGCTATCTCACGCTTGGGCGCGATGCGCGCACGATAAGCGGGGGCGAGAGCCAGCGCATACGCATTGCCAGCCAAATAGGCAGCGGGCTTACAGGCGTGATGTATGTGCTAGATGAGCCTAGTATCGGGCTGCATGAGCGCGACACGCTGCGACTTATCAAAACCCTGCGAAGCCTGCAAGAAAAGGGCAATAGCGTCATCGTCGTCGAGCACGACAGAGAGACGATAAGGCATGCGGATTTTATCGTCGATATCGGACCCGGCGCTGGGCGCAATGGTGGCGAGGTGATTTATAGCGGGGATTTGGATGGGATGCTAGATTCTGATACTTTGACGGCGGATTTTATCAATCGCAAGCGCGAGATATACTACCCCAAACACCGCGCGCAAGAGCAATGGCTAGAAGTCAAAAATGTAAATCTACACAACATAAAAAACCTAAGCGTAAAAATCCCGCTAGGCAACTTCGTATGCGTCACCGGTGTGAGCGGCAGCGGCAAAAGCTCGCTCATCCTCCAAACCCTCCTCCCCACCGCGCAAGAGCTGCTAAACAATGCACGCAAAATCAAAAAATGCGATGGCGTAGAAATCCTAGGACTAGAGCATCTAGACAAAGTGATATATCTAGACCAAACCCCCATAGGACGCACACCGCGTAGCAACCCAGCCACATACACCGGCACCATGGATGAAATCCGCGCGCTTTTTGCAGAGACCAAAGAAGCCAAAATGCTAGGCTTTGGCGTGGGGCGATTTAGCTTCAATGTCAAAGGCGGGCGATGCGAAAAATGCCAAGGTGAAGGCGAAATCCGCATCGAGATGCACTTCCTGCCCGATGTCATGGTGAAATGCGACCAATGTGGCGGCGCGAAATACAACCCACAAACCCTAGCCATCAAATACAAAGGCAAAAATATCGCCGAAGTGCTAGAGATGAGCGTAGATAGCGCATGCGAGTTTTTCGCCAAAATCCCCAAAATCTACCAAAAGCTAAAAACCCTGCAAGATGTGGGGCTAGGCTACATCACGCTAGGGCAAAATGCCATAACGCTAAGCGGGGGCGAAGCACAGCGCATCAAGCTAGCCAAAGAGCTAAGCCGCAAAGACACCGGGCGCACGCTCTATGTGCTCGATGAGCCGACTACGGGCTTGCATTTTGGCGATGTGGATAGGCTGGTGCGCGTGCTGCATCATCTAGTCGAGCTTGGCAATAGCGTCATCGTCGTCGAGCACAACCTCGATCTCATCAAAAACGCCGACTTTATCATCGACATGGGACCAGAAGGCGGGGACAAAGGCGGCAAGCTAGTAGATAGCGGAAGTGTCGAACAAATCGCCGCGCGCGCTGGCAAAAGCGGCAGCTACACGGGCAGATTCCTAGCAGAAGAGCTAGAAACCATGGGCGTGAAACAAAAAAAATAAAAACGGAATCTAAAGTGCGCAGACAAATAATTTAAATTTATTTGGTTTATGCATACTTAAAAACCCTATCAAAACGAGAATTGTATTTATTTTGTTATGCGCATTTTATCTAAAGCATGCTTGGAGCGAATTTCCTAAATGAGTGAATTTTTATTTTAAGTCAACCATAAAATTCTTAAAATTGCACATTTTGCTCTAGCTCACCCATATCCGCGCTTGTTTATCGGATTTTTATATGTTTTTGGCTATAAATGCGCGAAAGTTACACAAAGACATATAAAATCTGGGGTTTATATTATGGATATTTTTATGAGTTTTTTGTGGCGCGCGGTGCTGCTTTGTGCTATGAGTGCGGGCGCACTAAATGCCGCGCTTCTGCCAGATCTAGATTCTCCCAAAACAGATTCTTTTGAAACGAATTCTTTTGAAACAGATTCTGCCACATCAGAATCCACGCAAGCTGCAGAATCCACACCGCAAAATCCAGCGCCAGCAGAATCCACAGAATCCGCGCCAGCCACAAAACAAGCAGAACCCACAGAATCCACCACCCCACAACCCCAAGAATCCGCCGCGCTTGACATCAAAAGCGCGTGGCAAAAAGTGCTAGATTCTAGCGAGGCGCTCAAAGCACAGCGCCTAAACACGCAGCGCGCGGATAAACTTTCGCTCGGCGCGAAGCTTAGCTTCCTGCCAGAGATAAATGCTAGCATTTCATACATCCATTTTGGCGACACGATAGAAGCACGGCTTGGGCGCGAGCTTAGCGCGCAGGAGCAAATGGCGCTGCAAGCCATGCAGGGCACACTGCAAGGGCAGCTACTAAATGGGCTTTTTACCTCGCTAAACACGCCCATCCGCATAGCCAACCAAGACACCATGCTAGGCGCGCTAAACATCATCTATCCGCTCTATACCGGCGGGGCGCGCTACCATGGGGCAAAGATCGCTGCCATCACCGCCAAAGACGCCAAAGAAGCCTATCGCCTAAAGACGCTGGCTAGCTTTGAAGAGCTGGTGGGCGTGTATTATGGCGCGGTGCTTAGCAGCGAGGTGCTAGGCGTGCTAGAGCAGATCAAAGAATCAAGCGCGCTGCACTATGACAATGCCTTGCAGCTGCAAAAAGGCGGGCAAATCGCGCGCATAGAGGTGCTAGGCGCGCAAGTCGCGGACGACAAAGCAGGCAATCGCATCAAAGAAGCGACAAATGCCAGCGAGATAGCCTACCTCGCCTTGCAAACAGCCCTAAGCCAAGACATCACGCCAATCTCAAAGCTAGCGATCTCTGACAAACCGCTTGAAAGCGAGGAGCATTATGTAGAGCGCGCGCTTAGCGCATATCCCGCGCTAAAATCGCTAGATCTCAAAATAGATTCTGCCAAACAAGGCAAAAAGCTAGCTATCGCGCCATTTCTGCCAAAAGTCGCTGGCATGGGAAGCTATATATTTTCTGACAACCAAAACACGCTTCTTGGCAACAATCTCCCAACTTGGTTTGTGGGCGTGAGCGCTAGCATCTCGCTCATCACGCCAAGCGCTAGGATCCAGCGCTACCAAGCCGCCAAAATCACACAACTCGAGCTAGAATCCCTGCGCGCCCAAGCGCAAAAAGATTTGGCACTGCTTGTGCGAAAGACTTATAAAGAGGCGGTGTATGCGCGCAGTGAATACGCTAGCCTCGCCTCTTCAGTAGAGCTAGCGCAGGAGAATCTAAAGCTGCAAAACCAAGCTTTCAAGCAGGGACTAGCCACAAGCGCGCAGGTGGTGGATGCGCAAAGCTCGCTGCAAAGCGCGCTAATCGAGCGCCAAACAAGCTGCTATAAAGCAATAGTAGCACTCGCCAAACTTCTAGCACTAAGTGATGAGATAGATAAATTTTATGAGTATCAAAAATAGCGAGAATGGCGAAAATAACACGCGAGCAAGCTCTAGCCTTGAAGTCAAGACTTATTTTATTGTGTAACTTTTTTGTTGTGCAAAAATGCTATAATCACAAAACGCCAATATTAAGGAGAAAAATGCCCCCGCTAGATAAGAAAAAAGCAGAACGCGTTGTCTTTCGGGCTTGTCTCTTGGGTAAATTCTCTTGATTACTTCGTCTCGCTTGTGCGATAGCCATCACAGGCTTATCTCCGCGCTCGCCTTGCAAAGCAAGAGAATTTCCTCTAAGATACTGCGCCTTTGGGTTTTTCTCGCTCGACTCGCAAACGATGATTTTTCTTCCGAAAACGAACGCAGTAAAGTTTCTTCAGTAAAACGAGTCGAGGGCGAAGTTTCTTTAGCAAATACTGCCGCTTTATTTTTCTAAATAATGTTGTTTTGCGCTTGGCGCGGTTGTCATTATCTTGCAAATCAAGATTAAAAAGCTAATCAAGGAAATAGGAGATTTATAATGGAAATTTTAGTTATCTGTTCTATTGTAGCTGGATTTGCGAGCTTTTTTATCGCAGCTTTTATAGCTATTTCTTAGTCGCAAACTTGCGAGCGCTAGCTGCGCCAAAGCTTGCTACACCATTTCAAGGACTTTTTGTGCGTGTCCTTTGGCTTTGACATTATACATGGCACACACGATTTTGCCGCCTTGGATGATGAAAGTCGAGCGGATGATGCCATTCACTTCCTTGCCATACATGAGCTTTTTGCCATACACGCCATACGCGCTAGCCACTTTTTTTTCAGGATCGCTTAGCAATATGTGTTTTAGATTTTGCTTAGTGATAAAGTTTTGGTGGCATTTTGGCGTGTCAGGACTCACGCCTATCACCACCGCATCTTTGGCTAGAAACTCCTTCAAAAGCGCGCTAAAATCGAGTGCTTCGATAGTGCAGCCCGGCGTATTGTCTTTGGGATAAAAATACAAAATGATAGTCTTATCGCCAAAATCTTTTAGCGAAATCTCCACGCCCTCCGCATTTAGCAAGCAAAAATCCGGCGCTTTGTCGCCGCTCTCTAGCCTTTTTGGCGCATCTTGTGTGGTCGTGCTGTCATTTTTCATTTAGATTCTCCTCTTTTGTATTTTTTGGGTGGTTTTGGCATTTTGCTATATTTTGCTGGCGTGATTTTACCTTAAATTTATCGCAGAATCTAGCTAATTTGCGCTTAGATTTGGTGCGGATTTAGCGCGGATAAAAGTGCCTGCGCGATATAATCTTGTGATTTTCTATCCAAAAAGGCACAAAAGGGAATCGAAAAAATCCCATTAGCCACGCGCTCGGATACTGGGAAATCGCCCTTTTTGTATCCCAAAAATGCAAAAGCCTTTTGTAAATGCAAGGGCTTTGGGTAGTGGATAGCAGTGGCGATGCCAGCGCGCGCTAGATGCTCGATGATGTGCGCGCGTATTTTGCTAGAATCTAGGGCGCTTGGGTTTTGCACTTTGGAATCTTGCGCGCAAGATTTTGCTGCACTATCGCTAGAATCTGCCAAATCCCGAGAATCCCAAGAATCTGTAGAATCTAAAGACTCCACGCGTAAGCAAAACTGCGCATATACGCTGTTTGGCTGGTTGATAGGCAAAATTAATTTAGCAGGCGTAGCTAGAGGCGCGGCTAGAGCGCTTTTGGATTCTGCGCCAAACTCCACGCTAGAATCCTTAGAATCCTCGCAAAAATCACTCAAGATCTCAAAATATCTAGCAGCGACTTTTTGGCGCGCGCGCAGTTCGTCTGTAAAATGCGCCAGCTTCACGCGCAAAATCGCGCACTGCATGCTATCTAGCCTTGAATTTATGCCAAGCATATTATGTTCGTATTTGCTGCTCTGCCCGTGGTTGCGAAGCTGTCTGAGGCGCGCAAAAATCGCGCTATCATCGCAAAATATCGCCCCGCCATCGCCATAGCAGCCAAGCGGTTTGCTAGGAAAAAAGCTAGTGATGCTGATGTCGCCAAATCTGCCGGAATGTATTTTGGTGGAATATATTTTGCCAGAATGTATTTTGTCGGCGCGGATTCTGCTGGGCGCTTTGGATTCTGCGCCAGAATCTAAAACTCTAAAATCCGCGCCAGAATCCACACTGCCAGCATCCAAATCATCAGAATCCACCCACGCACCAAAGCTTTGCGCGCCATCTTCGATTATCGCTACACCCGCATTTTGCGCCACTTCGCGCAAGCCCCACACATCATAAGGCGCTCCAAAAAGGCAGAGCGGGATTATCGCTTTTGTGCGCGCGCTTATGCTGGCTCGCACCTGCGCGACATCCAGCGTGTAGTTGCGCGCGTCTATATCGACAAACACAGGCTTTGCGCCCACAAGTGCCACCATCTCCGCCGCCGCGACAAAGCCAAAGCTAGGCGTGATGACCTCATCGCCCCTGCCAATGCCAAGCGCCAGCAGCGCCAAAAGCAGCGCGCTCGTGCCGCTAGAGCAGCACAGACAATGCCGCGCGCCCACAAACTGCGCCAGCTCTGATTCTAGCCTCTCGCACTCCTCGCCAAGGATAAAGCTAGTAGATTCTAGCGTGCGCGCGATGGCAGAATCTATCTTTTGCTTATACGCGTGGTATTGCGCGTGCAGGTTTATAAGCGGGATTTTCTGCAAATTGGATTCTGCGGGCAACTTGGATTCTGCGATTTTGGATTTTAGACTAAAATCCAGCACTTTAGATTCTGTATAAGACTTCATAGCAATTTTGCAAAGCTTTAATTATTTATCGCTAGCTTCTATAGCCGCATATTTTTCTACCATAAATGCCGGATTATAGCTCTTTTTCACCCTTCGCAAGCCCTCAATCCCTAGGTCTTCTTCGCGATTTGCATAGACAAATTCGCTAAACTCATTTGCTAACAATTGCTGGTTTATGATCTGATATGCGCCAGTGATGTGCGCGGCGGCTTTCTCGATGTGAATCACTACCATTTTTTCGCTTATCTTCTCGCCAAAGCTAAACGCCACTATCTCATCATCCACGCGCACCACACCGCCTTGCAAATCCAGCGCATCAAAGGCGTTTAGCGCGTTTTGTATGCCGATATTTTCTAGCTTGAGCGCTTGTGTGGGGGCGGGGTGCGTGGCTAGCCATGCGTTGGCGCGCTCGATGATTTCTGGCACATTTCCCCGACTGATAGGCTCGTATCGCCACGACTCATAGCTTTGCAAAAATTGATTCAAATGGTTTTTTTTCTTGTGAAATTTACGCCCGCTAAGTGCGATAAGCTCGGCAACACTATAGACATAATCAAACCTATCCTCGCGCGCGATGATGCTAAGATGCGGGAAGGTGCTTTTTACCATCTCGGCATTTTTGGATTCTAGCGATTCAAAATGCAGCGGCACGCCGCTTGCCTTGACATAGGATTCTATCGCTTTTAGTGCGGCTATTTTATCCCCTGCGCCTATGGGGTAGAAAAAGTAGGGCGTTTTGCCCTCATATTTTGTTTGGATGATGAGCGTGTCGTGTGCTATGGCGTAGCTTATCTCGCGCGCGCACGACCAGATGTAGAGATTGCCAAAAGAAATGTCAGAAATCATAAAATCCTCTTGCGCCAAAAATGGCATGATGACGCTTTTGGATTCTAGGGTGATTGGCGTGAAATTTAGTGTTTGCATATTGGCTCCTTTATTTTTGTTGGTTATTTGGTTATTTGTTTTGTGCGCGTTTGTTGGCGTTTGTAATGCTTGTGATTTGGCGCGTTTGGCGTGGGTTTGGATTCTGGGGGCGTGGATTTTTAAGCGCGCCTAGAATCTGCACTAGATTTATGCCAGAATCTAAGCGCCCAAACGCCACGCTCTAAAGCGCCCCCAAACGCCACGCCGCGCCTAGCTAGTTTTTGGATAGCTTCCTAGCCATTTTAGCTGCTCGCCATACTCATCAAAAATCGTCTTCACCTTCGCATCATCTCTATGCCCATCAAAATCAACATAAAAGCCCGACTGGAAGTCCTCGCGCGAGCGGATGGGGCGAGAATCTATTTTGGTGAGATTTATCCCAGCGCGCGAGAAGCGCTCGAGAAATGCCAGCAGTGTGCCGGCGCGATCAAAGCCCTTTAGCGTGGCAAAAAGCGAGGTTTTGTCGTTGCCGCTTGGGGTGTTGGTAAAATCGCTCACCACGACAAAGCGCGTTTTGTTGCCGCGATAGTTTTCCACATCGGCAAACATTATTGGCAGATTGTAGATTTTTGCCGCGATTGAGGAGCAGATAGCCCCGCTTTGGCTGTCGGCTTTTGCGAGCTGGGCGGCTTTGGCAGTAGAATCTGTGGGGATTTGCTCGATAGATAGGAGGTTGTGCGCGCTTAGGAACGCATCGCACTGCCCAAAGGCGATGTCTTTGCTGTAAATGCGCTTGATTGCGCCCAAATGCTCGCAGCTTGAGGCGAAGCTAAGGTGTATTGGCAGCGTGATTTCAGCGACGATTTTTAGGCTGGAGTTGGCGAGATTGTCGATGCATTCGCCTACGATGCCATTTGTGTTGTTTTCTATGGGGATGACGCCGTATTTTGCTTGCTTGGATTCTAGCACGCGAAACACCGCGCTTATCGTGTTTATCGGCAGATATTCGCTCATCGCGCCAAACCTATCTTGCGCGGCTTGGTGCGTGTAGCTGCCGATAGGTCCTAGATATGCGACTTTTTCTGGCAGCTCGAGATTGCGCGAGATAGCAAAAATCTCTTGGAAAATCGCCTCGATTGCGGGCTTTTTGAGATGTTTGCTAGGCAGTGTGCTTAGGCGATTGATAATTTCTAGCTCGCGCTCTGGGCGGTAGATGTTGGCGTTATTTTTCCTTTTGGTAAGCCCTACTTGCTCGACTACATCAAGCCTGTCATTTAGCAGGGCCAGAATCTTTTCATCGATGCTATCGATTTGTGCGCGCAGGGCGGAGATGTCGGCTGTGTTTTGGGTGTTTTGAGTGTTTTGCTGTGGCGCTTGATTTGGTGTTTTGTCGGATTTTTTCATATTTTATCCTTGGTTTATCCTTATTTTTGGCGGGGTGTTTTTGGCTTTTTGGCTTGATTTGGACTACCTAGAATCTAGGCTTTTACAGCTTTGGCTTATGATTTTTAGCGATGTTTTCTATGGTTTTGGCACTTGATTCTAGCGCGTCTAGCTCATCTTGCACGCTTTTCTCAAACGACTCTCGAGGCTTTATCAGCATCACTTCTTGCTTATAAATAGCCACTTCTGCGGGGCGCGCGCGCGAGTTGTAGCTGCTAGCCATGGAGTAGCCATAAGCGCCGGCGTTTTGGAAGGCGATGATATCGCCCGCTTTCAAGGTTGGCAGGGCTATATCTTTGCAAAATGTATCGCTGCTTTCGCACACTGGACCCACGATATCGGCTAATGTTTTTTGGCTGGATTCTGCGCCAGAATCTATTTTTGCAGAATCCACCTTGCTAGATTCTGCCCCTTTAGAATCCACTTCGCGCGCTTCTTGCGCTATCACTTCTAGATGATGATAGGCATGATAGAGTGCTGGGCGCATAAGATCATTCATCCCAGCATCCACTATCACAAAGCGCTTCGTCGCTGTTTTTTTCTCGCCTATCACACTTGCAAGCAGCACGCCACTTTCGCCCACCACGCGCCTGCCCGGCTCACAGATTATCGTCCAGTCACACCCGCTAAGCGCGCCTAGCACGCTTTGGGCGTAGTCATAGAGCTTTATTGGATTCTCATCTTTGTAGCGGATACCCACGCCCCCGCCGATGTCAAAAAATCTAAGCGGGATCCCGATAGCCACGAGCGAGCGCGCCAAATCCGCGATTTTCATAGCACTCTGCCTTATAGGCTCTAGCTCGGTAAGCTGGCTTCCTATGTGAAAATGTATCCCCACAGGCTCTAAGAAGTCCGAGTGATGCGCGTATAGATACATCTGCTTGGCATTCTCGATATCCACGCCAAATTTATTTTCATGCAAGCCAGTGGAGATATAAGGATGCGTTTTTGGATCGATGTTTGGATTTACGCGGATGGAGATTCTGGCTTTTTTGGGCTCTTGCGTTGGAGTGGCATTTGGCGCTGGCGCGGTGTTTTGCGCTTTTTTTTGCGCGGGATTTTGCGCGGCGCTTGACTCTGACTTTTTAGCACCATTAGCACTAGAATCCCCGCCAAAAAGCCCTTTGGCAATAGATTCTATACGCAGCAATTCCTCATAAGACTCTACATTTAAAAACAAAATATCGCGCTCTAGCGCCTCTTTTATCTCCTCATCCTTTTTGCCAACGCCAGAAAAAATGATCTTATATTTTGGGATATTTGCTAGCATCGCGCGGCGCACTTCGCCGATAGACACGCAGTCCGCGCCACTTCCTAGACTTGCTAGCAAACGCAAAATGCTAAGATTTGAGTTTGCTTTTAGCGCGTAGCAGATGAGCGATTTGCGCCCGCTAAAGGCTTGTTTGAAATCCAAAAAATTGCGCTCTATGGATTCTAGATCATACACATAAAGCGGCGTGCCATAGGTGCTTGCCAGCGTTTTTAGCGTGGCGTTTTTTGGCGAGGTGTTTGGCGTGTTTGCAGTGTTTTTGGTGCTATTTTTATCTGCCTTGCTACAAGCGCAATCGCTTGCAGAATCTACTTTTGACTCATTCATTTTATCGATCTCTTTGCTTTGGAATCTTTTCTAAAATTTAAAAAATTAAGCTAAAATTCTAGCAAAAATAAGATAACCTCCACAAAAAGTTGAGAAAATGTCAGAGTTGCTTTTTTATTTGAGTTTGTTTTTGTTTGTGATTGGCGCGTGCGTCATCGTGGTGGCGAAATTCACCAAAGCAGCGCCCAAAAAGAAGGCGCAAGAGGATGATGGGCTGGTGACTTTTGAGACGATAATGGTGCCGCTTGAGTTCCCGGATAGCTCGTATATGCAGCTGCAAAAGGCGGTGGATTTGCTTTTGAAGCACTATCATGAGCTAAATCTCACCACCACGCAAAAGCGATTTTTCCTATACCAGCTAAGCAAACATCCGCATATCAAGGCGGATTTGGTGCTTTTTGTGCTCAATGATTTGAGCGAGAAAAATCCAGACATCGCAAAAGAGCTAGAATCTAGCGTCAAACGCGGGCTAGACAGACGCGAGCTGAATAATTTCAAATAGTTTTATTTACTGGGTGGCTTAGTTTGGATTCTGGGATTTTAGGATTTTGAGATTTTAAAGCGAAGTCCAAAAAAGAAGTCTAGATAAAGCAAAAGCAAAAGCAAAAGCTATCAAAAAGTAAAAAGTCAGAAATGAGAAATGGTCGGAGTAGCGGGATTCAAACCCACGACCTCACCCACCCCAAGGGTGCGCGCTAATCAGACTGCGCCATACTCCGAAAACTACCAAAATCTAAGCGAGCATAAAATGCCAAGAAATAATATTTGCGCTAGATTCTAGATATTTAGCACAAAAATCAAGGCGTTAAAAATCAAGACGCCAAAAGCAAAAATGCCAAAAATAAAGGCGAATTGTAGCATTTTTTCTTTTATCAAGGCTTAAACCCACCAAATCGCGCAAATCACACAAATCATACATCACGCAAGTTTGCTATGCTATAATGCCAGCAGCAAACGCAAAAACGCACACAAAGGAGCACACATGAAAATACAAAATCTAAACCCCATAAGCCCAAGCGACCTAGAATCCATGGGGCTTGAGTGGCATACAGATGCGGATTCTACCCCATATATCGCGCCTGAAGCGGTGGAGGTGAGTCAGGCAGAGGCGGAGGCGTTTTATAGCGCTGGCAACGAGCTTTATGATATGTTTTGCGAGGCGGGGCAGTATGTGATAGACAAAAATCTCTTTTTTGACCTCGACATCCCTGTGAGCCTCATCCCTACGATAAAGCAGAGCTGGGAAGAGGAGGTGCATTGGCATTTGTATGGGCGCTTTGACTTTGCAGGCGGGCTAGATGGCAAGCCTATCAAACTGCTTGAGTTCAACGCCGACACGCCGACTATGCTTTATGAAAGCGCAGTCATCCAGTGGGCGATGCTGAAGGCAAATGGGCTTGATGAAAACGCGCAGTTCAACAACATCTACGAGGCACTTGGCGAGAATTTCAAGCGCATGATAACGCTTGGCGAGGACACGGCGAATTTTGATGAGGTGTATGAGGGCTGGCGGATTTTGTTTAGCAGCGTCTCTGGCAATGCAGAAGAAGAGCGCACGGCTAGATTTTTGCAAGAGATTGCGCGGGGCGTGGGCTTTGAGAGCGCTTTTGCGTATATCGAGGATGTGAGATTCTCGCCGGATGAGGGGGTGTTTTTTGATGATGTGAATTATGAATTTCTTTTCAAACTCCTGCCTTGGGAATCCATCGCTATCGATGAGCCAGAGCTTGCGATGCTTATGCGCGCTATCATTGAAAACAAAGTTGGCATCTTCCTAAACCCCGCATACACGCTGCTTTTCCAAAGCAAGCGCATGCTAAAAATCCTCTGGGATCTCTTCCCTAACCACCCGCTTTTGCTAGAATCTAGCTTTGAGCCGCTGCGCGCGCCAAAAAGCGGCAAACAAGTGCAAAAAGTAAGCTTTGGGCGCGAGGGCACAAATGTATCGATACTAGATTCTACCGGCGCGCCGATAGTGCAAAATGGCGGCGATTATGGCAATTTCAAATCCGTGTATCAAGAGTTTTGTTTGCAAAATGAAAGCGGCGGCGCGTTTTATCAGCCAAATGTGTTTTTCGCGTATGAGTCATGCGGGCTAGGATTCCGCAAAGGCGGCGAGATTTTGGATAATTACTCAAAATTTGTTAGCCACATCATCGTGTGATATTTGCACGCTTTGACATCACAGCATCACAGCATCGTGGCATCGTGGCATCGCGCAAGATTTGTGCTGCGTCGATGCGCCGAGAGCGATTTCTAGCATTAAACGCTTGGCACTTGGCGCATTGATATATCGCGCATTATGGAGACAACATGAAAGTATTCAAGATACTTTATATTTTTTGGGTTATACTTTTTATATTTGCTTGGATACTTTCACCTGTAATTGGGCATAATCCAAATAGATTAAAGGAATTTTTTATAGCAGTTGGGTGGATAATTCTACCGCTAATAGTATTGAATTTATGGTTATTTTTTATGATAGAAGATAAAAAATATTTGAAAAGGTTTTTTCTATTGTTGTTATATTACCCATTGGCTCTTATTTTATTTATAGTTATTACTAGATTAAGTTTTGCGTAGGGGCTTAAAATAAAATCCCACATCAAGGAGCTTGGCGATTATGCCAAACTCGCTTTTTACAGCACCATAGGTGGCTTATGCCAAACTTGCAAGGCAAAATTCAAGCCAATCCAAAATCTAATCAGAATCTAAAATCTAATCAAAGCTCAAACAAAATCTAATTAGAGCCCAAAATCCAATCAGATTCTAATTAGATTCTAGAATCTAATCCAAAATCCAAGTGCCTAAAATCCCCGCTTACCATACCTTTATCTCTGTTTTGGTGGTTTTATAGAGGCTTTCACCTGAGCCATCAACATCATATTCTATGGCGAAACCATATTTGATGCTAGCCACGCCGCTTTTTTTGATGCTGACATTTTCATAAGAGTCGCGCGTGACTGGTATCGCGCCCACGGTTGCGCTGGCTTTGGGCGGGATTTTTTTGCTAAATTCTTGCTCGGATACCAGATCGCCATCCATATAAAGCGCGCCATAAGTTATAGTGATAAAAGTGTTTGTGAGATTTGTGACATTTAGGCTCACGCTGCCCGTGCCTACGCGAAAAGCCGAGCTTGTCACGCGTATGTCGCGGTTTTGTATCGTCATGCCCGGCACATTGACATTTGCCAAAATATAGCGCGCAGGCGTGTCGCCGTTGTTGTTTTCTGCGTGCATATCCGCGCCATTATTCATAAGCAGCGTTATCATCGCGCTATTGCGCGCGCTCACAGCATAGTGCAGCGCAGTATTGCCGCGTATGCTGTCTTTGATATTTGGGTCCGCGCCCTCTTTTAGCAGGATTTGCGCGAATTTTAGGTTGTTAAACTGCACGACTTTGTGAAGCGCGCTCTCGCCATGTGATAGCGCATTGACATCAGCGCCCCTACGCAAAAGCAGGTATAAAATATCCATGTTGTTTTTGCGCGAGGCATCATAGAGTGGCGTGCTGCCGCGAAGTCTGGCATTGACATCAGCGCCTAGATCCACGCCTTTGCGCACATCGGTGTAGTTGTTGCTAAAAAGCAGGTAGTCATAGCGGTTTGCTATCGCTTCATTTATGCTTAGCGTCAAAAGCGCAATGATAGGCAAGATGACACGCGAGAATCTGCTGGCAAAAATGCGCGCTAGATTCTTAGATGCGCCAAACGCCCTAGTCATGCCAAATACGCCAAACGCGCCAGAATCTAAAAATCCCATATCTTTGCTTGATATTTGCATTTTAGCTCCTTTTTCTGCTTTTCTCTTTTTGTTTGCGCTATGCCAAATGTGTTTGTGCTAGCTCTTTTATCTGCGTGTATATCACTTTGAAATCCGCGCCATAAGTGCGACACTCACAAATTGTCGTGAAAAAATTGGTA
This sequence comes from Helicobacter sp. CLO-3, assembly GCF_001854545.1. Classification (GTDB taxonomy): domain Bacteria; phylum Campylobacterota; class Campylobacteria; order Campylobacterales; family Helicobacteraceae; genus Helicobacter_B. Next base: position 21,021 of record NZ_MLQN01000011.1, read on the forward strand.
TCGCCCGCAAAACGCGGCACCAAATGTATATGCAAATGCTCGGGGATCCCAGCGCCGCCTACATTTTTGATGTTTATCCCCATATTTATGCCCTGCGCGCCAAAAGCCTCTAGCATTTTGATGCTTTTTAGCGCGATGTCATTTAGATGCGCCCAGTCTTTCTCATAAAGCGCACTTGGCGTGTCTTTGTGCTCGTGGGGTATTATCAAAATGTGGCCGGGCGTGTATGGATAGCGATTCATCACGCCATAGCAGATATCATCGCGGTAGAAAACGAAGTTTTTCTCATCATCTTGCGCGTGCAGAGAAATCGCACAAAACGGGCAGCCCTCCATATCCTGCTCAAAATACTCTCTTCGCCAAGGTGCATAAATGTGGTTCATTTTTGTCCTTTTGGTGGTTTTGTCAGTGGCTAGATTCTGCTTGATGCGCTTGATTGTCGCGGATTCTTAGATAGATTCTGCGCCTGCTTAAAATTAAACGCCAGAATCTAAAAATACTAGAATCCAAACTGCGCCCAAACAAAGCGCTAATCAGCCCCAGAATCTAAAGCCTTAGAATCTAAACTATACCCAACTTAGCTAAACAAAATCTAGCTTAACACATCTCGCCCAAAGCGCGCGCGTTAAATACACCCAAACATTTAATGTAATCACTAGATATACCCACTAAATATAGCTTGGCGCATCATTTGCAAAATACACCAAATCCCCGCTGCCAACCATGCCTTTTATGATGTTTTCAAGCTGGGATTTGTCTTTCAAAATCACTTTTGGCGTGTTTTTGATATAGCTAGAGATGAGCCGCGAGTTGCGCTCGCCTGTGATGATAGCTAGGTCAAACACCTCATCGACAGCCTTAGCAAAGCGCACATTGGATTCTTCATCGCTTTCTATGAGTCCGGGCGTGATGATGACTTTGCGCCCTTCATAGAGACTGCATAGCCGCACGCCCTCCAGCATGCCATTTATGTTGCCATTGAAGCCATCATCGATTATCGTTTTGCCATTGGATACAGAGAGGTTGAAGCGGTGCGGGATGGGACTAAGCTTTTTGACTAGGTTTTGGATGGTGCTTATAGACATGCCTAGCTGGTGGGCTATCATTATTGCCACAGCGATATTATCGACATTAAACCGCCCCAAAATATATGTCTCAAACTCCACCCATTCTTTGCCTAGCATCATCTCAAACTTCGTGTGCTTTAGCGTGGCTTCTATGTTTCGCAGCTGCGCTGGATAGGGGATGATTTTTCTTTTGGTAGCAGAATCTAGCTCTTTTGGCAAAGGATTTTTATTATAGACAAAAACCTGCTCTAAGCGGTTAGATTCTAGTAGCTCAAACTTCGTGCTAGCAGTGTTTTCTAGCGTTTTAAAATACTCGATATGCGCGTTTCCTATCTCGCCGATGACGCCAAGCTGCGGGTTTAGAAGCGTGGCTATCTCTTTGATATCGCCTTTCATCCTAGCGCCCGCCTCCGCGATGTAGATATCCGCGCCAAAGGGCAAATCATTGTTTATATCATACACAATACCTTTAAAAGTATTCACACTTCGCGGGGTGAAATAGACATTGAAGCGCCCTTGCAGAATCTGGGCTAGGAAGTTTTTGATACTCGTTTTGCCAAAGCTTGCGGTTACCATGATGATTTTTAGATTATGCATCATCTCTAGCTTGTCTTTTGCTAGCGTGATGAAATTTCGCATAAGCACCGCTTCATAAATCTCACAAATAATCATCCCAAACACAAAAGGCATAAGCCACAAGAAATAAAGCGAAGTCGCATCATAAAGCACAAAAAGCAGCTCATTTAGTGCGATAAAAATCGCCATAATCCCAAAAAACCGCCACACGCGCCGCGTAAATACCACGCGCTTATCTAGCTTGATAGCCCAGATGATAAGCATCGGCAAATACACAAGATAGAGATAAATATAAAAAACAATATGCCACCCTATCCCAAAACACACAAAAAACATCACAATAGGCAGCACAAAATACGCCAAATGCCACGCCTGCTTGTGATGCTTGGTGATGACGCGCCACGCGCTGTAGTTATACCACTGCAAAAGCGTGATAGAATAATACGAAATAGCAAAAATAAACAATAATCGAGAGATGATATCTAGTATATGTAGTAGCACTTTTTCTCCTATGGCAAAATGATAAAATCAGTAAAATCGATGTGAGCGGGGGCTTTTGGCGCTTGTGTTTTGGGCGCTTGGGCTTTAGATTCTGCATTATTGCGCGCGCGAGAATCTTTTGCGCTAGAATCTTGTGCGAGAGAATCTAAATCTCCAGAATCCGCGTTTTTAGAATCCGCCTCGCAAACACTTATCTGCAAATCCTCCACGCTAGCCCTGCTTGGACCCTCTTTTAGCATCGCGATGAAGGGCCCCATCACTTCCTTGCTAGCTTTGGCATAGACTTCCACGCTGCCATCTTGTAGATTCTGCACGCTTCCTAGCACGCCTAGCTCCTTTGCCTGCGCGAGCGCAAACTTGCGATATCCCACGCCCTGAACTCTGCCTAAAACAACAACTCGTATAATATCACTCATCGCTTAGATTCTCCTTTATTTCCTTTGCTGGTGGCTTTGGTTAGTTGGCTTTGCCTGCATTTTGCGCGGTGCTTTGTGTAGCGCTTTGCATGGTGTTTTGCGTGGCGTTTTGCATAAAATCCCGCTCGATTTTATCGCCTTGATGCAAGAAAAAATAATGATCGCCCTCATACACAAAAAAGCGGCTGCCCTTCATAAGCGCGTGTATCCGCTCGCCAGAATCTAGCGGCGTCGCATCATCATCCCTGCCCCAAAAAATGCTCGCCCTTTTTTTAGATTCTGCAAAAATGGATGAAAAATCCTCATTCACCACGCGCTTAAAAATCTCATACATCACGCGGTTTAGTCCTTGTGCGTCTTTGGCGCGCAAAAATGGGATTCTCACCCCAAGCTTTTTAGTAAGCTTTGAAAGCGCGATTTTGGCGCGCACTTTGAGCGATTTTTGGCGCACGATGCCAGCAGAGCTTAAAAGCATCACTTCATTGTTTTGGTTTTGGCTTTGACTTTGACAAAGCATAGCAACTTTGCCACCAAAGCTATGTCCGGCGATAATGTCAGCTTTCACGCCAAGCGAGTGGAAAAAAAGATCAATAATGCGCGCATAATCGCTGGTGTCAAAAATTTTGGGCGTGTTTTGTGTATTTGGCGCGCTAGATTCTGCGCCTGTGTCGTTTGCGCCAAAGCCCGCGCTAGAATCCAAACTAGAATCTAGCATTTTAGATTCTGCGCCAAACTCCTCGCCATAGGGGCTTTGTCCAAATCCCGGCAAATCGATATAATAATGCGTAAAGTCTTTGAAATATGGTGCAAAGGCGCGCTGCATTATTTCTTTGTTGCTCCCCCAGCCATGCAAAAATACGATATTGCGCGCTTGTTTGTTTGGCGCGCCAGAATCTAAAGCGCCAGCACCCGCGCTAGAATCTAAAGCGCTAGAATCCAAAACGCCAGCGCCAGAATCCACCACACTAGAATCTAAAACACTGCCGCGCGGATTCTGCTTGATATAGCTTATTTCTAGCGTTTGGTTGGCGTATTTTATGGTGCGGATAGCCATTGGTGCTATTTTCCTTTTGCTTGGCGGATTTTTTCTACATAATGATAGCTTGGCTTTATCACCTGCGGCTTTGGCAGCGCGTGCGCGAGGTTTGCCAGCTCGCCAGCAAAATCTGCAAAAAGATAGTTTGCCATGCTTCCGGGGATAGGATTTATCTCATTTAGATACACCTCATCATCTATCACGAAAAAATCACACCTTATAAGCGCACCTTCAAAAAGCGTGCCATAAATCGCGCAAAACGCATTTTTTAGCTTGGATTCTAGCTCGCTTGAGATGTCAGCCCTCGCTACTTGTGCGGTGCGCGAGAAGTCTAGATATTTGTCATCAAAGCTAAGCAGCGCGCTTTTTTGCGGCTCCTCTACCATGGAGAAAACGATCTCGCCCTGCGCGTTTTTGTAGCCTGCGAGATTGTATTCTTTCACACCTTTATAAAATGGCTCGACCAAAATCTCTTTGTCATAGCCAAATGCAGAATCTAGCGCGTATTCCAAATCCGCCTCTTTCTCCACCACGCTTACACCGATAGAGCTTCCTAGCTTTGCAGGCTTTATGATGAAAGGATAGGGAAAGCTGATTTTGACGCCTGCGTATTCGCCCGCGCCAGAATCTAAAGCGCCAGAATCCGCATTTGCTAGATTCTCGCCTTTTTTGAAACTCTCATAAGGCAGCACTTTTACGCCCTTTTCTTTGGCATAGATTTTGGTGAGGATTTTATCCACGCTTAGCGCGCAAGCAGTGATGCGCGGCGCGATGAAAGGGATCTGATAAAACTCAAGCACGCCAGAAAGCCGCCCATCCTCGCCATCACCGCCATGTATGAGGCTAAGCAGCACGCCAAGATTATGCAAAATCTTCGCGCCAAAAAGCCCGCGCATAGCAAATCCGCCAAGGGTAAATTCTAGCTGTTTGCACTGCTTGTAAGCACCAGTGGCAAAGGTTTTGGCTTGCATTTGCTCGGAGGGGATGAGATAGAGTTTATGCAAATGATCTAGAAAGATAAAATGCGACACTTGCGCGCCTAGAATCTTTTTTAGGCTAATAGCGCTCACGATGCTTATCTCATGCTCAAAGCTAGCCCCGCCAAAAATTATGCTAATGTGTGGCTTCATACTCGCTCCTTCTCCTTGTTGTGTATTGTGTATCGTGTATTGTGGCTTTTGGCGCGTGGATTTTGCGCTAGAATCTGCACCAGAATCTAGATTTACAAAAAGTGAGATTATAGCCAAAAAGTTTGCATATTTCACCCAAACGCCAAGCTTTTATCAAACTTTGGCGCAAGCTTTTATCAAGCATTGTTTGACGTGCTTCATCGCAAGCTGTTTTGCAAGCTGTTTGGCGCGCTTCATCAATCTCCTTTTGACGCACCTTTTGACGCGCTTTTATCGCCCTTATTTTGCCAGCTTCAAGGATTTTTGGGATTTTGCGGATTTTTCAGATTCTGCGGATTCTGCAAATTTTTTGGCTTCCAGAGATTATAAATCATTTTGATGATGATGCTAAACACCACGCCTTCAATCATCGCCGCTAGGATGAAAGTATAATACACCTCTTGCGTGATAGCATTCCAGTCGCTCGCGATTTTGGCAGTGGCGACTAGGAAGGTAAGCGGCATCGAGTCGCTAAGCGCAAAAAGTGCTACATCTCTAGGATGTTTGAAATACTTGCGAAACGCCACATTTGCCGCGACATATCGTATCGTTATCATGCCTAGCGCGATATATGCGCCATGCAGGATAAAAGTGAGATTTTGCCCGATGAGGCGCAAATCCAGCGTGCTACCCACATACACAAAAAACAGCGGCACAAAAAACCCAAATCCTATGTCATTTAGCTTATGCACCATCTCATGTTTGTATGAGAAAAATATCGTCACAATCATCCCCGCCAAAAACGCCCCAAGTGCTGGCTCAAGATCCAAAAACAGCACCAAAGCGATAAGCATCACAAAAAGCATCATCACAAATCGTATGTCTTGGTTACTCAAATCATCATAAGGCATCGCGTAGAGTTTCAGCGTAGGAAACCACCAAAACAGAATCTTAAATATCCAAAACAGCCCCACGATACCCAAAATAAACACGCAAAGCACCGCTAGATTCTCATACAGCTTCCATGAGTTGCCATAGTGATAGATTCCATTGATAAGCGTGAGTGCGGCGATACTCACCACCTCGCCCACCACGCCCACGCGAAGGGCTAGCTCTAGCCATTGTTTGTCTTTGCCATAGTCTTTGATGAGCGTCATTATCATGCCTAGGCTCATCACCGGGAAAGCGGCGATGAAGATTTTGTTTAGCCCAAGTGCTAGCACCACTGCTACAGAGATGCCATAGAGCACGACTAGGTAGATGATGACATTTTTGATGAATTTTTTGCCGAGGTTTTGGAATCCGCGCAAATCCACCTCCATACCACACAAAAACATCAAAAACAAAAAGCCGACTTTTGCGAGGAGTGCGAGGCTCTCGCTGCTCTCAAATATCCCAAAATACAGCCCAACACAGCCTAGACACATCTCTACGACGACGATAGGGATCCTGCTGGCTTTGGCGATGATGGGCGCTATGGCGATGAGAAGCGAGATGATGGCTAGATTTACAAAGGTGTCTAGTAGAATGTGATCCATTTGCTGGTGCTCCTTTGGGGGTTGGGGGGCAAATTACGATTTTGGCTAAACTTGCAATGTATGTTTGTTGGCAAAAAAGAAGTTAATGTTGGTTTGAGAAGTTAAAGAGAGGTAAGCACGCCTACCTCTCCGCTATAATAGCAAGCTAGCCTGCCATTATTTGGTCAGCAATGGAATTATATCAATTTTATATATAAAAAGCAAGTGAGCAATTATAGCTTATTAAACATTATAAAAAATGCTATTTGTTTAAAGGCAACAAATTGCGACACAAGAAAATTATTTTTAATAAAAAAATTTTTATTTCTTTCAAATCGTTCAAATAAGCACAATAATTCTTTTCTTTTTGTTTTTTTCATACCATGTGAATTGCAAAGCCTCATAAAAAGCAAAATCGATGCACTAAAATCATGCAATGCAGGATTTTTATCTATTTTACTTCTTGCCGTCTTAGAAATATTTTTTATTTTTACAAGATGCGATTGCAACATTTTATTTGATGTAAAATTGCTATCATAAGGAATTTTTAGCGTGTTTAAAATACAATTATTGTGTGCTGTCGCATTGCGTAATTTGCGAACACGGTATGCCAATGGATATAAATTCTCCTTATTAGGATATTTTTCAAAATAGAATTTATAAAACTTTAAAAAATCTCCATAGCTTAAGACTTCTATAAGATTCCATAATGCCAAGTCGGTACCATATCTTGCCAGTAGATTTTTTACAAACGATACGCCTCGAGATTTATTCGATATTTGTTTCTCAATTTCTGTATTTTGAGCCAAAAAGTCTTTTACTATGCTATATCCATCTTCATTTTTGTTGTTGCAAAAATGTGCATTAAGATAAACTTTAAGTAAATGTTCTATATCAAGACTAAGTTCCAAGATAAATCGTCTTAGGTGCATATCCAGTGTTGAAAATTCAACAAGGTAAGCAAAATCAAGATTTTGATATTTACCATTATACTTATCGTAGTTTTTTTGCATAAGACTTGATTTTAAAAAAATAATTATTATTGGCCAAAAAATATTTAGCCTTTTGTTCTGTGTAAAGCTCAAAAGCAATTCCAAGCTTTTGCATGTGTAATATTTGCTCATCTATGGTTAATTTTTCTTTTAATACACTCATGCCACCCCCTCGCAGCTATATATGATAAATAATGAAATTATAGCAGCATAGCAATCAAAAATCAAGATATTGGGCCTTGCATACCACAAACTTTATGGATGGTGGCTTTGTTGCTTTTTATTTTTTTATATGGTTTGGTATATTTTTAGACTTACCTAATTCTAAGTTGCCAGCGGTTTTGGTGTTGGCTTGAAATTTGCGTTAATTTGGCACGATAGAGTTTTTTCTCATGGTTTTGATAAGTGAAAAAAGCATTATAGCCGAAAGTATCGTATAAACTGCGCCTATGGTAGAAAGCGGGTCAAACGGCGAACGATTATCTGTAAATAATCCAATCGCTGGGACTAAAAACTTTGGCGAGGAAACAAGGATAACAAAAGGCAATATGCAAAGAAGCAATGTAAAAAGCTGCCTTAAACACTTTGTGAATCTTATTAGTTTTATATATATGATACACACCAAATGATTTTTTTGCTTTAGGCGCTTTGCAAGATTGATCAGCTGTGCGTCAAAAATTGTATGTATTATCAACAAAATAAAAAGTGTCAAAAATAATAAGACAATAAAAAAATTTAAGCCAACAACACAAGCAGTATTATTTTGTATAAAATTCTTTATATTTGCATCATAAAAATATTTTAATGAAGCCGTATCGAGTGCACCAAACAATTGATAACCATCGCCAATGGTAAAAAACACCATAATGCCAGCGCTTAGAAATGCAAAAATTCCTATAAATATCAACATTGACCTAATAGCTATCGACAAATCAGTATGATGGTCGCTTGTGTAGCGATAGAATCTAAGAATAAATAAATCTATAAAATCTTTTGCTGTAAATTTTTGTTTTTCGGATTCTGGAATATTTTTTGATTTTTTATGCTCGGAAGCCAAATCTTTTTTAGAATCCAATTCTATTTCTTTGCAATAAAGCTCAAATTTATGATGATTTGAAGCATCAAGCAAATTGTTGTCTTTTATTAATATGTTTTTAAGCGTGCGGAAAGAATCTCTAAAATCATAAGCCACTTCATTTTTGCCCTTGGACTTATTACTCTCATCAATATATGGTTTTCTCATAATCGTTTGCTGCAAACTATCAAAATTAAAATTAAATTTTATGCCAACAATGTTTAGGTTATCTGCAAAAATTACTTGATTAAAATTTGGCGCTTCTCTAAAAGTAGGACCATAAAAAATCATTGGCTTGGTAAATATAGACATATCAAAATTGGTGTGTTTAAAGTCACATCTATAAAAACATGCTTCTACTTCAACTTTAAAGCGAATTGTTACATTGCTCTCAAACTTACAATTATCAAAATATATTCTTTTTGTGTCAGGTTCAATTATAACTTCACCCATAAAGCTACAGTCAATAAAAGAAATGGGATATTTTTTTATTATTTTAGAATTAAATTGCGCAATTTCTCTAGTGTTGTTTAATGCAAAAGAATCATTATAATACAAAATATTGAATTCAAGGGCATTGAAGGCTTTGGCTATTTCCCTTTTAGCAATAATTTTATTTATAACCCCTTCTGTCTTATTGGCATTATCTCCCGGTGTTAAGTTTTTAAGTGTTTTGGTATTTTTACCAATTCTTTTTCTAGCCAAGCTTACCCCTTATTATTTTTACGCCTTGCCTTTGGATTCTAAATATTCCTCATAAGTTCCGCGGAAGTCGATGATTTTTGCTCCAGCACTAGAAACGCCAGCAGAAGCGCCGCCGGCAGAATCCGCGCCAGAATCCGCACCCGCACCAGAATCCGGCACAAGCTCGATGATTCTATTCGCATACGCATCGATAAGCTCCCTATCGTGGCTTACGCATATCACATTCCCGCCAAACTTATACAGCGCCTCGCCAAGCGCGATGATGGATTCCAAATCAAGGTGGTTTGTGGGCTCATCAAGCACGAGGAAATTCCCGCCTTCAAGCATGATTTTACTTAGCACCATGCGATGCTTTTCGCCCCCACTTAGCGCACTCACGCTCTTTTCTTGCTCTTCGCCACTAAAAAGCATGCGCCCAAGCGCGTTGCGGATTTCGCCACTCTCTTTGCGCTTATCAAACGCGCGCAGCCACTCATACAGGCTTTCCTCGCCCTTTATTTGCTCGCTCACATTTTGAGGGAAATAGCTTTTTTCAATCGTCGCGCCCCACTTCACACTGCCGCTATCAGGCGCAAGCTCCTCGACTAGAATCTGCAGTAGCGTGCTTTTGCCCACGCCATTTGGTCCGATAAGCGCGATTTTATCGCCGGGCAGGATTTTCAAGCTTACAGATTCTAGCACCTTTTTATCCCCATAGCTTTTAGAGATATTTTCGCACTCTAGCGCTTCGTTGCCAATAGTGCGATTTGGCTTAAAAAGTATGCTAGGATCGCGCCTTGAGCTTACAGCAAGTGATGAGATATCAAGTTTTTCGAGTTGCTTTTGTCGGCTGGTGGCTTGCTTTGCCTTGCTTGCGTTTGCAGAAAAGCGACGGATAAAGTTTTCTAGTTCCTCTTTTTCTTTGAGCTTTTTGTTGCGTTCAGCCTCTTGCTGCTTAGAAATGAGCGTGCTTGCGATATACCAATCATCATAATTCCCGCTAAACTCGCGCACAGCGCCAAAATCCATATCCAAAATATGCGTGCAAACGCTGTTTAAAAAGTGCCTATCGTGGCTGATAACCACAAGCGTGCCTTCATGGCGCTTAAGGTTTTCTTCAAGCCACGCGATGGAGGGCAGATCAAGGTTATTTGTGGGCTCATCAAGGAGCAAAATATCAGGCTTTGGGAAAAGCACTTGCGCGAGCAGAATCTTAAATTTATCCCCGCCGGTGAGCGAACTCATAAGATTCTCATGCGTGCTTGCATCAAAGCCCAAATCCTCCAAAATCTTTTCAATCACCACTTCGCATTCATACATCGGGTCCTCTTCCGCGCAGATGATTTCAAGCTCAGCTAGCTCGTTATTCACCGCCTCATCGCTCAAATCCGCGTTAGTATAAAGCCACTCTTTGCGCTTTAGCGCATCATAAAGGCGCTTGTTGCCAATAAGCACGGCATCTTTGAGACTTAGCGTTTCAAACGCGTATTGATCCTGCCCCAGCACGCCTAAGCGCGCGCCATTTTGCACCACGACTTCACCGCTAGTTGGCTCATTTGCGCCACTTAGGATTTTTAGAAAAGTCGATTTTCCCGCGCCATTTGCACCAATGAGCCCATAGCGTTTGTGCGCATCAAGGGTGATATTGACATTTTCAAAAAGCTTTTTTGTCGGGTAGCGCATTGTTAGATTGATTGTTTGAAGCATAGTTTCTCCTTGAAGTGGTTTTGTGTGTCGCGTAGATTCTGCGTTTAAGGCTATTTTAGCGCACTTTAGGCTTTAAGCGGATTCTGCGTTTTGCGCTATTTTGTAGTCATGCTGCTTTTTGGCATGCGATTTGGGCGATATTTGCCTAGCGCAAGCAAAATCCAAACAGAATCCAAAACCGCGCAGAATCTAAAACCGCGATTGTATCACAAAGCACAAAAATTCTAAATAGCAAAGCCAAGCAAAAGTAGAATCTAGCACAAAATCAAGATAGATTATCATTTATAGTGGCATAATAATATTGACTTTTGTGTTTTAGAGTTATATATTTTCGATGCCAAATCAAGCGAGCCAAACACGCGCGAAGGCTGGAAATATACCAAAAGCATGCGCGCGCTCAAGGTAATGTCCTAAGGTAATAGGAAGATAATTGTCGAGGCAATCACCAAGATAATCATCCAAGACCATCGCCAAAGCAACGCCTAAAAGGCCATGCCTAAAAATGGCGATATTTTGGCAATGTTTGGTTTAGGCGCAACGCGCTTTGGACGCGATGCGCTCGGGCGCGACGCACCTAGGCGCAATACCTTTGCATTTTGTAGCCTTGATAAGTTTTGTGTCTCAATAAGTTTAAGGAGTAGAGTATGCAGACAGAAGCTTCTAGAAAACAGCTAAAAATACCTTTGCCATATCGTTATAGACGATATATGATATATTGTTGTGTCGCGATTATCGCGCTTGCACTGCCATTTATCCAGATAAATGGACACCAGATTTTCCTGCTTTCATTCGTGCATAAAGAGCTGCATCTGCTAGGCGTCGTGTTTAGCGTGCAAGAGCTGTATTTGATGCCATTTTTGCTTATTTTGCTTTTTGTTGGCATATTTTTTATGACAAGCCTTGGGGGGCGTATTTGGTGTGGCTGGGGCTGTCCGCAGACGATGTTTCGCGTGATCTATCGCGATGGTATCGAGACCAAACTCCTAGGACTTCGCAAACGCATAAATGACAAGCAAAAAAAGCCAGATTTTAGCCAAACAAGCAATAAGCTAAAAAAAATCATCGCTATGGCGCTTTTTTCTCTCATCGCGCTTACTGCTGCGGCAAACTTTTTGTTTTTCTTCGTCCCGCCTTATGAGTTTTTCGAATACATAAGCAACCCAGCCGATCACAAAATCGTCATGGGATTTTGGCTAGGTATCGCTACATTTTTGCTATTTGATGCCACGCTTTTGGGCGAGAATTTCTGCATCTATATGTGCCCTTATGCGCGCGTGCAATCCGTGCTTTATGACAATGACACCATCATGGCTATCTATGATCCAAAGCGCGGCGGCGCAGTATATGCGCCAGATGGCAGCAAAAACGCCCTAGCACCCAAAAAGCAAAACGCCGCCAATGAATGCACCAACTGCGTGGCTTGCGTGAAAGTATGCCCCACGCACATCGACATCCGCAAAGGCATGCAGCTAGAATGCATCAATTGCCTAGAGTGCGTGGATGCCTGCACGAGCGTGATGGCGCACTACTCTCGCCCATCACTTGTGCAATGGAGCTCGCCAAATGCGGTGGAGACAAGCTCTAAGGTGCGATATTTTAGGCTAAAGACTATCGCTTATATCGCGTTTTTGAGCCTTATTTTTGTGATATTGCTAATCGTTGGAAGTGGCAAAGAGACGATGCTTCTAAACATCGATAGAAACACGCAAGCCTATGAGATCCGCAAAAGTGGCGCGGTGGATAACTACTATACATTTTTGCTGCAAAATACGGATTCTAAAGAGCATCAATTCTATTTTGAGATTTTGGATGCGGATGAGCTAAAAGTGCTAGAGCCCACCGAGCCTATCAATATAAAAGCTGGCAGCAAGGTGAAAAAAGCGGTGTATATACGCGTGCTAAGCCCGCTAGATACTGCGCTAGAGGACAAAGACCTGCATAAGAAAATCAAGATAAGAGCCTATGCTATCGATGATGAAAATATCTTTGTGGAGCGCGAGACATATTTCGTCTATCCTTCCAAACAAGAGATAAAAAGCGCGAATCATTAGGCTTTGGCGGGCTTGCTAAGCAGGAGATAAAAAGCACAAATCCTTAGGCTTTGGCGGGCTCTGCTAAACAAGAGGCAAAAAACGCGCAATCTTTAAGCTTTGGCAAGTCTCGCTATTTTGCTGCTTGCGCGATTTTGAAGCGCTTCTTAAGCAAAACTTGGCGCAAAGACGCGAAAATATGCTACAATCGCGCCCATCAATAAAGCTTAAGGAGCGCCTATGAAAATCCTAGTCATCCAAGGACCAAACCTAAACCTCCTAGGGCATCGTGACCCTAGAATCTATGGACCACTCACGCTTGATCAAATCCATGAAAATATGAATACTTTTGCCAAGCAAAACAACATCCAGCTGGAGTTTTTCCAAAGCAATTTTGAGGGCGAAATCGTGGATAAGCTGCAAGAGTGCGTGGGTGGCGAGTATGATGGCGTGCTTATAAACCCTGCGGCATACGCGCATACTTCTATCGCCATCGCTGATGCGATAATGGCGTGCGGCGTGCCGGTGGTAGAGGCGCATATCAGCAATATTTTCGCGCGCGAAGACTATCGCCAAAAAAGCTACACTGCCGCGGTGTGTGCGGGCGTGGTCGTGGGATTTGGCGCGTATGGCTATCATATGGGGCTTATCGCGCTAGGGCAGATTATCACTGAAGTGCAGGCTTTCAAAGCGCAAGAAGCGCAGCAAAACGCCAAAAAATAGCCTGCTAGAGCGATAAAATGAATAGCGCAGAATCTGGCAAAAAGGCGGAATCTAGTAGAAAAGTGGATTCTAGTAAAAAGGCAGAATCCAGCGCGCTGGGCGCACAAGAAGCAGAATCTAAAGTCGGCGCAAAAAGCGCAAAATTCAAGGCTGGCGTAAAATCTAAGATTGGCGCAAAATCTAAGATCGGCGCAAAATCCGCCCCCACCGCGCCAAATAGCTTCATCACCACTGATGAAAGCGCGCAATATTTTGAGAGCGGATATAGCTGCGATAATGCGATTTTACTAAAGCTAGATTCTGGCGTGTTTTTCATCACAGATTCTAGATACACCACCGAAGCGCGCGAGAATCTAAAGCAGGGCGTGCAGCTAATTGAAAGCCACGCGCTGCTAGATTCTGCGATAGAGATTCTAGGCAAAGCGCGAGTGAAAGAGCTTGCATTTGATCCAAGAATGCTTTGCGTGCAGGATTTTGAGAGGCTTTCAAGCAAGCTTGATAAATGCAAACTCACCCCAGCGCCAAACTTCCACCAGCTAAAGCGCATCATCAAAAGCGATGAAGAAATCCGCCTCATCCAAAAATCCCAGCAGCTAAACAAAAAAGCGTATAAAAAGTTTGCAAAACTCATCCAAAAAGGCATGCGCGAATGCGAGCTCTACGCGCTTAGCAAAAATATCCTAGAAAAAAATGGCGCATATTCTCTAAGCTTTAGCCCAATCCTTGGCATAAACGCTAATGCTGCCAAACCACACGCATTGCCAAGCGAAGTGCGACTTAGGCATGGCGATTTGATATTGTTTGATGCAGGGATAAAATACAAGCGCTACTGCTCGGATCGCACGCGCACAGCGTATTTTTCAAGCAAAGGCTTAAGCTTTAGCAAAGATCAGCGCTTCAAAGACAAGCATTTGCAAAAAATCTATGACATCGTGCGCAAAGCCCAAGAATACGCTATTATGAACCTTCGCGCTGGCATGAGTGGCAAAGAGATAGACGCCCTCGCGCGCGGTGTCATCGAAAAGGCGGGCTTTGGCGAGTATTTCTCGCACAGCACGGGGCATGGCATCGGGCTTGACATACACGAGCTGCCCTTCATCTCCACGCGCAGTGATATGATAATCGAGGATGGCATGGTGTTTTCCATAGAGCCCGGAATCTACATACCCGGCAAATATGGCGTGCGCATAGAAGATCTAGTAGTCGTGCGCAATGGCAAAGCAGAAATTTTGTAGCTTTGTAGTTTTTGTAGTTTTACATAATCTTGCACTTTGCTCGTGCTTTGCACGCTCGATAAAAGCGCGCGGCTTTTATCAAAATTTATCGCGCCAAATTCCATCATCGCGCAATGCTTAAACGATTTGGATTCTAAAATAAAGCCTAGATTCTGGCGATATTTTTCAAATACTAGAATCTAGCTTTGCACCCCTTTTGATTTGCGCTCACACTTATCGCGCCGCCTATCACTATTTTATTGCAATTTTACTGCACAATTTTGCCGCCCTATTTTATCCCTGTTTTTGCCGCATTTCTCCACCAACATTTTCCCGCCTCATTTTCGCCCTGCCCTATTTTGCGTTATCCAGAATCTATTTTCTACTCAATATTTTTCTTGCGCAGTATCACGCCACATTCTGCGTGCGTGGTGTGTGGGAATTGATCAAACACGCAAAAGCGCTCAATTTTATGCGTCTGACAAAGCGTCTGCAAGTCTTGATGCAGGCTTTTTGGATTGCAAGAGATGTAGATGATATGCGTAAATCGCGCGATGAATCCCAGTATCGCCGCGTCGCCTATGCCGCTGCGTGGCGGGTCGATAAGGATATGCGAGAATCTAAACGCGGTCATATCAAGCCCGCGCAGGCGGAAAAACGCCCTATCGCCGCGAAGCGCTGCTATCGTCTCTTGCGCGCTTAGGCGCACGCTTTTGATGTTGGTGATGCCATTTAGCGCGGCGTTGCTTTCTATGAGCGCGCTAGCAGACTTCACGACTTCCGTCACAAGCACGCTAGAGAAGCTATCTGCCAGCGCGATAGAAAAATTCCCATCGCCCCCATACATCTCTAGCAAATCATCGCGCCTGTGCGCTGCTATCGCGCGCTTGATGAAGCCTATCATCTGCGGATTTATAAACGCGTTTGGCTGGCAAAACTGCCCTTCCCTGCGATAGTAGCGATATTCCTTACCGCTGATTTCTAGCCTATCTAGAATCCTATCGCTGCTAATTATTAGCTTTTTATTTTTGCTGCGCGCGATGATGTGGGCTTTGATTTTAGATTCTAGCGCTTTGGCGGCGGCTTCAAACTCGCTATCTAGCTGCTTGTGGTAGATAAGGCTTATGATGCTTGGGTAGGCGGGCGCGGTGTTTGGCTGGGCGCTTTGTGTTGTTTGCGCGCTTTGGTTTGCTTGCATTTGCGTTGTTTGCGTTGTTTGCGTTGTTTGTGTGGCTTGCGTTCTGTTTTGCGCACGCGTGCCTAGCGCCTCTATGGCGTAGAGTTTGTGGCTAAGCAATGGATTTTTGTTTATATGTTTCACAAGCTCGCTTAGCGTGTATTGTAGGTTTGGCAGAAGTATGGGGCAGCTAGTGATTTTCACGCGCTTATTCGCACCGCGCGCACTCATCGCCAAAAAAAAGCGCTGCGGCGAGACCGGATCTATTTTGCTAGAATCTATTTTGCCAGAATCCAAATCGCCAAAATCCAAACCGCCAGCCTTTGGCGCGCTAGATTCTCCGCCCTCTTTATAGATGCGAAACTCCCCGCGCGCGCGATAGCCAAGCGGCGGCGATGCGATAAATTCTATATCAGCAAGCCCAAAGGCTTCTTTTATCTCTTGTGTTTTGTGGTGCAAATCACAAGCCACCTCATCATCGCTGCACCCGCCACACACGCCAATCATCGAGCAAAATGCGCCAGAATCTAAAACGCTAGAATCTAAAACGCTAGAATCTGCAGCCTCAAACCTTCCACTAGATTCTAGAGTGCTAGATTCTGCGCCAAAATCCTCACCGCCAAAACCCATAATTAAACCCCAAAATCAAAACGGCTCTAGCATCATCGATGGAAAAAGCCTTAGCACAAAGCCCTCGCTCCCCACCAGCTCGATAGTATCATCATAACCTTGCACGATAAAATTGCCCGCAAAATGCTTGCCAAAAATCGCCTCGATTTGCGACTCCGCACTACTAGCGCACATCTTGCGCGTCATACCGCCCTGCCCCACCGCTATCATCTTGCCCCCACCCCTTATCTCATAGCTGGCAAAAAAGTTATTACACCCCACAATCCCATTTATCCGCCCACCGCTAAATGTCAGATACGCATTCTCCATATCATAAGGGATAGTTATCTCATACTCGCCCATTTTCATGGATTCTACCTCCCAGCGCCCCTGTTTGGCGAGCGTGTAGGCGCTGATGCCTAGCAGATTCTCCGCCATCGCGCTTGTCGCCACAAACGCACCAAAGGCTAGAATCCGCGCGCTCCGGGAAATCTGCGCAATCCACGCAATCCACGAAATCCGCGCAAAAAAACGCATCGATTTTTTCATATTTTTCCTTTATTTTGTTTTGTGTTTATCGCTTTGCCTGTCAAAAGCCTGTTTGCCAAACTCGCCTAAAACCACACCATTTTGCGATCATGCAAACTATAAGCCACCACGACAAAAGCATACAAAATCAATGTAAAAATGAGATTATACCAAGCAAATTTTGGAATATGAGTAAATTTTGAAGCTTGCATGACTTTTGGATTCTGCGTAGAATCTAGATTCTGCGTCAAACTTGGATTCTGGGTGAATTTTGGATTCTGGCGCGATGTTAGCAAAAAATACGCGATATCAAAAATCGCAAAAATAGCAAAAATTTTCACCGCCAACCTAGCATAAAACGCCAGCAGCATCGCATAAGACTCATCGCCCAAAAACACCACCGCCTCAATGATTTGATAAGAAAAACTCGGGATAAACCCGCCATAAAGAAAGCTTGGATACGCGCAAAATAGGTAAATCACAAACAAAATCGTAAAATGCCGCAGCGGCTTCATAGTCGCCCCAAGCGCGCCAAACACAAACAGCGCCAAAACGCCGATGAAATTCGCGCTAAAGGTGTGCGTAAGCCACGCGATAGGCAGGAAAATAAGCGCCGCATAATCGCTGGCACTAGAATCTAGATTTGCAAGGCTTTCTAGCGCTCTTGGCAAAAGTGCGAAAAATATCACAACATAGCAAAGCGTGACAAAAGCGGCTCGCGCACGCCAAAGGCTAGAAAAAGTGCTGGCAAGGATTCTAGAAAATATTTTGGCCGAAGGGATTCTAGAGGGGATTCTGGCCGAATCTCCAGAAAAGATTCTAGCGAAAAAGCGGCGCGGAAATGGCGCGCTTTGCGTGGTGCTCGGCTTTGGCTGTAGTTTTGGCTGCGACTGCGGCTTTTGTGGCTGTGCCTGTGGTTTTGTTTGCGCCTGCTGTTTTTGTGGCTTTGGTGCTTTACCGGCGTTTTTCTCAATGTTTTTCTCGACATTTCTCTCGGCGTTTCTTTTGGTGTTTTTCATGGATTCTAGCCTTTTGTTATTGCGTTGTTTGTGTGGTGTTTGGCGCGCTATCCAAAATCATTGCGCTTTTTACACATACTTTTTGGCACTTTTTTGGCGCGCTTTTGGCTTGAGATTTAGGTTATTTTGCGTTTGAAATTGTAGCTAGATTTTGCCTATTTTGTCGTGAAATGTGTCTTGCGCGCCAAATAGCAGAATCTAAAAATCCAAAAAAACACAAAATATAAACATATGTTAAAATGCGCTTCAGAAATAAAAGATAAAAATACGAATCAAAATGCCAGCATGCATCATACAAAAGCGCGCGATTTTGGCAAGATTTAGTGCGATTTTGTCAAAACAGCCGGCATTTTCAACAGTATTTCGCCAGCAAACAATTCCAAAAAGGAGCGATTCAATGGAATCTTTATACCCATATTTTCTTGTCATTCATGTGATTTGCGCGATTATTTTTCTGGGCTTTATTTTTACCGAAGTCGTGCTGCTTAGCCGCATCCGCAAGATTCTAGGCGATGAGATAGCCGATAGCGTGTATCGCGTGGTGCTATCGCGCGGGACGAAAATCATGCCGCTTTGTGTGGTGCTGCTGGTTTTGAGCGGTGGGGCGATGATTAGCCGATATATCGGCGTGGAGAAGGGATTTTTTGACACGACTTTGCAGCAGTTTTTGGTGATAAAAATGCTGCTAGCACTCCTCATCGTGCTGGTGGTGGCGATATCGCTCATCTCTCATGCGACAAAAAGGCAAAATCCGCTTAAAGGCTATGGGCACTTGGTGATTTTTGCGCTTGGTTTTGGCGTGGTGTTTTTAGCCAAAATGGCGTTTTATTGGTAGATTGACAAAGCTAATAAAACCCAAAATCCGCCACGCATTCACACACAAAGCCCGCCAATAAGCCAACGCAAACTATAATCCACTCGCCAAACTTAGAATTCACCTCATCGCCCATAAAGCGATTTTATGCGATTTTCTAGGCTTGGATGCGTGCTAAACATATCGCCCATCTCAAATATATACGCCGCTTTGCGCGTAGGGTTATTATCCACTTGCGAGAAGTCATGGCTTGTGTAGTTGTTTGAAATTTTTTTTAGCGCGCTTATTATCGGGTCTGGATTGTGCATGAGATACGCGCTGCCCGCATCTGCCATATACTCCCTAGAGCGGCTTAGAAACATCTGCAGCCACATCGTAAGCAGCGGCAGCACAAACTGCAACACAAGCAAAATACTCCGCGCCTTTTGCGCCCCATCATTGCGCCTATCGCCCATGAAAAGCCACGCCGCGCTATTGCATATCAAAAGCAAAATATTACTCAAAATCCCAACACTCATCGTAAGCCTTATATCGCCATGCCTTATGTGGCTCACTTCATGCGCAAGCACGGCTTTTAGCTCCCTTTCATCGAGGTTTTTGGCAAGCTCGGTGGTGATAGCCACTAGCGAGTTTTGCTCGCTCCAGCCACTAGCAAAGGCATTCATATAAGGCGCGTGGATTAGATATAGGCGCGGGGCGTGCGAGAATCCAGCGCGCGAGAGCACATCATCAAAGGCATTTCGCACGAAGGCTTGCAGGGGCGCTAGGTGCCCGGATTCTGGTATCAGCTCGTATTCATCGCCCTTTAGCATGATGACATCAAAGCGCGAGAGGCTATACCATATCACCGCGCACGCCACGAGTGCCGCGATAGTCGTGATGAGCGGAAACTCGCGCAGGGAAAGAAGCGCGTAGAATCCATACTCAAGGCTAGGCGCATCGATGCGGATAATATCCACAAGCAAGCCAATCAGCGCAAAAATCGCTATATATACGCAAAGCACGGCGTAGGTTTTTATCTTGTTTTTTTGCAAAATACTATCAAAATTCATCGGCTCTCCTTTCGCTTGATGTCGTTTTTTGGTATCACTTATGTGTTTTTGGATTCTGGCGCACTCTTCACTCTGGCGCGTCATAGTCGTTTGGCGCGGATTCTAGCATACGCACATTGCTAGAATCTAATTTACGATTGCCAAGCTGTTCTAGCAAGCTCGTGGCATACGCGCCTTTAGGCAAGGTGAAATGCAGCTCAAAATGCGCGTTTTGCGGATTGTAAGCGCACTCCACATCGCTCGCCCACACCCACGCATAGCGCCTAGAGCCTTTCGCCAAAATATTATCCAAAAATGCCTTTTCTACGCTTAGCGCGTTTTGGCTGGCGCGCTTTAGATTCTCGCCACTTAGCGCGCCGGTGGGCGCTATATCGCGCGCGCCAAATCGCTCATAATCATGCGGCGTGATAGATTCTAGGCAAAAAAACTTGCCATAGGGATAATGACAGCAAATCTCGCCGGGCAGTAGCATGAAGCGCTGGGGCTGCTGGTAGAGTGAGAGAATCGCGGCTTCATCGAGGGCATTTGCCAAAATAGAATCTATGGGGTTTGGCGCGCTTTGGTTTTGTGAAATGCCAAAATTTTGCAAAATAGTAGAATCTCGAGAAGCAAAATCTTGCAAAATGGCAGAATCTTGCGCCAAATTTTTAAGTGTAGATTCTCGCGCCTTTTTTAGATTCTCTGCCTTTAGATTCTCCACCATTTCGCGCATTTGTGATATATCAAGCGTTTTGCGCCAGATGCTTAGGCGCACGCGCGCTTCTAGCCATGCGTTAAACAAAAAGCTTTGATAGCTAGAGATGAGAAAATTTCGCATGCGTTTGTTGCGCGCCAGACTTTGAAGGATATTTGGCGGGATATTTTTGGAAAAATTTGACGCGCCAGAATCCAGCCCAGCCCCAAACGCATTTCTTAAAGCAAGCGGCACGCCCCCTGCATTCTCCGCGCTTTCGAAGCTCGCAGCGCCCCCAGCGCCCCCAGCATTTTTGCTGCCCTTCACCCCAAGCGCCCTGCCTAGCAGATAGTTATCCCCATCCACGCCAAATCGTTGGAATCCAAAAAAGTTCGGGAAGCCTTCACGCGCGATATCACTAAGCGCAGATTCTAGCCTAGTCGCGTTTGCTTGCGTGATTTTTTTTAGCCTTATGAAAAATCGGTTGCCTTTGAGATGCCCTAGCTTTAGCTTGTTGTCATGAAGCGTGGAGGAGATGAGCTTTATCTCGTGGCTTTTGGCGATGTTTTCAAAAGTGGATTCTAGGTTTTTCACCCTAGGGAGTGATAAAAACTGCGTAGTGGTGGCGGATTTGTCTTTTAGCCCGGCGTATCCTATGGATTTGATATGCACGCCAAAATGCGCGCTTAGGATTTTTAGCAGCTCAAAGGTGCTTAGATTTTTTTTGCGCACTTGGATTATCTGATGCTCGCCCTTGCCGCTAAACTCATAAAGCGGAATCTCTTGCACGACAAAATCACGCGGCGTGTGCGAGAAGTGAAAATCGATAGGCGCGTGGTTGTAGGCAAATCTCATCTCACACCACGACGCGTTTTAGAAATGGAGAAAGATGCGTCAAAATCACATAAGGTATCGTGCCAAAGCATTTGGCATACTCCCGCACATCATCAAACACGCAAACCTCCTCGCGCTCCCCCGCACACGAAAAGCAATCCATCGACATAATAGGCAAAATCTCCTCGCCACTCGCACAAAATAGCGGCGCCTCCTTGCCGCTTAGGCGGAAAAGCCCATCGCCATAGCCCACATCATAGGTGCTAAACACGCCGCTTTGGCGCACCACACTCACCCCGCCATATCCTATGCGCTCGCCTTTTTCTAAGAAATGCGATGAAATCTTTTGCGCCCAGAGGCTCGCTATTGGTGTGAGTGAAATATGAAGCGCGATGTCGCTTGTGTGATACCCATACGCGCCGATTCCTATACGCACCAAGTCATCCGCACCCTCGCCAAATAGCACACCCTGCGCGATTTTGGGCTCTTGTGCTACTCTAAGCGCGCCGCTGGTGCTTAGAGAGTGGAATCTTGGGCGTGCAATATTTTGCGCCTCGCTCCACGCGCAAACGCGGCGTTTGATTTTGGCAAAATTTTCAAGCGAGGCTTCAAATGCCTTGTCATCATTATCACCATAGCCATTATGCGCAAACACGCCAGCAAGCCTTATGCGCGGTGCTTTGGCGATGAGCTCTAGCGCAGAATCTAGCTCGCAAAATGAGATGCCATTGCGATTCATGCCTATATTTACTTTTAGCTCGATGGGGTGGGCGGAGTTGGCTGGCGCGGGGTGGGTGGCGCTGGTGGAGCGATGACTAGAATCTAGATTCTGTGCGCTTTCTAGCTCGTTTATCAGATATTTTAGCTCGGATATGGAGGTGATGGAGTGATAAATATTGCTAGGCGCATTTAGCGGGATGCGCCCATAAAGCGCGGTGATCGCCGGGAAAAGGTGGGCGATTTTTTGCGCTTCGGCGTAGTTTTTGACAAACACGCTTTTTATCCCCCAAGCGCGCGCCAAAGCCGCTATCTGCTCTAGCCCATGCCCGTAAGCATTATCCTTTAGCACGAGTGCCATTTCTGGCGCGCCTACTTGATTATTGGTGGTTTGGCTATCGCTGGTCTTATCGCCAGCTTGATTATTGTTTGTTTGCGCGCCACTTTGCGCTGAAGTTTTCGCGCAGATATGCTCGCGCAGTGCGTTTAGGTTGCGCTCAAACGCTAGAGAATCTAAGCGAATATATGCCATTTATCGCCTTTATTTGGTGTTTTGCTCGCGCTTTTTGGGAAGGCTTGAGATGTAGCTCGCAAGCGCCTCGATGTCTGCATCGCTTAGATTTTCCGCTTGGCTATACATGATAAATTTCGCGCCGCCATTATCTGCTCTTTTGGCGCGATAGCCGCGCAGATCAGCGATAAGCTTTTGTTTATTTAGCCCAGCGATTGTAGCGCCGCCTTTTGCGCCGGGCGCTACTTTTTGCCCGCTTTCGCCATGGCATGGGATGCATCTAGCAAAGGCTACTGGCACATTTAGATTCTGCGTGTTTTTGGGCTTTGTTTGTGGCGCTGCGTTTTTGGATGTTGTAGAATCTATAGATTCTGCGGAAGCGACATTTGCGCCCAAACTAAACGCGATGAAAACGCTAAAAAATTTCGCGCGCAAGCTTTGGCTAAATTTGCTAGCATTTTGGCGCAAGCTTTGGCTAAGATTTTGCGACATTTTGCTAGCTTTAGTTGCCAGCATTTACCGCGCTGCTGGCATTTTCTGGATTCTCATCTTCTTCAGCTTTTGGCATATCTTTGTTTTTATAAAGATAGATAGTCATATTTTTGCTCGTTAGCGTCAAGGTGTTTTTGTCTTTTTGCGCCACGCCAAAAGCGCCCTCCAGCCCGCGCACGAAGCGAAATTCAAAGCGCACGACTTCATTTGGCGAGCAAAGCTTCCTAGTCAAGCCGCCGCCACTTATCTCGATATTTTTCCTATCGCTCCAAGTATAGCTTGCAAAATACGAGCCACAGCCGCTTTGCCCAGAGATTCTGCCTTGCGTGGTGTCAAAATTTAGCGTGGCGATTTCATCGATTTGTGCGAGTTCTTTTAGTTTATTATCATCGATGTCATCGAGGTTTGGGATCTGCGCAGAATCCAGCACATCCACATCAGCAGAATCATGCTTGTCTTTTTGCACTTTTGGAAGCTCGGCAGCATCGCTATTTAGCATTTTTTGCGCGCTTTTGGCAATGATTTGTGGCGCATAAAAGACTTCATCGCCAACTACTATGCGCTCGATATACCAGTTGTCACCGCTGATATTGCCCTGCGAGGCTTTGCGCTGGATATAATCAAGCAGCGAACACCCGCTCACATACCACGCGCTAGCGGCAAAAAGCGCGCCGAGTGCGCCTAATCTGATGAGTTTTTTGCTGAATGTTTTGATTGTGGATTTTGTGCCAGATTGTTGAAAAAGGTTGGATGATGTGTGTGCGCTCATTTTTGCCCTTAAATGTGATATAAAGCTGCTTTTGACTGCATTTGCGAGTGAGAATCCTAAGCCAAACGCTAAAATCATCTAGATTCTCGCATAATAAGCGCGTATTGTAGCTAAGCATTGCTAAAACCAAGCAAAAAATAATCCAAAAATCGCCAAAAATACTCTATAAATATTCCAAAAATCGCTTGGATTCTAGCGCAAAATCTAGGGCTTTTTGGGGCGCAAAATACCAAACACAAATACCGCGCCCCGCGCGCTAAAACACCCTACACACTAAAATACACCGCCAAAATCGTAATCACAAGCCCAACGCCTAGCGTGCCAAACGCACTCGCGCGGTTTTTCTTGCAAAATGAAGTGACAAAAAGCCCAGAGAGATAAAAAAGCAAAAGCGAGATGCCAAAGCCAATCGCGATAAAATCAAAAAGCGAGAATCTAAACCCGCCTAGCTCAAACTTCGTGCCACCGGATTTATGCATAAGCATCAGCACCCCATAAAGGTTGCGCTGCGTGGTGCGAAGAATGATTTTGCCATCTTTTTCTTGCACGATATTCACGCCATAATACACATTTCCCATGCTAGGCGAGCCACGGAAGTTTTTCACCTCGGTGTTTTTGGGGATTTTTAGGTTATTTTCTTCTAGCACTTTTAGGATGAGTTCGCGCTCCTCGCCTTTGCGCGGCATGGATTCTAGCTCGATATTGTGGATGATGGCACCCGAGTTTTGGCGGATTTCAAAGATATAGAGCACGCCGGTTATAGCATATATGAGTGCGGCTGGCAAGAAAAAAAGGCTTAGATAGGTGTGGATTTGTATCCAGTTTTTTTTGGTGATTTTCATGATAAAGGCTCCTTTTGATGATATTTTAGCTCATTTTGACTCTTTGGCAGAGCAAAGCGGCAAACAAAATCTGGCATTATAAGCGCGCTTTGTGAGGCGGGCGTGAATAGCAAAATCTAGGCAAAACAAGAATTCTAGAATCTAAAAAATTAGAAACTAGATTCTAAAAATCGAGAATCCAAAAATCTAGAATCCAAAAACAGAATCCCGCTAGATTCTAGATTCTCGCGCGAGAATCCGCTACCACTTAGCGCTACCCCATAAACAGCCCATAGCCAAACGACGCCACATAATACCCAGCGACTGAAAGCACATACGCCACAATCGTGGTAAATACAAACAAATACGCCACAAACTTAATCCCCCCAGCCTCCCTGCCAAAAGTGATGGTCGCTGCAAAACAAGGGATATAAAACATCACAAATATGATAAATGCCATCGCTGTGGGGAAAGAGATGTTGTTTTTCAGACTTTGCTGCAGCGAGCTTGTATGCTCATTTGCCTCATCGCCTAGCGCATACAAAATCCCAAGCGTGGATACCACCACCTCTTTGGCTGCAAATCCCGCCACCAGTGAGATAGAAAGCCGCCAATCAAAATCCATAGGCGCAAAAATAGGCTCTATCACCTCGCCAATTTTGCCCGAATATGTTTGGCGCAAAAACGCCTCCAAATGCTCGTTTTCAAGATACCAAAGCTCCTCTTCTTGCGCTTCTTTGCTGGCATTTTTATACGCGCCAGATTCTACCAAAGCCTGCTTTTTGGCTGCAAACTCTTCATCAAGTGCGGCGTTTTTGGGGTATTGAGAAGCAAACCAAATAAGCACCGAGCCTAAAAATATAAAGCCCGCCGCCTTTTTCAAAAACATCACCACCTTGCTCCAGATGCTAAACCACACGCCCTTCCAGCTAGGCATACGATATTTTGGCATCTCCATGACAAATGGCTCTTGTTGGCCTGAAAAGATAGTAAGCCGCAAAAACTTCGCCATCAAAAGCGCCACCACCGCGCCAAACAAATATATGCCAAAAAGCACAAGCCCCGCGTATTTGTCATCAAAAAACGCCCCCACAAACAGCACATAAATAGGCAGTCTCGCACTACAGCTCATAAACCCTATGACAAAAAGCGTGATAAGGCGCTCGTTTTTGTTTTTTAGCGTGCGTGTCGCCATGTATGCAGGCACAGAGCAGCCAAAGCCCGCGACTAGCGGGATGAAGCTTTTGCCATGCAAGCCAAATTTGTGAAAAAATCCATCGAGCAAAAACGCAATCCGCGCCATATACCCGCTCCCCTCCAAAATCGCGATGCCAAGATACAGCACGATAATAAGCGGCAAAAATGCGATGATAGTCCCCACGCCCCCTATCACGCCATCACAAAGCAGCGACGCCACCTCCTCTATCACGATATGCTCGCGCAAGACATCCGCGAGATAGGAGAATCCATCCTCTATATAGTCTTTGAAAAATCCGCCCACATAAAAAGTCATCTCAAAAAGCAAAAACATAAATGCAAGAAAAATCGGTATCCCCCACACGCGATGCAAAAGGATAGAATCTATTTTTTTGGTTTTTTGCAAAATGGTTTTTGGGTATTTGGTAGCTTCTTGCGCCGCGCCGCGCCCATAAGCTATGGCGTCTTGGTTGAAAATGCGCTGGATGTTGTTTTCATTAAACGCCTTTGAAAGCGTGGCTATCGCGGCGTTGGTGTGCTGTGTGATTTGCGAATAGCTTGGCTTATCGTGCAAAAACGCATAAATGCTAGGGTCAAGCCTAAGCAAAGAAATAGCGATTTGTCGCGCGGAGAGCGGGTCTTTAGCACTAGGGTAGGCGCGCAATTCATTGAAAGATTTTTGCAAAATAAAGCGCTCGAGATTTTCTATTTGCGCCTCTATTATGTCATTATACACGCGCTTTGGCGGGCAGAAGGGCTTGGCAGCGACATCTAGGAGCGTATCTAGCAGGGTGTCTAGATTTTCTTTGTTATTAGCAGAAATAGGCACGCATGGCACGCCTAGAATCTCGCTAAGCAGCCTATCATCGACATTTATCCCCTCTTCGCGCGCCTCATCTATCATATTTAGCGCTAGCACCATTTTCACGCCAAGCCCCATGATTTGCCCGCTAAGGGCAAGGTTGCGCTCGAGATTGGTCGCATCTAGGACATTTAGCACCAAGTCATAATCCCTAGATTCTAGGAAGTCTTTGGAGATTTTTTCCTCTGGCGAATAATCATTTAGCGAATAAGTGCCCGGAAGGTCGATGATAGTGAGCTTCACGCCTTTGTGTGTGATGGTGGCTTGCGCTTTTTCTACGGTGACGCCGCTAAAATTGCCGACTTTGATATGCGCGCCAGAGAGGGCGTTTAGAAGCGAGCTTTTGCCGACATTTGGCTGCCCGATGAGCGCGATAGTAAGCGAGCGCTGGCTTGGGGCTGGCGCTTGCTGGGTTACGCTGTGTGCTGGCTCTTGCCCGGTTGTAGCGTGTGTTTGTTGTGTTGCGACGCACGCTTGCTGATTTGCATTCTGCGCGTCTGCGGTATTTGCTGGCTCTTGTGCGCCATCTTGCATTTTAGATTCTGCATTGCTTTGAGTATTTTTGTCTGTTTGGTTGATTTTTTGACTCATATATATCCTACGCGATTAATTTCGCGCATTATATATCAAGATTAATTACTACAACCTTATAATATATCGCACCCAGCCAAATAATATTGTCAAAATAATATTTTCGTGCATGCGTATATTTTTGCTATAATTCACACTTGACAAATTTGTAACTTTATAAGGACAACCCCATGCCACAAACCAATACCACTAAAACCCAAACCGCCCAAACCGCCCCATACTTCACACAACGCCTAAAACACGCTATCAAACATAGCCCTTTATTTCCTTTGATTCGCCCTGCTTTGATTCTCATCAATCCGCTGCGAGACAAAATAGAATACCTACGCACCAAAAATCTAAGTGATGAAGCATACTTTTTGCGTCGCCATCAAAGACTCTTTGGCTACACACCAGATTTTAGAAACCCAAAAACTTTCAATGAAAAAATAATCCATAGAATGCTCTTTGATAGAAACCCAATCTACACAGCACTCGCAGATAAACTAAAAGCTAGAATCTACATCGCTAGCAAATTGCAAAACTTTGACGATAGCACAAATAATAGCAACCTTCCCAACAAACAAACCATGCTAAACCAAGACTCTCCTCTTTTTGCTCCTATAGATTCTATCCATGATTTGCTCTTTGCTACAAACTCTTCGCCATTTTTACCAAAGCTTTATGGTATATGGAAAAGTGTAGATGATATAGACTTTGACTCTTTGCCAGAATCTTTTGTGCTAAAAACAAATCATGATGGTGGTGGCGTGGTGCTTGTGCCAGATAAACAGGAGTTTTTAACCAACAAAAAGCAATTCAAGCGGGCTGTAAAAAGACTTTGCGAGCACCTTGGAAGAAATCATTATTCATTATTCCGTGAATGGCATTACAAAGACATTGAGCCTAGAGTGTTTGCGGAGGAGTTGTTAAAAGTAGCAGATAGTGGTGGTATGGAAATCGAGGGAGAATACAAAGCACCAGAAGATTATAAAGCGCATGTGTTTGGAGAGGGAGAGGAAACATATATGCAAGTTGATACCGACCGCTTTACCAACCACACACGCACTATGTTTGATAATAAATGGGAGAGGCAGCCCTTTGAGCTTTGCTACCCAGCTCCAGAATCCACCCCACCAAAACCAACAAATGCTGATACTATGTTTGCTATAGCAAAAGAAATCGGCAAAGATTTTGATGCGATAAGAGTAGATATGTATAACACTGATAATGCTAATATTGGGGGGGGGGGGCAAAATAATCATCGGCGAGCTGACCTTCACTCATGGCGGGGGGATAGAGAAATTCACTCCGAGCGAATGGGACGAGAAGTTTGCCAAAGCGTGGAGGGTGAGGAAGACAAACTAAATACACTAATCAGCAAAGCCCTAGACACCTACAAATTTCATATGTTTGCAAATGCAAGCGAGCAAGACATCTATATCCAAGTAACTACCGATCGATTTGATGACTATCAGCGAGCGATGATGACGATGTCTTGGGAGCTCGCGCCTTTCAACTTCACCTACAATAATGCAGAATCCAGCATCCCACCAAAGCCACTAGCACTTCAAGAGATGTATAGAGTATCGCAAATCCTTTCGCAAGATTTTGACTATGTCCGCGTGGATCTTTATCAAGATGGCGCGCGCGTTTATGTGGGCGAGCTTACTTTTACACCTGGTGGTGGAAATGAAGCACTAAACCCGCACAAATGGGATAAAAAGTTGGGCAGTTTATGGAATCAACACACCAAAATCCAAAAACAGATTTTAAAGCGATAATTCTAATTTCACCTAACGCCAAATACCATAAATAGACAACTATAATGTATTTTTGTGCTATAATCGCAAAATTTTTACAAGGAGTCTATAATGCTACGCCAAACCAAATCAACTCTCAAGCAAAAATTGAAGCGCATATTCAACACTTGGCGTGAAAAACGAGAATTTAATGGCTATTGGAGTGAGAAAACGCGCCAATATTTAGCTATCCACAAACAGCTTAAATCCCTGCCACAAGATCACAAAAATCGCATCATAGAATACTGGGCCCCATATCTTAGCATAGAAGGGGGGGGGGCATACAAACACGCAAGCACACAAACCAAGCCAAATCAATCACCCAACCTAACAAATAAACTCCTTGCTCGTTGTCAGCACACGCTTGACTGGCATACTATCATTTACAATGTCAATCAACACCATCCGCTTGATGTGCGCTATTTGGATAATTTTTTTTATTATAAATATATAATCCCTTACTTCAACCCACCGATGTATAATCATGTCCTAGGCGACAAAAACTACTATGATGCGATTTTTCATAATTTTAACAAGCCCACAACAATTCTACGCAAAGTAAAATCGCAGCTTTTCACCCCAAAAGCAAATCAAAACATCCCAATAACCATCAATCAAGCTATTGATCTTATCCTTTCGCACAAACAAGCTATCATCAAGCCTACTATGATAAACCAAACAGGCTCTGGTAAAGATATAAACCTACTTAGTGCTGATATGGGTAGAGAAGAGATTGCAACAATCATAAAATCATACAATAGCGATTTTATCGTGCAAGACCTTATCAAACAGCACCAATGGCTGGCAAATCTAAATTCTCATTCTGTAAATACATTTCGTATCATGACGCTTTTTTACAAAGAAAAGTTTCACTACCTAGGCGCAACACTGCTTGTCGGGGAGGAGGGACTTACTTCCAATGGCGGACATTTCCGCATAGGCATTGATGAAAATGGGAATTTGAGAGATTTTATCATCAAGGGTAAAGGCGAGCATATAGAGAAACTCCCAAATGCTATAGAGCCATATTCAAAAGCTGTCCCTCATATAGATAATATAAAAAATATGGCATTAGAAATGCACTCTTGCATCCCGCATATTGGGCTTATTGGCTGGGATTTTACACTAGATGAAAATGGAAAGCCTTTATTTATTGAGTTGAATTCAAACTGGCCTGGCATAGAAATACTAGAACTATGCAATGGAATATTATTTGGCGAAATGACTGATGAAATTCTAAAAGACATATATAAACATTATGCTTCTATAAAATAAACTAAGGCAGCCAAATGACTCCAAATAAAAGCATCCAAAACCTCAAGCCATACTTGTCTATCCCACATAAAATTTGGGAAATGGATGAGCAAAAAGATTGCCTTAAACTTGATTGGAATGAAGCGACTATTCCGCCCTCTCCCAAGGTGCAAGAAGATATTATGGGCTTTCTTAAACATGGGCATATGAATTGGTATCCGAATACTAAAAATATTGCACTTTTTGAAAAACTCTCGCATTATGTCGCACAGCCAGCCTCTTGTGTAGAGCTATTTAATGGTTCGGATGCAGCGCATGAATGTATCATTGATGTATTTTTGGAAAAAACAGATAAAGTAGCGATTGTTGCTCCGACTTATGATAATTTTAGGGCGCGCGCAAATGGTGCTGGGATAGAAAGCATTATTTTTCCGCTAAACCAAGAGTTTGATTTAGATTTTGAAAGTTTAAATCTATTTCTAAAAAAAGAAAATGTGAAGATGCTATATATTTGCAATCCAAATAACCCAACGGGAAAAATATATTGCCAGCAAAAACTAGAATCTATTATCAGAAAAAATCCAAATGTATTATTTCTTGTTGATGAGGCATACTATGAGTTTTATGGCAAAAGTGTTTGTCACCTTATCACGGAATGTAAAAATCTAATCATTACCAGGACTTTTTCAAAAGCATTTGCTTTGGCATGTTTTAGGATAGGATATTGTATCAGCAATGAAGAAAATATAAAGGCTATCAATAAGCTAAGAAACCCAAAAAGCGTAGCAATGCCATCTCAAATAGCAGCTAGCGCGGCGCTTGATGATATAGAGTATATGCATAGTTTTGTCAAAGAAGTAAAAGCTGCTAGGGATTTTTTCATAAATGGATTGCAAAAATTGAATATCCAAATATCGACACAAAGCGAAGCTAATTTTGTTTTGTTCCAAAGTCGGCACGCAAAAGAACTTGCATTTTATATGCAAAGCAATGGTATTTTTGTCCGAGACTACGCACATATTATACCAAATGCCTGCAGAATCACCATAGGAACGCAGGAGCAGATGCATAAAGTGCTAGAATGCATAAAGCAATTTTTGGATAAATAATTTATTGTAAGGAAAAATATGAATAGCAAAATCCTAGCCCTTTTTGATTTCTGCGAGACGATTACAGATTTTCAGACACTTGAGCGATATCTGCCATTTATAGGCAGACACAATCGGCACTACTCGCGCTTGCAAAATGCCTTGCGTCGCAGAATCTATCGTGTGAGAAATATCATAAGGCGCAGGATTTTGCATAAGCCAGCTATAGAATATCCGCGCTTTGAGATGTTTATCGGATTCTCCTATGAGCGCGCGAAGGCACTGGCACAAGATTTTGTCAAAAGCGAGGTGCTGCCAAACCTAAATCCACTCGTGATACAAAAACTCCACTATCATCAGCAAATGGGGCATACCATAGTCATCGTATCTGGCGGGCTGTCTATTTATATCGAGGAGTTTGCCAAGCTATTTGATATCAGGCATGTGGTGGCGGTGGATTTGGAAGTGAAAAGCGGCAAGCTTACTGGAAACATCGATGGTATCCACACTATGCAAGAGCGCAAACTTTATAAGCTAGATGATATGCTGGATTTAAGCAAATATGATTTGCCAAACTCCTATGCTTACAGCGACTGCGCGAGTGATGTGCCGCTACTAAGCCTAGTAGGGAATCCATGCGTGATAGAATGTGGCAAAAACTTGCGCTGGGCAGAGATGCTACATCTGCCAACAATGAAGGGAAAGTGAAGCCAAGGAAATAAAGTCGAGATTTTGCAACATAAAAACAAAACCGCAAAATCTAGAATCCAAAAGCAAGCAATAAATAAAATCAAGTCTCTAAAACTTAAACATATACTCCAGCATTACGATGCCAAGGGGGCTAAAGTTTGCAGCGCGCCGCGCGGGCAAAAATCGATAAATCGCCTGCACGCGATTGCGCTTGCCAAGCATCATCGTGATGCCTGCTTGCATAAACACTTCACCGGTTTTTCGCATATTATCAAAGCTATTGTAATCGCGCTTGTCATAATAAAAATACGCATCGCCGCCGATGCCAAGCAGCCCACCCATAAACACCAAGCGCTTTTTGGATAGCGGAAACTCCGCGATAGCATCGATCCCTAGCGAGACCATCCCAAGCACGCCAGAATAGCGCCAGAATCCAACATCCACGCCAAAAAATCCCCTCACGCCCACATATCGGTTAAAAAAGCTCACCACGCCCGCGCGCACGCCAACGGTGGGGATATTCATAAAGTCACCATAGCCGCTTATGAAGCTTGTACCAAGGCTTGCGCTTATGTATTTTCCGCTTTTTTGGCGGCTTATGAAGGTGCTTTGCGTGATGGCTTGGCAGAGCGCATCGCAGGTCAAATCGCTATCTGGCAAAATGCCTTCAGCCACGCTGCTGCTAGCTAAATCGCCGCTGGCTAAATTAGCAGGCGAGGCGCTTTGGGTGAGTGCCAAATCTTGTGTGGATTTTGGCGCGGTGGCAGAATCTAGGGCGCTAGAATCTGCGCTTTTGGCGCTACTTTTTTTTGCTTTGGATTTTGTTTTTTTGGGATTTTGCGCGCGAGAATCCAAACTGCTAGAATCCAAATTTTCAGCGTCCAAAGCGCGAGAATCTGATTTGCCAGAATCTGCGTTTTTGGCATCCAAATTTTTAGAATCTAAGGCGTTAGATTCTACGCTTTTGGTGCGCTCTTTGTTTGTGGCATTTGCGGTGTTTGCAGCAGTTGCGACACCAGCGCAAACTACCCACACGCAACAAATAGCAAAGAATAAAGATGATTTTTTCATGCTGATTTTAAACCCCAAATAATCTTAGTAAAACACAACCCACGCACCGCGCACTAAACTATCATCTAAATCAAGCGCAACAAAAAGACGGATTCTAGCACAACAAGGCTTAATCTTTGAAATCCGCGCGCCACAAATACCACTTTAAATACCACTAAATACTTGGCGCGCGCTTTTGGCACACATTTGCCAAATACACTTTGCCAAGCGTACCTTGCTAAACGCGCACCTTGCCAAACGCGCACCACACAACGCGCAAAATAAACCAAAAGCAACTAAAATACTAGGATTCAGATCCTAGAGGGCCTATATTACACATCTTAAATTCTTGATTTTTGCTGAAATTTTTTTGATAGGTAGAGCCCACAAGCGTATTTATCTTGCTAGATAAGCACAGATTTAAGCCTGCTCGCTATGGATTCCATAGCGGAATCCATAAGTGACGCATTGTAAGACTAGAGATTGCTCGCTTTCATATCGATGACATAGCGGAATTTTGCCTTGCCGGTGGTGAGGTCCTCGTAGGCTTTGTTGATTTTATCCGCGGTGATGATTTGCGTCTCTGGGTAGATTTTGTGCTTGAGTGAAAAATCTAGCATCTCCTGCGTCTCATTTATCCCGCCAATAAGCGAGCCATACACCTTTTTGCCCGCTTTAAATACAAGTGTATCAAGGCTGATTTGTGGCATTACTTCGCTTGGTGGAAGCCCCACGATTGCAAATTCCCCGCCATAGCGCAAAAGGTTGATATACGCGCTTGGGTCGTATTTTGTAGGGATGGTTGAGATGATAAAATCAAAGCGCTCTTTGACTTCGCCTAGCTTGTCGGTAGTGTAGAGTGCCTTTGCGCCGAGTTCTAGCGCCTCTTGCTCTTTTTTGCGATTGCGGGCAAAAACGCTTACTTCTGCGCCCATTTTTAGCGCGTATTTTAGCGCCATCACACCTAGCCCGCCAAAGCCCGCTACGCCGACTTTATCACCCTTTTTGATTTGGCTAAATTTTAGCGGTGAGTAGGTTGTGATGCCAGCGCAAAGCAAGGGCGCGACTTTCTCTAGTGGCGCGTCATTTGGGACATTTAGCGCAAATTTTTCGCTTACCACGATATTGTTAGAATACCCGCCATAAGTTGGTTCACCGCCATGAAAGCAGTCTTTGCAGTCATAGGTGAAGACGACTTTGCCATTTTCGCAGAACTGCTCTTGGCTTCTTTTGCACGCCTCGCATTCCCCGCAGGAATTTACCATGCAGCCCACGCCTGCATAATCGCCGACTTTAAACTTGGTGACATTTTTGCCTACAGCTAGCACGCGCCCGGCGATCTCATGTCCTGGCACCATCGGATAAATCCCCTCATGCCACTCGCTGCGCGCGGAGTGGATGTCGCTGTGGCAGATCCCAGCAAAAAGGATTTCGATAAGGATGTCATTTTCCCCCAGTGCGTGGCGACTTGCGCTAAAAGGCTTAAATGCTGAATCTTTAGAATCCACCGCATAGCCTTTGAAGTCTATGCGCTTGCCTTCTTTGGCTTGTTGTATGGCTTGGTCAATGTATTTTTGCATGTTTGCTCCTTTTTTGGATTTGGTTTAGAATCTTGCTGGCTTGTATCGCGCGATGCGCCTATCATAAGGCATCTGGCATGGCAATACAAGATATGAAAGATTCTTTGCGTGCAATTATAAAGGATGATAGTAGCTATCTGTCAAGAGCAAAATGGAAAAATTTAGAAAAATTTGGCAGGATTTTGGATTCTGCGCGGAGTTTGGCGCTGGATTCTATGCTAGATTCTGCGCGCTCTGCCGGCTTGTTTTTGAGATTTTGTGCTTTGCTGCTATAGAAAAGTATTTGCCACAAATAAGCTATTTGTGATGATATGTTGGGTAGAATCCAAAATTCAAATTCTCTAAAATTTTGGATATAAAAAATCAATATAGCCAAACAACTAAAGGATACTCCAATGCCAGCACCTATTATTCTTTTTGTCTATAATCGTCCATGGCACACAAAACAAACACTTAAAGCGCTGATAGCCAATAATCTAGCTAAAGATAGCGAGCTCTTTATATACGCCGATGGCGCAAAAGATTCTAGCGGCGAAGAGCAGCTGGCCAAAATCCAAGAAGTGCGCGATTATCTGCGCCACATACTAGAATCAAATGCCAAAAACAAGTATTTCAAACAAATAACATATATCGAGCGAAAGCGCAATTTTGGCTTGGCGGATTCTATTATTGAAGGCGTAAGCGAGGTTATGTGCTCGCACGGCAAGGCTATAATACTAGAGGATGATATAGTGACATCGCCTGTATTTTTGGACTATATGAATGCGGGTTTGGATAGATATGCTGATAAGCCAAGAGTATGGAGTATAGCGGCTTGGGGCTATCCTATAGAGCCAGAAGGCTTGGGGGATTGCTATTTTTGGCGCTCTCCACATTGCTGGGGGTGGGCTAGCTGGGCGGATAGATGGCAGTATTTTAACCGCGATATAAAATGGGCTATGGATAATTTTTCTAAAGAGGATATAAAATATATAAATTTTGATGGCGCAGCGAATTATTTCAATCAACTTATCGAGAATTATAAGGGAAAAATCAAAACTTGGGCTATTTTTAACTATCTTATTGCGTATAAACACCGCTCACTTACGCTATGTCCTAGCACATCATATGTTAGACAAATCGGCTTTGATGGGAGCGGAGTGCATTGTGGCGAAGAAGGCGATATATATAACACCAAAAAAATAAATGTAAAATTCCCTATCGATTTCCCAAGCGAGATAGCAGAATCTAAACTCGCACTAGATAGGATTAGGGCATTTGAATTGAGTCTCAAAAAGCCATTGCATATAAGGGTGATAAATAAATTTAAGCGCATAGCAAAAAGAATATTGATCCACCCCACACAACCAAAAAATGCACAAAATAGGTCATAAATCATACTGACCTTGCCATAAAAACTGCGCTTTTGCTCAATTGCACTAAAAATACTTTTGCAAATACACCATATCAAATAAAATTAAAGTCATTTTTTAAGCACGCAACGACAAAATATATATTACCTACAGCTTCTAACTATACCTTAGATTTTGTAGTGCAAGATTGAGTCACAGGAAAGCTTCCCGTGACGATGGGTTATAAATATGTTGGTTTTCTATATCCTCCAGCTGATTTTACTCATCACATAGCTTCTATCGATATGCTGATTCGCCCTTAGCGCATCGATATTTGCACCGCCAAAGTCATTTAGCGTCCTAGCATCTTTGAAAATGCTCGTATAGTAGTTGGCTATCACGCCAAGCGCGAAATTCTGCGTGATTTCCCAGTCTATGCTAAGCTTTAGCGAGTATTCCTCTGTGGCGGGCGCTGTAGTGTAGCGCCCATCTAGCCCCACTTCTAGCGCATTGGCAAAGCTCCCTAGCTTCTCATATCGCGCCTTGGTGAAGACAAACGCACTAAGCGCATCCGGATACACGATACCATTTAGCGAAGTGCCTAGCGCATACACGCTATTATCCCACACATTCACGCCCAGCGGCGAGCCAAAAAGCCCCACTCTAGCCTGCGACAGCCCGATATTTTTATACACCGCGACACCCACGCTATACGCGCCTTTATCCTTCGTGGCAAAATCAAAATCCTGCCTCGCAAGTATGCTAGAGGTAAAGCCCTCGCCCTTGCCATCAGTATTTTTGAGAAACCCGCCAAGAAGCACCGGCACGCTCATCACCAGCTCATCATATATCGGAAACACCGCATTTAGCCGCGTAGTCGAGGCAAACCCAGAATCCGCACTCGCAAAACGCAGCTTCGCATCAAGCCCCGGCGCGCTATACTCGCTGATACCATAATAATAAAACGCGCTCACATCCAAATATCCTATATCATAGCCCACTTGCGCGCTTAGCAGTCCATTTGGCGTATATGCGCGCGTAAAATCCCAGAAAAAGCCATCGCCAAGCAGCGCCGCGCTCGAGATTCCGCTCGCTTTGATATAGAGGCTATTTAGCTTCACGCCCGCATCCACGCCCTCGACCAGCCCCACGATATACGCGCCATCATCGAGGCTGAAGCGCCCGCCTGTGATGTGGAAATTCTCCCCTTCATACGCGATGTGCGCATTATGCACATAGTAGTTTTTGGTGTTTGTCGCGCTCGCGATGCCCTTGCCATCATAGCGCGGGTTAAACCCTATGTAGTTAAACCCAAGCCCCCCCTCGCCCGCCAAAGACGCCCGCCTAGTAGAATCCCACGCCATCCCAGCGCCCGCCACGCCAAGCTCGATTTGTAGATTCTGGCTGTTTTCAAACGCCTTGTGATACACGCCGCTAATCGTGCCTAGCACATAGCCATAAGTCTCTGTAGGCGAGTCGCCCCTGCCATTGAAGCCAAATTTGTTAAACGCCTCCGCGCTTGCTTTGAGATAAAAGGGCGCGCTAGATTCTGTGCTAGAATCTGTGGCGGATTTTGTAGCTGATGATGCGCTGGATTCTGCGCTAGATTTTGTGGCGCTTTTTGCGCTAGATTCTGCGCCCGCACGAGAATCTACACCAGAATCCACATTTGCGCCCGCTGCGCCAGAATCCACACCCGCGCGAGAATCCACGCCCGCGCCAGCATTTGCGCCAGAATCCACATTTACACCAGAATCCGCGCTCCTAGATTCTGCGCTCGCCACACCACTAGATAGCGCTAGCGCCGCCACTGCCGAGATTAGATAGCTATTTGCACCCCTGATAGACATTATATGCTCCTTGAGACGCCGACCGCCCGCGCATCGCGCAAAGCGATCGGTAGATGACAGCCTAGATTCTGCCAAGCGCCAGCCCCCACACTAGCCTTTCACCAATCCTCCGCCAGCCCTGCGCTTTGGCAAACCCACGCACTTCCGCGTAATCCACAATTTAAGGCGGACGAATTATAAAATCTTTTGGCTTAATCTTATAATAAATTTTTGCCAAAGTTACTTTTCTATACATTTTTTTGCGCGCGTTTTATATTGCGTTTTTTATTGTATTTTATATGCGTTTGGTGCGCGCGCGATAGACGCGATAAAAGCGATAGAAGCGATACCAAAGCAAAATAGCGCCAACCCCGACACAACCCACCACCAACCCGCCTCAAGCCAGCACCGACCCCAACGCAACCCCAGCGCCAAACGCGCCCAGAATCCACCCAAACCCACACGCAAACACACCGCAAATCCACCCCAAAACCCCGCCCAAAAAGTAACAAAATGCAGAATCTTGACAATTTTTTGAAACATCTTTTACTATTTATTAACTTCCTTAAGAAATATGCGAGGAATTTTTCTATAGAATTCAATCTCTACTTTTACCAACTTCAAGGAGACATGATGAGATCATCCAAGCTAAATCCATTGAGCCTTAGCGTTGTCGTATGTGGCGCGTTGTGCGCTAGCACGCTATATGCAGCACCAGCCCAGCCAGCGAAAGCCAGACCCGCCGCAGCCCAGCCAGCTCCAGCCCCAGCGCAAAAACCAGCGCCCAAAAAGGCGTCTATAGATGAGCTACAAGATAGGATAGATGAGCTAGAGGACCGCCTAGATGCAGTCGAGCTAGATGCCACGCTTTCCAAAGTGAAGTTTGGACTAGATTTTACTACGCAGGTGAATAATTTTTTCCGCCAAGGAAATATCGCAGGTTTAGATAATGGCAACCAATCACTTCCAAACAACTGGGCTACTGCTCTTTATCTAAACATGGAGGCCAATATCAATGACCGCCTAAAATTCTATGGACGCCTCTCTGTCACCAAAAACTGGGGCGATTACACTTGGGTAGGGATTGAAAACGGCTCTACTCTAAGCACAGGTAGAGATGCCACAGGCGGACATTTGGTGTTTCTTGAAAGAGCGTATGCGGACTTGCATATTGTCAAAGAAAGACTTATCGCTACTATCGGACGCCAGCCAGCGACAGAAGGTCCCGGTAGCAACCTACGACAAAACTCCGCGCGTATGAGTACCTACCCAGCACTTCTTGTAAATACACAAGGTGATGCGATAGTGCTAACTTATAAGCCAATCAAAAGCTATCCATCTCTAGCACTACGCGCTGGATATGGCAAAATCTACCAATACAACACACAATGGAATAGCCCTACTGTTGCCCTTTGGTCAAACAACATATCAAAAGAGACAAACCTCTACTATGTGAGTGCTGAAGGCAAACTACCACTAGGCAAAATGGGTGATAATACCCTTATCGTAAGCTATGTGAAGCTAACCAACTTACTCGCAGCAACTCCTAATACCGCCGCTGGCTTCAATAATGGAGTAGTGGTGCAACCAGAATCTGCAGGAAGCCCAGACAACCTCAATGTCCATTTTGAAAACAACAATATGTTTGGCTTGGGGACAAACTGGTTTGTATCCTATGGGCTCTATAATGGCACACCAAATAGCAACGCAACACCAATAATAGCACAGCCCCCCACTTCACCAAGATATGCTACTTATAATGGCGTAGCACATGCAGTGCATTTTGGTATCCGCCAAGATTTCAGAGATCATATCTTCAAGACAGAGAAAGCAAAAGCGTTTGATATCAAGCTAGGATATGAGTTTTTCTATGGTTCAGAAGGCTGGTATGCACTCTCTCGCTCCAATATCAACGACCCTCTAAACTTCCGCAACACGCAAGGAACCGTGCATGATGTCTATCTGCTTATGCAATTCTCTCTCAACTCATTTTTGCGCCTAAGCTACACCTACCAGCATCACGACTACCTAAATGGGATGATTAATCCATCAACCCAAGCAGTAGCGACAGCTGGCGCCGGCATCCCATATCTTCCGACTATAAAAGCCGATCGCACCGTGCAAAATATCGCGCTTACATTTAACGCTAGATTCTAAGACAAAGGAGTCAATATGAAAAAACTTATCCTTTCACTAATGCTAGGAGTATTTCCTAGCTTGGCATTTGCCGACTGCGCTTCGCTTATCAAAAAATACGATGCGCCAGACCCAGCAGCAAAGACTATGGCACAGCTAGAGCGCTGGGTAGCTAGAAAAGTAGAAGATGCTGCCGATGCAAAAGAGCTAGCACAATGCCTCATCGCGCGCGCAGCAGACAATCCCAACAAATCCCAAGTGGCTGGAAAATAGCACGCAGGCAAATCTCTACGCAGCAAATCCCCACGCAAAAGGTTTCATCACATGTCAAAGCCCCAAAATACACGCCAAAACATCTCCAAGCCCTCTTTGCTAGGGCGACTCAAAGACTTGAGCCTATCGGCGAAGCTAAATCTTAGCTTTTATATTTTGGTGGCTTTGGTGGTGCTTATCGCGGTGTCGTTTATCGCTTTTAAGATAACATTCCAAAATCTTGTAAGTGTCGAGCGCGCCGAGCTAGGCAAGATAGAATCCGAATTTGCCACGCTAAAAACGCAAATGGATTTGATGAAAGTCTATAATAACCAAATCGTAGAAGTGCTAAAAAAAGCTTCAAGCACGATGAGCGACTCCAAAGAAGCAATAGATGAAAATGAGGGTTTGCTAGAGCAGTTTGAGTTTATGGGGCAGGTAAATGCCAAACTCGTCCAGCTAGCCCTCAACCCAAACGACACCAACAACCGCAATGTAACCATCTCTATGGTAAAAAGCTGGAATGACAGCTTTATAAAAACTGACCCCGATCTCAAATCCTTCGCCCCAGCAATCACCGCAGCCATAGGCAAATCCACACCAAGAGAGATGGCAAGCGGACTGCAA
This sequence comes from Helicobacter sp. CLO-3, assembly GCF_001854545.1. Taxonomy (GTDB): domain Bacteria; phylum Campylobacterota; class Campylobacteria; order Campylobacterales; family Helicobacteraceae; genus Helicobacter_B. Next base: position 61,952 of record NZ_MLQN01000011.1, read on the forward strand.
GTAGCGTTTACTGAAATCTATGCCACGCTGATAGAGAGAATCTATGAAAAAACCGGCGCCATCTCCAAATTTATCACCAATGTAAATAAAGACTTCAGCGATGTCAGCCCGCGCATAGCCGAAGCCATAGGCACTATGGAGCAAAGCTCAAGCTCGCTAGATTCTGTCGTGCATGAGCTAGAATCCATAAGCGGCGTGCGCGACCAAGCCAGCCTGCAATCAAATGCAGTGTTTGTGCTAGTCATCATAAACCTACTTATAACCTCCGTGCTTATCATCACGATATTTAGGATTCTGCGCCGATTTAGAGGCGACTCTAGGGGCGTGGTAACCTATCTCGAAGATGTGGCAAAAGGCGGAGACAAACTCATCGCCGGCGGGAATCTACACCTAGGACGCAGCAAAGAAGATGAGCTAGAGACAGTGAGCGTGTTTATCAACTCATTTATAAACAAAATGAAGCAAACCATCGAAGTAGCCGGCGAAACATCCAGCGAAATAGTCAATCTCAACAAATATGTATCCGACTTGCAAAACCACATACAAGGCATCGCCAGCAAAACCAACGAAAATGTAAAAAGCGGGAATCTCATCGTCCAAACGCTAGACAACAGCATCGAGAGTGCGGATGAATCCCAAGCCAAAATCGCCCAAAGCCAAAAATACCTAAGCGACACCAACACGCAGTTTGGCAGCCTGCTAAAAGAACTCGATAGAAGCGTCAAAAGCCAAAGCGAGCTAAACGCGCAGCTAGAAGACCTAAGCCAAAGCATCATGCAAATACGCGATGTGCTAGGACTCATAAATGGCATCGCCGACCAGACAAACCTACTAGCACTAAATGCTGCTATCGAAGCCGCGCGCGCGGGCGAGCATGGGCGCGGATTTGCCGTAGTGGCGGATGAAGTGCGAAAACTAGCAGAATCCACACAAACAAGCCTGCAAGAAATCGAAGTGAAAATCCACGCCGTGACAGACAACCTAGACAAAATCTCTGGCGCGATAGACACGAACTCCAAAGTGTTTGAAAACCTCACCAAACAAGGCGAAAACTCCAAGCAAAGCCTAGAAATCATCCAAAGCCACATCGGCGATGTGCTAGCTGGCATCAATAGCCAAACAAAAGACTCCGTCGATGTCGCACAAAAGACAAAAGGCATCATCGTAGCGCTCAACGCTATAAGCGGGCTCATCAACGAAAGCAGCGGCGTCATCAACACCGTAGTAGAGCGCTCACTCAAACTCCAAGAAAACGACAAAATCCTCGCCAAAGTCATCCACGGAGTCTAGCGCATTTTCGCACCACCGCGCAAATCACCCAGCACACAAGAAAATAAATCGTCGATAACATTACTCAATTTTGCACCACCGCGCCAAACCCGCCCGCGCGGAATCTGCAAATACTTTTGCATTTTTGATAATGCCCTAGCGACGCCCTAACAGCGCCACCAAAAGCAATCAAAAGGCATTTGAGCGACAACTCTTTTACGCCACCCTAAATTACCTGCAACATCTAGCCATCTCAAAAAGAAAAATCATCATTTGCGAGGACTCGCAGAATCCAAATCAATCCAATCCACCTCGCATCCCAAGCCTTGTCTTTTTGCACCACCACACCAAAATCACCCAGCACACAAGAAAATAAATCGTCGATAACATTACTCAATTTTACACCACCGCGGCCAAACCTGCCCGCTTTTGTCCTCATTTATTTGGTGTTACTTTTTTGCGGATTCTAGCATAAAAGCGCGATTTTGTCTCCTAGCGCGTTAAAAAAGTATTGAAAAATCACGATATAATCCGCAAGTTTAAACCAAAGGAGCGATTATGAAAAATTTTGGCAAAGTCTATAAAG
>NZ_MLQN01000012.1 GCF_001854545.1 Helicobacter sp. CLO-3
TGCAATTAAAAGAAAGTTTTAGGATGGTTTGAAAGAGTATCAAAAAAATATTGTGAAGTTTGGGGATTATTGGGGAGTTATTGCAAAAAAGAGTTTTTAGAGAAAAAGAGCGAGGTAGTGTTGTATTAGAGCAACAAGGCGAAACAGAAGCGGACGATATCAGAAAAGCCATAACCCGTTGCCTTTCAGAATTGTGATTTTTGGAAAATGCAAGTTTATCAACTTTGTTTTTTTGTATTTGAATGCGGTGTTTTGCTACACTTTTTAAATTAAAAATTTATAGCAGTAAATATTAATGCCTTATAAATTTATCGTGTTGGATTATGTGGCGCAGCTTTTTGCGCATTTTATTTGCAATGATTTAGCAATTTTATCACCATAAACAAATCACATTTTGCATCAATTTTCACACCAAAATATCACGACTATTCCGCGCTAGATTTATCCCTGCTTTTTGCGCTTGCTGGCGGGATAGGTGTTTGGGGATTTTATACAGCTTGCCATCTTTGACAAACCGCGCGCCTAGCTGATGAAAATGAAACGCCACGCCAGCCTCCCTGCACTGCTCCCTGATATCTAGCACCCACTCATACCTGCACGCCCGCGCATCGCGCCCGCTCTCCCCGCCCACACTCACAAGCTCCACGCCACCGCCAAGATACGCGCGCAAATCAAGCGGCGCGATAAGCGGTGCTGCGATGATATAGCGCCTTTTTATCGGTAGGCGCAAAAACACGCTAAGCCGCTCATCCGCGCGCTTTTGATTCTCGACACTACAGCCGATAATCACATTTTCATACCCCTCGCCCCAGTCGCTCGGCAGGCAGGATTCTAGCCGCGCGATGCGCTTGGTGAAAAATATAAAAGTGCAGTCGCGCCGCTCGCGTATCATCGCCCAAACCTCATCGCGCCACATATCCGCGCCCTTTAGCAAAAAATCGCTGCTAAAGCATAGCCAGATGATAGCGCCGCTTGGGATTTTGTAGCCGCCTTGTCGCGTGCGCGCGATAGGCAGGGCGAAGTTTTTGTTGCGCCGCAGGATGCTGGCGTCTTTGCCATGTATCGAGTCTATCGTGTAGATAAAGCAGTTTTGACAGCCCTCGCTTATGCGCGTGCAGCCATGCCATGGGTTGTAGGAAAACTCGGGCGCCGGGGCGGAATTTGGGGCAAAGGCAGAATCTAAGGTGTGGGTAGATTCTAGGGTGGATTCTCGCGCAGAGGCAGAATCTGCCATTAAAAGCGCATTGCTTGAAACGCTGCCCGAAGCGTGTTTCAAAGCGTGGCGTGCGCTGTTTGAAGCAAAATTTGAAGCGCTAGATGTGTTATTTTGCGTGCTGATTAGGCAATCTTTATCAAAAGTAAAAAGTGTGGATTCTATGGTGGTGCGGGATTTGGCGAGACTTGGGTTTTTGGTGGCATTGGTATTTTTGGTGGCGCTTGCGTTGTGCGCGCTGCTTGATGCACTTGAAATATCAGAATCTAAAAAGCTAGATTCTGCTTTGTGCGAATCCATATCACTAGAATCTAGGCGGTGCATTGGCGGCGTTTGGTGCATCTGTGGCGTTATTTTAGCGCAGATAGATTCTCGATGATATTTGGCAAGGCCCTAGCTTTGCAGTCGTTTATAAAGGCTTCTATAATCTTATTTTGGATTTTGTTTTGGCTAGAATCTTGCGCGATGCTTTGCAGTGCTTTTTGCGCGCTATCGATATCCACGCGTTCATCTTGGTATAAAATCGCCGCGATGATGATGATATTTTGCCTTTGTCTAAGCACAAAAGATTCTACGCGCTCAATGCCTGCATTTTGCGCCATGCTCGCCATGTCTCCTGCTTCATCGCCAAGTCCCACCTCTTGTGCCATGTCACGCAGCGCATTTGCTCGCGCAAAATCCTCGCCAAACACCCCAAACCGCTCACCCACAAACGCACTCACCGCACGATCGCCCGCTAGATAAAAGCCAAGCCTTGCGCGCAATTCCTTGCTGCTTATAGTCTGCGCGTTTGCCTCCAAGATGTCTGTCTCAAAAAGGCTCGCTTTTTGCAAAGGCAGCGATAAATGCAGTGCGTAGAGAATCTTGCTTGCTTGATAGAGCGCGTATATTTGGCGCATGCGAGGCGATAGAAGCGGGAGGCGGCGCTTGCCACTTTGGATTTTTTGATACACGGCTTCGAAGTCTTGCTCTTCGATTATAATGCTTGGCGCGCCCTTGTTGGCTTCAGCACCCAAAGTGCTAGCATTGCCAGCATTTGCGCCAGCGCTAGCACTTAAACCACCTGCCCCGCCACTTCTTCGTATCGCATTTAGCGCCGCTTCATTTACGAGCGTGGCAAGCATCGCGCCGCTAAAGCCAGAAGTTTTTTGCGCGATTTGCGCGATTTTCTCACCCAGCGCATGCGGCTTTTTGCGCAGATAGAGCTCTATTATCTGCGCGCGCTCCTTTAGATTTGGCAGCTCGATAAACACCTTCCTATCAAAGCGCCCGCTTCGCAAAAGTGCCGGGTCGAGCGCCTCGATATGATTGGTCGCGCCAAGCACGATGATGCCGCTATTATCGCCAAATCCATCAAGCTCGATAAGCAGCTGATTTAGCGTGGATTCTCGCTCGGTGTTGTTCGCGCCAAGCCCCCGCGCCCTGCCTATCGCATCTATCTCATCGATGAAAATCACGCATGGCGCGCATCGCTTAGCCGCGTTAAACAGCGCACGCACGCGCTTCGCGCCCACGCCTACAAACATCTCCACAAAGCTAGCGCCACTCTGATAAAAAAACGGAATCCCGCTCTCCCCTGCAAGCGCTTTGGCAAGCATTGTTTTCCCAACTCCGGGCGCGCCAGAAAGCAGCACGCCTTTTGGCATGCTGACGCCAAGTGATTGGTATTTGGCAGGATTTTTCAAAAAATCCAGAATCTCTAGTAGCTCATCTTTGGCATCGCTTATGCCTGCTACATCGCCAAATTTTAGGCTAGATTTTAGCGGCGTAAAATCGCTAGAATCCATAGCGTTAGCAGAACTGCTAGAATTTAGCCCGCCAAACACACCGCCGACGCCTTTGATAGCACCTTCGCCGCCATTATTCACACCCGCGCGATTTGTCAAAGCGCGCGTATTGCCGCGCATTTTTCGCATATAAAACGCATATGCCAGCACCAACGCCAAAAGCGCGCCAGCGATAGAAAATACCAGAATCTTATTGCTATTTTTTTCTATGGGGATGGATTTTAGCACCGCGGGATTTATCTGCAAAAATAGCGCTTTATGCACCTCCGCATCCCTAGTTTGCGCGTATAGATACTCGCCTTGTATCCACACTTTTACCACCATGCTTTTTTGGATGAGATTCTCCAGTGCGCTTGCGGATATGGGCTTGGCAGTGTCTTTGAGCGCGAGTGCGAGCGCTAGCACCAAAAACACCAGCACGCCCGCGATGACTATACGCAAATGCTTAGATATAGGCATGATTGCACTCCTCTTTTGCCTCGTATTTATCGATGAGTAGCCATTTGGAGAGGTTTTGGCTGGCGGATGTTGCAGAATCTAAAATGCGAGAATCTGATTTGGATTCCACTTCGCTAGATTCTATAATGATTTTATTGAAAAACTCATCAAGCCCGATGAGGCAATTCCCAAGCCGCTTTTCTATAAGCACTTTCAAAGGCGCGCCACTTTGTAGTTGTCGCTCACGAAATTCTAGATTTTTCTGCGCGATAAGCGTGTTTAGCGCATGCAAGCGCTCTTTTGCCACCACGCCATTTATGCGCGGATATTTGGCGTGCATTTTAGCAGATGGCGTGCCATCGCGCACCGAGTAGATAAAGGGGTGGATATGCGTAAGCGGCAGCCGCGCCACATTTTGCATTGCTTTTTCCCAAATCTCTTGCGTCTCGCCCGGATGTGCCACGATAAAATCCGTGCCGATAGCATAGCCAAGATTTGCCAGCCGCTCTAGCAGGGCAAAATCAGATTCTACTCTATTGGCGCGATTCATGATGGAAAGCATCTCATCATGCGCGTGTTGCAGGGCGATATGCAGATGTCGCTCTAGCTTTGGATGCGAAAGTATCTCGAAAAACTCGCTATCTAGCTGGCTTGGCTCAAGACTGCCTATGCGGACGCGCTCCAGCCCCTCTATCTCAAAAAGCGCGCGCAAAAGTGTGGGCATACTTATACCTAGATCCTTGCCATAGCTTCCCACATTTGTCCCTGTCAGCACCACCTCACACACACCAGAATCTATAAGCTTTCGCGCCTGCGTGATGATATGACTTAGCGGAAAGCTCCTAGCCCCGCCGCGCACGCTAGGGATGATGCAATAGCTGCACGCAAAATCACAACCCTCTTGGATTTTGATAAACGCGCGCGACTTGCCGACAAACTCCGTGATAATCGTAGAATCTATGTGCTTAGATTCTAGCGCATCATCAGCAAACACCCGCTCGCCATTTTGCGCGCGCAAAAGCAGTGCATTTATGCGCTCTTTGTGGCTGTGTCCTATCACGCTTTGCACGAGGTTTTTCTCAAACAATGCCTTGCCTTGCGTTTTGACGCCACAGCCAGAGAAGATTATCTGCTTGCCTTGTGCTTTGGCGCGGCGCACGAAGCTTCGCACGCCAGAATCCGCGCCATTGGTGACGGTGCAGGAATTTACCACGATGATTTGCGCTTCGCTTTCTTCTTGGGTGTGCTCGAAGTCTTTTAGATTTTCGCGCATCACTTGCGTGTCATAGAGGTTGGTGCGACAGCCAAAGGTTTTGAAAAATACTTTTGGCTTGGGGGCGAGATCGGAAGCGAGCTCGGAGGCGGGATCAGAAACGGGATCAGAAACAATTTTGGAGGCTAATTTAGGAGCGAGATTTTGCTGTGTCATCATCGCGCCTTATGGATTTGAGCGATTTGTATTATCAGATTCTGCATAGTTTAGCGGCGGGGTGTATGGCTTGTTGGCAAAGCCATCATGTGGCGTTTGGACGAATTTCGTCGTGTCATAAGCTATGAAAATATCAGGCTCTTTTAGGATTGCTTGCATGATTTCTAGCGAGATTTGCGAGCGCAGGGTTAGCGTGGCGTAGGCGTTTGTCTGATACCACACAGAGATGACAATCCCATTTGGCGCGATGAAGCTATAAGTGCGCGGCTCGACATTGGCATTGCGCAAAGAGTAGCGATCGCGCATTTTTCGTAGCTGTTTTTTGGTGATTTGCGTGTAGCCTTTGGCGTATTTTATGGTGATGTCTGTGGCGATTTGCGCGGCTTTGGCGTGGTTTGAATCAAAAGTGATACAAAAATCAATCCCATCCCACACCGTCTGCATCCCGCCATGCGTGTAGTTTGCTATCATCATGGTAAAAACATAGTTGTTTGGGATAAATATTATCCGCCCAGCGCGGCGGTTTTCTTTGAAACTCGTGAGTGTGACATCTTCATAAATCGTGATTCTAAGCATAGAAATATCTAGCACATCGCCCACATAGATGCTGCCATCTTTTTGCACGCGCACCCTATCGCCCACATGCACGCTCCCGCCGATGACGATAACAAACCAGCCAAGCACGCTCATAAACAAATCTTTCATCGCGATAGCAAGCCCAGCAGACGCGAAGCCCAGCACCGCGACAAGATAAGTCACATTTTCCAAATAGCTAAAAAGCAGTATCAAAATGATAATAGTGATGTTAAAAAAGTTTATGATCTTATTTGCTGTGTAAGTGCGCTCATTGTCTGTAATATAGCGGCGCACGATGATTTTCAGAAATAGCGCAAAGCCGATGCTTAGCAAAATCGCCAGCGCGATATATCCTAGCTTTTGGGCTTGGGCTTTTATCGCGCCATAGATTTGTGTATAAACTTCATCATAACGCTTGGTATAGATATCCATGCTAGTTGAGATGATATTATACGCACCTTGAAACTCTAGCAGCTGGGCTTGCGTGGCGGCGACTTCTTGAGCGAGTGCTGGGCTTTTATCAACCTTTTCTAGCTCGATTAAAAGCGTGTATTTGCGCCCGATGAGGCTAAGGAGATTTTCAAGGCTTGTTTTGTTGCTTTCAAAGCTTGATTTGGAGCTTTGCATGGTTTTTATGAAAGAGATGCCATTGAAAATCGCAAAAGGATTAGATATCACTGGGATTTCGCCTATTTCTGGCTTTTGGATGAGATCTTTGAAAGGGTCGCTTTTGGATCCTTTTAGCAAATCTAGCTGATGCTCTAGCGTCTCTAGTATGTGTCGCCTCTCGTTTATCGTGGCAATATCACTAGCATCTATGCGGAGTATCTCATCTTGCCTTGTTTGTATCTCTTTGGAGATGAGATTGTAGTTGGCATAATCTGTGTAGCGCTTTAGCCAAGGACTCGCGCTTTTTTGCAAGGCAGAATCTATCGAGGCGATTTCTTTTTGTAGCTCTTTTTGGCTCATCGTGCGCGCGTTTGGCTTTTTGGCGTCATTTAGCGAGGAGATTTTGGCGGAGTCATCGGGGGCGTTGGTGCTGGTGTCGCCTGCGCTGCTAGTGCTAGTGGCGCTGGTATCGCTAGTATCCGCCACAGCAGCTATGCTAACAAACGCCAAAAATAGCGCGCAAAAAAATGTCATTTTGTGGAGTTTCATATTTTGTCTTTTGTTCTTTGGGTTTGGTGTTTGCAAGGTGGGCGCGCTTGGCTTTTGTTGCGCGTTTGCACTCGCCTTGCTTTTAGCTTTTATCCGCGCATTATAGCCAAACTAGCGCAAACTTTTACAAAAGACTTGGGATAATTTCAAAAATTTTACTATCATTGCGCTTTTGGATTATTGTGGCTTTGGCATAGATTTAGATTTTCGGAGAAAAGTGGAGAAAATGAAAAAGATATTTTTGGGCTTTTGTTTTGCGCTAAGTTTGGCACTGGCAGAATCTAGCGCGCTAGATTCTAAGATTTTGGATGCTGCTATTTTGGATTCTGGCGCAGAATCTAGCCAAAATGCAGAATCTAATGGCGCAGAATCTAACAGCGCAGAATCTATAAAATCCGCGCCCTTTGGACTAAAACAATCATCAGAATCCGCTAGCACGCACAAAACGCGCACAAAGCCAAACCACTCCCAGCCCATCATCGAAAACTACACCGACACGCTAGGCATGGGCTATATCCACTCCTATATGCATAATGATTTTTTCTCTATCAACGCGCAGGGCATGAGCCTGCAATACACCAACGCTAGCGACATTTATCGCGGCGTGTATCAGATGAATTTCGCCAAAACCACGCAATATGGCGCGAATCAAAACGAGGCGGTGCATTTGGGGATTTTTGGCGCGTTTGACTTCGCGTTTGCGCAGAGTGCTAGGGGTGGCGGGCTTATCGGGCTTGAGGTGGGATATGGCTTTGGGCTGCCGATGGTGTCGCAAGATTTTGCAAATGCGGATTCTGGTGGCTCTGGCGCAGAATCTAGCACGACTATTTTGCGCGATAGCTCGCAGTTTGATGAGTCTAGCCTGCTGTTAAATGCAGACATCGGCTATGTGGCGCGCTTTGGCAGCGTGCTGCTTTATCCTTATGCGCGCTTGGAGCAATACCTTTTCATCCCGCACAAGCTTAGCATGCAAGGCGCAAACGCGCGCACAAGCCACGATCCGCTAGATTATGGGCTAAACGCGCTTATCGGCGTGAAGCTGATACAGGATAATCGCGTGCTTGATTGGTGGGTGAATCTCGCGCTAATGAGCGATTTTGACGCATCGGGCAGCGGCGTGGGCGTGCTCGCGGATAATTCTATCGTGTATGATAGGGATGGCATGTCTAATGGCGCGCTGGCAGATTTTGGGCTAAATCTGCTAAATCAGCGCACATTTGCCTTGCAGACGCGCTTTGCGCTTTCATACGCGCTCTCATACTATGAGCTAAATCTCAAAGGCGGAATCTTTGGCGTCTGGCAGTTTTGAGGCAGATTTGTGGGGCAGAATCTAGATTTTATAGAATCTAAGATTTGCAGAATCTAAACGCATCGCGATAAGCGCGATTTGCGCCTTTTTAGATTCGAGCTTTTTGTCGCGATTATTTGAAGTTTTTGTAAAATGCGTGCGTGGCGAGGGCTAGCATTTCTCTATCGCCTTTGCTGTCGCCATAGGCGTATATTTCATCGTATTTGGCTAAATCATAGCGCGCTTTTATGCGGATAGCCTTTTGCGCGCCATAGCAGTTTGGCGTGGCAAAATATCCGTTTAAGAAATAGCTAGATTTTGTGCCATTGCGTGCAAGAGAATCCAAAACGGATTCTGCGCCAGAATCCACATTTTTGCCCGCGCCATTCTCGCCCGATCCATTCTCCCCGCGCACCACCGCGAGCTTTGTGGCGATGCACTCTATCCCCAGCTTTTCGCACAATGGCTTCAGATATTCTTCAAAGCTAGCGCTCACCAGCACTACCGCATCGCCGCGCGCTTTGTGCCACTCTAGGCGCGCTATGGCAGAAGGCTTTAGCATAGATTCTAGGGTTGGCAAAAACCGCGCGCAAATATCCAAAAACGCCTCCCGCTCCATGCCAGCAAAAAAGTAGCGCATAAGCGCTTGCTTGGCGCGCGTGTTGCTGATGATACCCACACTATACAAAAGAAGAATCCAAAAGCGCGACAAAAGCCCAAGATACAGCCGCCACCGCCCGCGCGCAAACGCCACAAACTTAAACAAACTATCACCCCTGCTAATCGTGCCATCAAAATCAAAAAATGCGATATTCATAAAGCCCCTTTGTTGTGTTGTCTTTATCGCCGCTTTTGCTGTCTTTGTCGCCTTTGTCGCGGCGCATATTTGAAGCGCATTTAAAAAGCATTTTTCCAGATTCTTACGCAACTTTTGCACCCAAAAGCAGATATTTTGCTACAATAGCCAAAACGACCAAAACCTAGCGCGCGAGAATCCAAACACGCTATTTTAGCACAACCAATAAACCAGCCTACCCGCGCAAACAACCACAAGCTAAACAAAACACAAAGGCAAAAAATGTTCGTAGCTATTTATAGCATTTTTGTGTTTATATTTTTGGGATATTTTGCCAAAAGCATGCGTATGCTAGGCAATCGCCAGGGCAATATCTTGCTAGGATTTTTGCTAAACTTCGCCCTGCCAAGCGCGATTTTAAGCGGCGTGTATCACTCTGACATCTCGCTAGAGCTGCTAGGCACGCTACTTGGCGCGCTGTGCTGTTCTGCCGCTGTGGGCGCGCTCTCATATGTCTTTGTCGCTAAGATTTTGCGCTACTCATTTTTGACTTCTGTCACGATAGCATTTCTCGTGACTTTGCATAACACACTATTTCTAGGCGTGCCTATGGTGTATGGCGCGGTGGGGCTTGAAGCCTCGCACAAAGCGATAATCTTTGATCAATTCTGCACCGGCTTGCCGCTGGCGATTCTCACGCCCATCCTTTTTAGCCTTAGTGGCAAGGGCAGGTTTAGCATGCGCGCGGTGGGCGCTAGGCTGTTTATGAATCCATTGTTTCTAGCGATGCTTAGCGGATTTGCGCTAAGGCTTTTGTCCTTCAGTATTCCAGAAGAGATTTTTGCACCTATCAAAGCACTTGCCGCGTGTGCTACGCCTGTAGCGCTTTTTGCCATAGGCGTGCAGATTAGCTTCAAAGATGTGAAAATCGAGTGGAAAAGCTCGCTTATCGTGCTTAGCTTTGCGATGTTTGTGACACCCGCACTTTATCTTGCGAGCCTGCATCTGCTAGGCACACCCATCACGCAAAACCACCAAATGGCGCTCATCGAGCTATCCATGCCCCCGCTCATAAGCTCCGCTGCTGTCATCGCGCGCGCTGGGCTAAACCAAAAAATCGCACTCGCCTCCATCGTGTTTGGCATTTTTGTGAGCGCATTTACTACGCCTTTGTGGCGGTATTTAAGTTCTTTGTAAAGGCAGGCTACTATAATGCCAACTTTAAATGCCAGTTTGGGATGTCAAACTTTTGGTGCAGGCGCGAAAGCGCAGATTTTAATCCCAAATCCAGAATCTAAAAGGAGCAAAAATGAAAGAAAAATTTAAAAAATTCGTGGTGCAAACACAATCCCAAAGCAGCTACAAAGCACCGCTTGGCTTTGGTATCGCGCGCGTAGAGATAGGCAAAAAATCCGGCAAAATCCTAAACGCCACCTATCCCACGCTAAACTGGAAAGATGAGAATCTAGGAAGCTATGCGGTGTTTTTCCAAGCACTAGGCGAGGCGAAGGCGATTTCTTCTAGCGCTAGCGAGGCGGTGTATGGCATCGATGAGGCGTTTATAAATAGGGCGCTTGAGCTGTATGAGCCGTTTTTGGCAGAATCTATCATCGATAAAGCTTCGCACAAAAATATCCAAGTGATACTAGAGCTAAAAAAGCTAGCGCAAAAGGGCAAACTCACCAACAAAAAAGGCGCGTCAAAATACCGCCTTTGCGTGATTTATGCCGATGATGAGTGCGCTAGCGTGGAGAGTGCGTATATGAAGCTGCTAGCCCTTTCACTTGGCAAAGCACCGCTAAGAAGCCTAAACCTAAATGGCATTTTTGGCTTGCTGCAAAATGTCGCGTGGAGTGGCAATAAGCCCTATGAGCTAGAATGGCTGCGCGAAAATGAAGTGCGCCTAAAAATGGCTGGAAAATTCCCAAGCATTGATTTTGTGGATAAATTCCCGCGCTACCTTATGCAAGTAATCCCGCAGTTTGACAATATCCGCCTGCTTGACACTGCCAAAACACGCTTTGGTGCGTATCTAGGCACAGGTGGCTATACGCAAATGCCGGGCGCTAGCTATGTGAATTTTAACGCTGGGGCGATGGGTGCGTGCATGAATGAAGGGCGCATAAGCTCAAGCGTCATCGTGGGCGAGGGGAGCGATGTAGGCGGGGGTGCGAGCATCTTAGGCGTGCTAAGCGGGGGCAATGCCGACCCGATAAGCATCGGCAAAAACTGCTTGCTAGGTGTAAATAGCTCCACAGGCATAAGCCTAGGCGATGGCTGCATCGTGGATGGCGGCATCGCGGTGCTTGCTGGCACGGTGTTTGAAATCTCAAAGGCAGAAGCAGAAAAGCTAGCTGAAATAAATCCGGGCTTTGCCACCAACCAAAGCGGCCTATATAAAGGCAGGGAGCTCTCTGGCAAAAATGGCGTGCATTTCAGGCAAGACTCAAAAACAGGCAAAATGATAGCCTTCCGCTCAAATCGCAAAATCGAGCTAAACGCCGCACTGCATTAGGTGCGATGTGGTGTAAATATAATTGTCTTGTGCCTTGCTGGTATTTTCAAGATTTTGCTTTATGTGGTTGCTTAATTAAGTTTTTACTTGCCAAGCAATTTGTATTGCAAACATTGGAATCTATTTGGCTGCCAAGAGCGCGAAGCAAATGCGCAAAAATTGAGCCAGACAACAAAATACAAAGAATGAGCAATATAAAGATTAAGGGTTTTGTGCTAAATATCAAGCTATACCTTGATATTTAGCAAATGCCCATCGGTGGGATTCTGGGTGGGATTTGCCAAATCCGCAGAATCTGATTCTGCCAAGTCGCTAGATTCTGCGCCAGATTCCCCATCAGATTCTGTCGCGCGCTTTTTCTTTGCCTCCTCTTCTTGCATATCTTGGCTATTTTTGTTTTGGCTGTCTTTGTTTATCTTGTTTTCCGTCTCGGTGGGGCGCACCTCCTCTATCTCACGCAGTTTGTCCTCAAACTCCCTAGGGATAAAATCGCCCCGCTGCATCGCGTTGGCATGCGCGGCAGAAGTGGTTTGCATATTTTGGTTTATGTAAGTAATGTTTCCTATCGTTGAAATCGCCATAAATCCTCCTTATTGCGGTTTTGGATGCGATTTGGACGCGCCCAAATGTGCCCAAATGTGCCTAGATACGCCTAGATGTGATTGGCACAGGCGCGCTATTTGCGATAGTGCAGGCTCTGATGCTTGGCATATATCACGCTCGCACCCTGCACTATCTTGACAAATTTTCTCCTAGTATAATCGACACAAAAATCACCCGCTTGAGTGCCGCTAAGCCCCACCAAAATCTCGCCCGCCTTTTCTATCACCTCGCTTGGAATCTTTTGCTTGCCGCAATGGATAATCATATGCGATGAGGGCAGATCTTTGATATGCAGCCAAATATCCTCCGCTTTTGCGCTTTCCAGCAGCGCCTTATTTTCACGCTCGCTGCGCCCCACAGAGATTTTAAACCCTTCGATAAACATCACCACGCCATTACTTTCGCTCGCCTTGCTGGCATTTGCGCTTGACTTTTGCGGCGTGAGGATTTGGAGCATATCTAGCGTGGTGCATTGGCTGATGAAGGCTATCTCTTTGTCTAGGAAGTCGATTTTATCTTTTAGATTCTGCGCTTCTTTGTGGATATTTTTGGCTTTTTTGGCGGCTTTTTTGGATTCTCTGAAAAGCTGGTTTATAGCATCTTGTGGTGCGCTGGCTAGAGGAATGGCTACTTCGCGCAAAGTGCCTGTGGTGTCTGAAATGGCGTCACTTGAAGTGGCGTCGTTTCCGGTGGTGTCGCTTGAAATAGTGTCGCTTAAAGTGGTGTCGCTCAAAATAGCGCTTGTCTGATAGGGCTTAAGCGTGTGGATGTGAGAAAGCAGCAGATTGGCATCATCTCTTAGCGCTTTGCTTTTGGATTCTAGCGCGGAGGATTGCGGGAGCGCGGCGTAAAGCTTGGCAAGCTTTGATCTAGCGCGGGTGAGGCGCGCGATGAGCGTTTGTTTTTTGTTTTGCAGATCTTGGGCGGATTTGGCTTCATAATTTTTGGCAAGCATGGCTAGCACTTGCGCAGAATCCATAAGGGGCGCGGGGTTTGCTAGCGTGGCAGAATCTTGCGCGGCTTTAGATTCTATATTAGATTCTCGCGCACTAGAATCCGCCTTAGTAGAATCCACTCCAATAAAATCCGCCCCAGTAAAATCCTTTTTGGCAGAATCCGCATTTTTAGATTCTGGCATTTTGGCGCGCGGATTTTTGGGGATGGGCGCTAGGGGCGCGCCGACTCTGACAGGGCGCGAGGACTGGGCTAGCGTGATATGGCGCAGCGCATCGATGATGAGCCCCGCCTCATTTAGCAAAATCACATTGGTATGCTTCCCGCTAAACTCAAACTGGATGGCAACCTCGCTTTGCTTGTAGCTGCCTTTTTGTAGCAGTTTTAGGCGCATCACGCGGTCATTATCCACAAGCGCGCAAGAGAGAATCTCACTTTTTGCCAAGCGCTCAAGCGCGATGTCAAAAGGGGCGTTGTATTTTTTCGCACAGATTATGGGCTGGCTGGCGGTAAAAATGCTGCTTTTGCCGCGCGTCATATCAAAATATAGCGTGATAGAATCTAGCTTGTGAGACTTGGCGGGATTGGCAAAATTGGTAGAACTGGCGGGATTTGTGGTGGATTCTGCGCTAGAATCCGCGCCAGATTCTACAGCCCCGCCCCGCCTTTCGCCTTTTAGCTCAATCTCTAGCAAAACATCATTCACGCGCCGTATATGCCACAGCTTGTAAAAGCCCCGCATATACAGCGCGACAGAATCTAGCTCATAAATCGTCATCTAAGCGCACCATTTACGCCGCTCGTGCTTGCGTCAATTCGAGACTCGCACTGCGCGCAAGCTTTGCACCACTTCGCCACTTCACGCATTCACGCAAACGCTTCACACGCCAAGCATGCCATTGAAGTCATTATCGACTTTTAGCATATCAAGCGCAGCGGCGATCATCCCACGATGATGCGTCGCATGCGTGAGTATGCTTAGCACAAACTGATACACCGGCTTTTGCATCGCGCCCCATGGGAAATCTATCGTTTTCACCGCCTTGATGTCGCTTTCATTGATGTTTTCGATGATGTCTAGGATGTAGCTATCTAGCACCTCTCTAGCGGCAAAAAGATTGCTCATATCGCCGATGATTTGGGATTTTAGCATGAAAGGCTCGGCTAGCATCGCCTCGATTTTGGACGCATCGGGCGCTTTGGCGCAAAATGCCGAGAAATAATCCTTGAAAAAGCTCGCATCGCCCGCGCTATAATGCACCAGCGTGCCGACGATAGACTTATAATAAAGCCCCATATCCTTCGTAAGCACGCCCTCATCAAGCCCCTCTAGCACGGCTATCATCTTTTTGTTTGCCTCTTGGTTGTATTTGCCATACAATCGCAAAATCTCCTTCATACTCTCTCCTTTATGCGTTGGAATTGGCTACAATTATGCTTTGAGTTGTTTTAGAGTTTGCTTAAAAGTTCGCCCAAAGGGGATTAAAGGCGCTTAAAGTCAAAAATGGTAGAATCTAAATTTTTAGATTGGATTCTGGTTGCAGATTGCCACGCTATGCTCGCCAATGATAATAAAGGAAAAATATGATTTTGTATAAATATTGCGCCAATGGTAATGATTTTTTGATATTTCACACATTTGTGCGGCGGGATTATGCGCCACTTGCGCGCGCGCTTTGTCATCGCTTTAGCGGGATTGGCGCGGATGGTTTGGTGGTGGTTTTGCCTTGTGAGGCGGATTCTGCGGATTCTAGGGATTTGCGCGGGGCAGATTCTAGTGCTTTTGTGGATTCTAGCGCGCGGGTGGCGTATGAGTGGGATTTTTACAACGCCGATGGCTCTAGCGCAAATATGTGTGGCAACGCGTCTAGATGCGTGGCGCACTATGCCTATAGCGTGGGGCTTGCGGGCGCGAAGCACAGCTTCCTAAGCAAAGCAGGCATCATCCGCGTGAGTGTCGAAGCGGATGGCAAAAACGCAGAATCCAAAAACGCAGAATCCAAAAGCGCCCAGCCCCAAAGCCCCGAAAGAACCGCCAAAACCGCGATAGTCTCTAGCAATCTTGGCGTTTATAAAGACTTCCGCGAGATAGGCGCGCTAGCGGATAATGCGGGCATAAAGCTAGATTCTGCCCTGCTAAAAGAGGTAGAATCCACGCAGGGCTTGGCGCGGGATTTGTGCGCGGCTAGCTGGTTTTATCTAAACACAGGCGTGCCGCATTTGGTGTGCTTTGTGAGAAAACGCGACATCATCGAGGCACTCCGCACCAAGCAAGAGCCGATATATACGCCACTTTTTGCGCTACTGCGTGCGCTAAGGCAGGCGTATAATGCAAATGTGAATATCGCTTGTTTGGATTCTAGTTTGGATTCTGGTGCGCGAGAATCTGACATGCTAGAATCTAGCGCAAACGCCGCGCCAAATAATACATCAAATCAGGCGCTTAGCAAAATCTACCTAGCCACTTATGAGCGCGGTGTGGAGGATATCACGCTGGCGTGCGGGACGGGGATGGCGGCTTGCTTTGTGGTGGGGAAGATGCATAATATCAGCGAGCCAGCACTGCTCATCCCGCCTAGCCTAGAGCCGCTAGAGATTTGGAGTGAAAGCGCGGCGGGGGCGGGAAATATGGATTCTGCTAGCAGCCTAGATTTTAGCGCGCCAGAATCTAGAAATGCAAAAACCAAAAACGCAGAATCTAAATCCGCGGAATCCGCGCGCGACACAAAAAAGGCTATAAAGGCAATCGCTGCCAAAGAAGGCAAAGAGGCGATTTTGATAAAAGGCAGAGTGCATTGCGTCGCGCTTTGTGATGCGTATGTCTAAGGATTTGCAAGCGCGATAAAGGCGTGGATTTGCTTGTGTTTTGTGTTTTGCATTTTTGCGCTACTAGATTTTGCGCTTGAGATTTTAGATTTTGCATTCTCTGGATTTTGCACTTTAGATTCTATGTTTTAGATTCTCACAGATTCTCGCGCAAAAGCAGAATCTATGCTATAATGCGCGCTTTGTTTGGCTAGCCAAAACCAAATGCTAATCACCAGCGCACGCCAAACCAAAATCGTTGGCATATCAGCAAAATCGCCAACACCAAAACCATTTAATAAAAGGACTCGCCAATGCAAACCATCCACATAGACGACAACCCGGAGTTGCAAAAAGCAAAAAATCTTATATTCTACTCGATACTTATTAGCATGCTTGCCCCGTTTGTAAGCTTCTTTTTTGGCTTCATCGGTTCGACTCCAAGCATTTCTGCTATCGCATCGCCCATTGCTTTTATCGCAAATATCGTGGCCTTGGTGGGATATTATCAGTTTAGCAAGCTTTGCAACACTTTCATTTTCCGCCTAATAATTTTTAACATTTTGCTAACTATCGCTGTCTATTTGCTTGTTTTCATTTGCGCCATTAGTGCAGCTAGTATGTTTTCTTACATATCTGATACCTGGTATATACCAGCGATAATAGCATCTGTCATTTTTATCGCATATATCGCTATAGAGATGTATTGGGCATATCTTATGTGTTATGAGCTCTCCGCGCGCACCGGTCAAAGAGAGTTTATCGCGACATTTAAGCTTTCTTGTATCGCGTTTGCGTTGCTTGTGCTAGCCGGAGGCTTATTTCTGCTATTTATCGCAGGCAATTCATATATGAATATTTATCACATGATAGATGATCTTGCAGGCGCTATTCAAGGCATCGCGGCTTCTATACTGCTTGTCATAGCTATGCTTGTCGCTATCGCCGCGCTGGTGTTTTTCATCCTTGGAATCTATAGGATAAAAGAAGTAACCATAAGAGAAGTGAATAAAATGAGGCTTGAGAAATAAGCCACCAAAGTCTAAAAGCCGCCAAACACAACAAGGCGGGTTTTTGGAATTGCTTTGTCGCGCAACATCGCAACCCTCCTCCGTCATTGCGAGGAGGCCGTAGGCCGACGAAGCAATCTATAAAAAATCCGCAAGGATTTTTACATAAAGTTAAATCTTCGCGCATAGCGCGGCACCTTATTATTTGGATTGCTTCGCAACTGCGTTGCTCGCAATGACGGCTGACAAAGCAATCCGCCTCTTCAATAATCTAAAATCACAAAATCCAAATAACACAAATTTAGATTCTAATCATTCTTGATTCCAGCGCGCCAAATCCACTTCCCAAATCCTCTCCCTAAAATCCGCTTCCCAAAATCCACATGCCAAATAAAATACAAAATAAAGCCAAACGCCGCTACAATAAGGCACCAAAAATAAATGCAAAAATACGCGCGCAAGCAAAAAAGCAAAAGCAAAACAAAGCGCGCAAAGCCCAAAAACGCAAAATCAAAAATCTACCAAAGGAGTCGCTGATGCCCCAAATGTCATCAATACCAAAGAAGTCGCCAACGCCACAAATCCACCAAAGGAGCTAAAAATGCCAAGCACGCCAAACACACTAGATACGCCAGATGCGCCAGATACACCAAAACTAAAGCCCGCTTTTCTCCCGCATGCCAAAGAGCTTTTTGCCAAAGCGCGCCATGCGATAAAAGTCGCATATCACTTCCTCACCTACCGCCAAGAGATGTTTTATTATGCCTCATCACTTAGTTTTTATACGATTTTTGCGCTTATCCCGATGCTTTTTATCACTTTTTCGGTGCTTTTGGCATTCTCGCATTTTCAAGACAAAATCAACGACATCCAAGTGCTTATCATCTCAAACCTCCTTCCCACAAACGCCGAAGTCGTCATAAATTTTATGAATAAATTCCTAGAAAATGGCTCCAAAATGGGCGTGGTAGGCGTGGTATCAGTCTTTATCACTTCGCTGCTTTTTTTCCGCAACTATGAGTTTATCACTTCCAAAATGTTTAATTCCAAGCCGCGCAAATTTTTTGACTCATTGATAATGTATTGGACGATGATTACGCTGTTTCCGCTGGGTAGCGTGGTGGTGTTTTATTTTAGCATTAGCGCGCAGCTGTTTTTGAGCGAGCACACAAAGCCAGCGATTTATTCTGATTTTTTCTCATGGCTTGCCACTTGCGTGCTGTTTTTGATACTTTTTCGCATCTCTGCCAACAAGCCGCTTCACAAAAAAACGCTCTTCCTCTCATCATTTGTCTCGGGCAGCATTTGGTTTTTGCTGAAAAATCTTTTTGTGTATTATGTGACGCTCAACAAAACTTATTCCACGCTTTATGGCTCGATTTCTATTATTTTGTTTTTGATGATGTGGATTTATGTATCATGGCTTGTTATGCTTTTTGGCATGCGCTCGTGTCAGGGGATTTTGCAGTGCTTTAGGCTAGAAAAGGGCGCGAAAGAAAAAGAAAGCGATATGCTGTGATAATTTGGCGTGTTTGGCGCGCGAGATATTTTAAGGTATATAGAATGCGCGGCGCGTAGATTCTGCTTTTTGCGCGCGTGAAACTTACGCGCCAGCACTATATCTAAAAAAATTAAGCAAAAAATGCTACAATCCTAGCTACAAAACCACCAAAGGAGTCCGTCCATGTTTCACGAATATCGCGAAGAGATCACCAAGCTAAAATCCACCAACGCGCATTTTGAAAAAATTTTTGATGAGCACAACGAGCTAGATCAAAAGATAAAAAATGCAGAAGATGGCATCGAGCCGCTGCCGCCGATGGAGATAGAAGTGCTGAAAAAGCAAAAATTGCGCTTAAAAGATGAAGTGTATGCGATGATCCTAGAATATCGCAAAAACGCTCACTAGCCCCCACAAGCGCGCCTTAACGCACCGCTAGATTTATGAATCAAGCAGGGGAAGGCTTCACACAAGGCGCGCCAGACTCGCTGGATCTTTTACTAGATTCTCTCTATTTTTCTTTCAACTCGCAAGATTATCGCCGCTGCATTGAGATCGCCACGCGGATTTTGGCAAATTTGGCTAGTGTTGGTTTGGCTAGTGCTAGTTTGGCTGGCGCTAGTTCGGGCGAGGCTGCGGATTCTGCGGGCGCTGCACCAGAATCTAGCGCGCAAAATCCCGCTTCAGATGCGACAAGCTCGCCGCACCAGAATCCAGAATCCAAAAACCTCAAAAAAGATTCTGCAAAAGCGGATTCCACCAAACCAAGCCCCGCCAACCCAGATTCCACAAAAATAGATCCCGCCAAAATCGCGCGCGTTTGGTTTGTGTGCGCGATGAGTTTGTATTATCTAGGCGACACTGCGCGCGCTATCGAGTATCTCTCCTATGCGCGCGACCTAGCCCCCCGCGATGAGCCCATCGCGCTAAATCTAGCCGAGCTTTTGCGCTTGCAGGGTGAGCCAGCGCTTGCGGTGCAAATATTATCCGCTCTTTTGCCCTCCAAAAACCCAGACCTCTACTACAACCTAGCCTGCGCGCTAAATCTCCTAGGCGAGAAAGCGCACGCCAAAAGCGCGTATCAAGAGGTGCTAAAGCTTTCGCCAAACGACAAAGACGCCGCGTATAATCTCGCCAATCTCTGCGCGCAAGAAGGCGACACAAAGCAAGCCATCGCGCTTTATAAGCGGTGCGATACTTTGCAGGCGCGGTTTAACCTAGCGCATACCTACACGCTCATCGATGATATGCCGCGTGCTTTGGCGCTGTATAAATCGCTAGAATCTAGCTTCCTGCCCCGCCCGCGCGCACCGCAAGAAAGCGAGGAGGCGTATAATGCCTATCAAGATTCTCGCGCGGAGTTTTATTTCAACTACGCCAATGCCGCCAGATACGCTGGACACACGCGCGAAGCCGAGCGGCTGTATCAGACCTCCTATGCTATCACGCACAACTCCGCGTATGTGATAAACTATGCGTATTTGCTGCTTAGCGTTGGCGTGTTTGAGCGCGGGTTTAGCTACTATCAAGAGCGGCTGCATCTGCCAAAAGCAGCGATGGATAATAGCCGATTTTTCGACTCGCCAAGGCACATCGCGCTAGAAAATCCCGCCGATATACGCGAGCGTATCAAGGATGCGCGCGTGCTTGTTTTTTATGAGCAGGGATTTGGCGATAGTTTGATGTTTGGCCGCTTTATTGATATGTTGCAGTGCGCGCGAAAATTTGTCTTCGTCCAAGAGTCGCTGAAAAGCCTTTTTGCCCTGCGCTATGAGGTGGTGGATAGGGGCTTTGATGATTTTGATTATTGCCTGTCGCTGCCTAGTTTGCCCTATGTGCTAGGTATCTCGATGCTAGCGGATTTCGCGCACAATGCTTCGTATCTGCAAGGGGTTTTGCGCGCGCGAGAATCTAAAGGCGCGGATTTGGCAAATGTGGATTCTGCAAACTTAAATTCTGCAAACTTGGATTCTGCGAATGTAGATTCTGCGAATGCGGATTTTCGTCATTGCGAGGAGCGAAGCGACGAAGCAATCCACAAACAAGCCAAAGGCGAAGTTTCTTTGGCAATCCATAGAGATACCCCAGAACCCACGCACCAAAGCCCAAGCCACACAAGCCACACACCAAGTGCGCAAGCCCCCAAGCGCGCGCTAAAAATAGGCATATTTTTCCACTCCAACCCCAACTTCGCCTACGCCACCTACAAATCCATAAAGCTATCCATGCTCATCAAATGCTTCGAGCAGTGCCGCAAACAAGGGCTAGCTTTCACGCTGCATTGCCTGCAACCAGAGCCGCTAGAATCCATATCCGACAAACACTGCGTCAAAGAGCGCGCCACCACCATAGCCGAGCTTCAAAGCGACGCATTTGGCGATGAGGCGGATTCTGGCCAAAAAATTTTTGGTGACATAGATTCTGGTGCGGATTTTGCCAAAGCGTGCAAAACCAGCGCCAAACCCGCAAAAACCGCCAAGCCCGACAAACTAGGCAAACGCCTAACCTTACACACATACAAACTCCGAGATTTTCTCGATGCCGCGAGCGTGGTGGCGGAGATGGATTTGGTGGTGAGTGTGGATTCTGTGGCGGCGCATTTGGCTATCGCGCTTGGCGTGCCAAGTGCTGTGCTTGCGTATAAGCGGTATGATTGGCGCTGGGGCGAGCTCGCACACACGCGATTTAGGGGCTTTTGTGGCGGGGAAGTTTTCGCGCAATCCGTGTATGGCGAATGGGGAAGCGTGCTAAATGACTTGCGCGCATATCTTTTGAGCCTAGATTCTAGCACCTAATCCTGCCGCGCGATAAGACGCCAAATCCAGCACAACTCACAAACACACAAAACGCGCAAAACTTACAAATCCACAAGGCAAACTTACAAGGCGCAAACATCGCAAATCCGCTAATCTCAAACCGCAACATCACAAAACCCACGCAAAAGCAGAATCTATGCTATAATGCGCGCTTTGTTTGGCTAGCCAAACACAGCAGGCAAATAGCAGGCACACCAGCTAGCCAAACCACCCGCGCCAGCACCAAAACCATTTAACCAAAAAGGACTCACCAATGCAAACCATCCATATAAACGACAGCAAAGAATTGCAAGAAGCAAGAAAAATCATACTCTACTCAACGCTTGTTGGCATATTTCTTGGCTACATCAGCGCATTTGGAAGCCTTTCTATCATCGCATCACCCTTTTTGCTTGTCGTGTATATCGTGGCTTTGGTGGGATTTTATCGGTTTAGCAATCTTTGCAATACCTTCATTTTCCGCCTAATGATTTTTAGCATTTTGCTGCTTATCCTCGCCTCTCTTCTTTCCCCTTTTGCCTTGTTTGTGCCGGGATTTTTGCAAAACGACATCGAAACCTTGATAATAACATCTATCATCTGCATCGCGTATGCATCCATGCAAATATATTTGCTATATCTCATATGCTATGAGCTCGCTGCGCGCACCGGCCAAAAAGAGTTTATCACAGCATTTAGGCTTGTGTGTGTTTGCGCGCTCTTGCTTGTTGTAGGCTTATTTTCATCGACTATGATAGAAAGCGAAAGCCGCACGATATTTAGTAATTATGGCATAGGCAATGGCGGCATAGACAATGGCATAAGCAACTCAAACGCGCGCTCTATTCAAGTCAGCACATTTTCTATACCATATACCATAGCCAAGTTTGTCGCTATCGCTGCGTATGGGTTTTTCATCCTCGGAATCTATAGGATAAAAGAAGTAACCATAAGGGAAGTAAATCAAATAAGGCTTGAGAAGTAAGACTCGAGAAATAACCCGCCACTAAAGCAATGGTGTTTTTGATGTTTTTATGAGCTCGCACTAGAATCGCGCGCCTTATTGGATTCTGGGCGCGCAAAATGCAAAATCTAGTTTTGATTTATTGTTGTATGAGGTTTAATATTTTGCTAGAATCTGGATTTGGTTAGATTCTAGCCACACGAGAATCTAAAGCGTCAGCCAAATTTGGCCAGTAATCTCTAGAATCCAAAACTATTAATCTCCAGAATCCAACTCTGCCAACTTCGCCAAAACCCCAGAATCCAACGCGTGGCAAGAGTCTAACACTCCAGAATCTAGCAATCCACGCGTGGCGAGAATCCAAGCCCCCAAATCGCCACGCATAAAAATCTAAATCATACCAGCGCCAGCGAGATTTGTGGTATATAAGTCACTAGTATCAAGCCCACTAGCATCACCACAAGCCATGGAAGCACAGATATCACCACTTCTTTGAGATCTAGCCCAGTGAGCGAGCTTGCGACAAAGAGGTTTAGCCCCACTGGTGGCGTTATCATCCCTAGCTCCATATTCACAACCATGATGATACCAAAATGCACCGGATCGATGCCTAGAGAAACAGCGATAGGCAGCAACAGCGGCGTCATTATCATCACCACCGAGCTAGGCTCCATAAACTGCCCCATGATAAAAAGCAGCACATTCACCGCGATGAGGAACATCCACCAGCTCATATTTTGCTCGATCAAAAACTCCGCGATATGATGCGGGATGCGCTCGCTTGTGAGGAAATGCGCAAACACCACAGCACTCCCGATGATGAGAAATATCATCGCTGTCGTGATCGCCGCATCAAGGCAGACATTATAAAGATCTTTTAGCTTCAGATCCTTATACACAAAAACCGACACGATAAACGCATACACCACAGCGATCCCCGCCGCCTCTGTCGCGGTAAATAGCCCGCCATAGATTCCGCCAATCACCACAAAAATAATAAGCAGCGCCCAAAACGCGCGGAAAAACTGCTTGGCGCGCACTTTTATAGATTCTGGTTTGGAGGCTTTGTATCCCAGCCTTTTTGCGCCAAAATACGCATAGACCATCATCATCCCGCCTATCATGAGCCCGGGGATTATCCCTGCGCGGAAGAGCGCTTCGATAGATATGGTGATTTCTTTGCCATTGAGATCGCTTAGCCCGCTTGCTGTCACGCCATACACTATCATCACAACTGAAGGCGGTATCAATATCCCAAGACTCCCGGCTGTCGTGATAGCGCCTACAGAGTAGGATTTGGGATAGCCTGCTTCTCTTAGCGCTACAAACATCACCGAGCCAATAGCCACCACCGTCGCTGGCGAGCTACCACTCACTGCTGCAAAAATGATACAAGCCAAAATCGCACTCATTGGCAGCCCGCCGGGCAGATGCCCCACCAGCGAGCGCGCAAAATCCACTATGCGCTGCGCCGCACTTCCTTTGCTAAGCAATGAGCCTGCTAGGATAAACATAGGAATCGCCATGAGCGTGGGTTTGAACGCGGAGATAAAAATATCTGGCACGCCGCTAATATCATGACTAGTGAAAAGCACCATACACACTAGCGAGCTAACCCCAAGTGCCACCGCCACTGGCACGCCGATGAGAATCAGCGCAAATAAAACGATAAATAATACAGCTATACTCATTTTTGCTCCTTAAAGTTTAAAGCCTATTGCGTTGCGTTTGTAGCGCTTGTTTGCGTTCGCTTTGTATCTGCGTTGCATCCGCTTTGTATTTTTTGGCATTTTTCTCGCATCTGTCTTGCCTTGCTTCACTTCACTTTGGCTCGATTTGCGATTATTCTTTTATCGCGGTGTCGTGGATTATCTCATCTTGCGTGGCTTTGGCGACTTTGTCCGCTGGCATCCATGAGACTTCATAGATTTTCTCTATCACGCGATATGTCGCGCCGATGAAAGATAGCGGCAAGCACACGAGGAAAATCCACAGCGGCACATCATGCAGCGCCTCCGAATACCGCCCCAGCTCATAATACAGCTCGCACACCTCAAACCCAGCCCACGCCATAAACGCCAAAAAACAAGCGCTCAAAATATGCGAAAATATCACGCTTGCTTTGGCAAGTGCGGGCGGGAAGCGCTCCACGAGTATCATCACTGAAATATGCACGCCCTTGCGGAATCCATACGCCGCGCCAAATAGCGCGCTCCACACAAAACAATAAGTCGATACCTCCTCGCCCCAAGTGAGCGAATGGATGCCCGGATAAAAGCTCGCGACAAAGCGCGTGGCGACATTTACAGCGACTATCAGCACGCCGATGACTAGCCCAAAAACAGCGATGTTTTTGTTTATCGAGGCGATGATGACATCTAGGATTTTGAAAAACTTATTGACGCCCGGGCTCAAATGCGCCCATTTGAAAGGCTTTTGCAGCACAAGCAAAAATGATATGATGAAAGATTTTATAGAATCCATGTTGCTCTCCTTATGTTGGGGTTTGGCGGCTTTGTGGCTTTTGGCGATTTTGGCTTTATTTGGTGCTTCTGGTTTGGTGCTTCTGGTTTGGCGACCGCATTTTGCGTTCTTGTTGCTCTGCATTTAGCCAAACTCGCGCTTTTCTGCGCTTTTGCCAACCTGCGCCATTTTGCCAATCACACCGGCAAAATCCAGAATCCAAAAGCGCAAAAATGCGCTACTTCGCTTTCTATATTATCGAGATTACAAATATTTGGCTTTAAATCTTAGCATAATCTCGCGCGTTATGTATCTATTTGTAATAAAATGCCTTAGCGCGTGTTTAGATTTGTATATCATTACTTTTTTCTTTGTGCATTTATTATGCAATACGCTAATTGGCTTTGGCAAGTTCTTATATTTTTGTGTTATATTTTAGTCAATACGTTTGGCATAGTTTTGAAATCTTATAGTTTCATAAAAATATTCTTATCAAAAAAGTTTCTTGGATTCTAAGAATTAGGCTTTATTTAATTTTTGTACCTCGCACTAGCACATTTCATTGAGCGCCTACATTTTAGCTTGCACCGGGAAAGCGTTTTTTCTAGCATTTCTATCATCTTTGGCCATACATATTCTAGTAAATCGATAATATTTTGTATTTGTTATAGCTATAATCCTGCGCATAAAGCTTTTTGCCAAAAGACTTTAGGGGGGATAAAACTATGCAAGCCCTCGATAAATACGCCAGCTATCATTTGCTCTATAAATATTATTCAAGCGATAGTTTTGCCAATGAGGCAGGAAGTTCAAAAGCTTTTTAGTGATTTTGCAAAGAGGTTTTTTGAGATAAATCTCAAAAAATCAAAAAGACATTGGCGATTTTACATTGGTGCGTAATGAGCGCATGGGTTACGCCGGCATCGCAGGCGTGCTGTGTGGCGCTGGACTTTACGCGCGAGTATGGGCACCCAATACGGATGATGCCCGCCATGCTGGCTACATAGGAGATGAGGCATCAACCTATGTGTCTTTTGCAATGCTTGGCGCGCTGGTTAAAGTATGGGATGTGTTGAGTGGTTCTAGCCCATTGTAAATTGCAATGATGGTTAAAAACAAAACCCGCAGAATCCGCGCTCTAAGCGTGCTTATTTGCGAGAGGTGGGGGTGTCATGGTGGTATGCCACTGTGCCTGCGATGTCGCTTAGTATCGCGCAAGCTGCCTCGCTAGCGCTTCCCATCGCTGTCGTCACCATAGAAGTCACGCCAGATGCGATGCCAGCGACATATGCGCCGGGTTTGAGCTCTTGGCGCCCGCTCCACTCTAGGCGCACTTTGTTTGGGCGCGGGATGAGCGTGTGAGGGCGCACAAACTCTTCAAATCCCTTGATGTCAAACGCCCCAGCGCCCGTGGCGAAAATCACATAATCGCTTTTGACTTCATCAAATCCTGCGCCTTTTGTGACGAAGCCGCCTTTGCTGCCGCTTACAGATTCTGCCTTGCCGCTGATGTAGCGCACTTTGATGAGCGAGTCTATCTGGCTTTTGATTTGTGCGTAGATGTCATTGGCGAGCGCGCCTTGTGGGAACATGGGGGCGTTGTATATCGCGGCGGCGCGCAAATCGCCTTTGCCCTCATCGATGATGGTGATGTCAAAATCTAGATTCTCGCCTTTGGCAGATGCGAGGATGAGCGCACTTGTGAGTCCGGCGACACTGCCGCCGATGATGGTTATCGATTTTTTCATAAATGTCCTTTTTTGGTTGATTGGGATAGACTGCTGCGGCGCGCTTGGAGGCGATAGCCTAGAATCTGCTAGAATCTAAGCGCGGCTTTGGCAAGTCTTCGCGCATTGTAGTAGAAAAATGGCAATGGTTTTTAAATTGATATAGATTTTGTTTGATTTGGATTCTAGTGCTTGGATTTGGATTTGGCGCTTAAATCTAGATTCTAGTGCAGAATCTAGCGCGATGATTTGTGATGATTTACAAAAAGTTGGCTTTTATATTGCTAGAAAATTATTTATTTGCTAGACTTATAAGTTTGTTGTGTGGTCGCACAGTGGAATGTTGTGTAGCGGAATGTCGCGATAGCAGAATCTAAAGCGCGCGATTTGCTAGAATCCAAAGTAGCAAGCAATCTGCGCGCTAAGCGCATCAAAGTGGCGCGCAAATCTAGCGCGCATTCAGCGCAAAATCCGGATAAATCCGGCATAAATCTAGCGCGCAAATCCAAAATCGCCAAAGAGTCGTCAAAAGAGTCATCAAAAATCGCCCAAAATCACCAAAGGAAAAGGACAATTACATGTTTAGAAGGTTTAAAACAGAGATTTATACATATTATAAAATGGGGCTTTTGGCGGTTATGTCTATCGCTGGGCTGGTGCTTATGGGGCAGAGCGAGACAGCGCAAAATATCCTCTCTGGCCTTGCGATATTTCTGCTTGGCATGGTGTTTTTGGAGGATGGGTTCAAAGGCTTTAGTGGAGGGATTTTGGAAAAGATTTTAAAAAAGTTTTCTGACACGAAGCTAAAATCTATCCTTTTTGGGCTAAGTGCCACAGCTATCATGCAAAGCTCCACGCTTGTGACTATTCTCACGCTTTCTTTTCTCTCGGCGTCTTTGGTAGGGCTAGGGCAGGCGCTTGGCATCGTGTTTGGCGCGAATATCGGCTCTACGACAAGCGGGTGGATAATCGCGGGGATTGGCGTGAAGATGAATGTCTCCGCGCTCGGCTTGCCGCTCATCACGCTTGGTGTGATGCTGCTTTTTGCCAAAAGCAAGAATCTAAAATCGCTTGGCTACATTCTCGCAGGCATCGGGTTTTTTTTCCTAGGCATTTCATATATCAAAATCGGCTTTGAAAGCTATCAAAACTTCGATTTAAGCGCGATTAGCTCGAATAAAGTCTGGGCGTTTGCGATATTTTTTGGTATGGGGATTTTGATAACCTCTATCGTGCAGTCAAGCTTCGCCGCGCTTACTATCATCATTTTGGCCCTTAGCACGGGCAGTATCTCTTATGATGACGCGCTGGCATTAGTCATCGGGACAAATGTAGGCGGCGTGGTCACGGCACTCATCGCCTCCATATCTTCTAGCGTGGATGGGCGCAGGCTCGCTATTGGCAATACTTTGTTTAACCTCGTCATCGCGGTGGTTTGTATTATATTTTTGCCTTGGTTTAAAGAGGCGGTGGATATTTTGGCGGGATTTTTTGGCTTTGGCGAGAGCGATTATGCGCTAAAAATCGCGCTTTTTCACACGACTTACAATGTCATCGCTGTGGCGATGATGACGCCTTTTATCCCGCTTTTTGAGCACTTTTTGTGCTCGTTTATCACGACTTCCAAAGACGACTCTGACTATGCGCGATATATAGATTTCGATCTCATTCCTTACCCAAATACCGCCAAAGAATGCCTGCAAAAAGAGGTTTTGCACCTTTTTGATAATACTATTTTCATCCTAGGCGCGGTTATTGGTGCGAGCAAGCAGGAATTGTTAGAATCTAGGCTAGATGAGAAGTTTTTCGACTCGCCAAAGCGGCTAAAAATAAACGCCGATGAGCTAGAAAATCTCTATGAGAAAAAAATAAAAAATATTTTTAATGCAATAATTGATTTTTCTACACATCTGCGCACTAGCTATGATGATGACAAATCGTTTTGCGCAGAGATTGCCAATCTGCAAAAAGCCTCGCGCAACCTCGTAGAAGCGACAAAAAATCTAAAAATAATCAAGCCAAACATCATCAAAAACTCCGCCGCTACCAACAAAACTTTGCAGCAAGAATACACCAATATCCGCGTGCTTCTCGCACAAACGATATATGATCTAAAAATCCTGCAAGATGAGAATCTAGCGGCGTTTGATGCCACGAGGGCGCATAAGCCAAACCGCGCGCAAAACATCGCCGCGCAGCGCATGGCGGGTGAAAATATACAAGAGGGCATCAAGCATATCAAAAAAGATCTCAAAACGATAAATTCTAAATCAATCTATACCATCCAAGAGCTCATCAAATCGCGCAAAATCACCTCCGCGCAGGCTACTTCGCTGCTAAATGACATCGCCTTCAGCACTGAAGCGCTAAAAGAAATCGTAAATGCTGCAAACTGCATCGTGAAATACGAGAATCTGCTGCTGGCAAACAACGCTTCGCTGGCTGATCCTACCGATGAAAATAGTATGCAAAATATCCCGCTGCAAGTGGATGCCGGTGTGGAAAGTGTGGAGGCTGGCGCGGGTGCAGAATCTGGCGCGGCTTTGGATTCTGGTTTGATAGCAGAATCTAGTTTGGATGACAGCGCAAAATCTAGCGATAATCCAAAATAAAAACATAAAATATCAAGCCAAAAATTGCAAGATACATTAACCAAAATAAAATTGCAAAATAAAATCGCAAGAGAAAATTATAAGAGAAAAATATAGGCGAGACAAAATCGCAAAACAAAATCGTAAAGCAAAATACAAAATAATCGCAAAAATAAAATATAAAAAATAAAATTATAAAAACTGCGATTGCAACCAGAATCTAATACCAGCGCAAATTTTATAAACGCGCCTTAACCTTAAGCTACTTTATAGATTCTAGTCCTTGCTTGTGGATTCTGTATATTTTGTCGCATTTGTTGGCGATTTCTTCATCATGTGTAGCGATGATGAGCCCGGCGGCATTGGCGCGCAAATAGCCAGTGATGGCATCCATCACGCTATGTGCGGTGGTTTTATCTAGATTACCCGTGGGTTCATCGGCAAAGATAATGCGCGGCTTTTTTAGTAGCACGCGCGCGATAGAGAGACGCTGCTGCTGCCCGCCGCTAAGATCTGCGCTACTTTGGGCTAGCGTGTGTGCGATGCCAAGGCTCTCAAGCAGCGCCATATCAAGCCGCTCTTTGGCTAGTATCGAGCCTACTTGCAGATTTTCTATCGTGCTAAATCCGCGAAAAAGATAATGCGCCTGAAAAATCACGCCGATTTCATAGCGCAGCAGCCTAAGCCGCTCGGCACTTTTTAGCGCATATATGTCGCTATGCTCGAGAATCCCCACGCGCCCGCTTTTTGGCGCTAGCAAAGTGGAGAGATTTGCTAGCAGGGTGGATTTGCCAGAGCCAGACACGCCAAGGATCGCGATAGATTCTGCGCGATTTAGCGCTAGATTTACGCCCTCATAAAGCAGTGTGTCAAAACTATGAGAAATATCATTTGCTTGAAGTAGCATGATTTGCCTTTGTGTGGATTGCGCGCTAGATTTCTTGCGCCTCTTGCCAATTATTTTGCTGCGCCTCTTGCGCCTCTTGCAAGATTTCTTGAGTGGCAGGCGCAGAATGCGGAGAATCCAGCCTGTATCGCACGCGCTCGCTCAAATCATCGCCAAAAATAAGCGGCGAGATGATACCAGAATCTGATTTGTTCGCAGCGTGCAAAATGGTGGTGCGATGCGCCCTCGCGCGGTATTTTAGCAGTATGCGCTGCATATAGGGCTCGATGCTTGGGTCAAACCAGCCATTATTGCTAATCATCACCATATATTTGCCTATTTTTTCATAAAGCGCCTCGCTCGTGCCCTCATAGCAAATCGCGTTGCGCCACACTTTGCCAAGTGCCACAAAATCCTGCGGCTCGCTCGCATTGCCAAGCCCATCTTCTATGTCAAAAAACGCTTTATACAGAGGCTTTGCGATAAAATCTGGCAGCGGGATGCGCTCGCCAAAGGGCGCCAAAACGACTTTATTTAAAATAGTTATCTCGCCATTATTAAACACATAAGAAGAATTTAACACCATAGAATAAAAATCATCCGGATCGCTAGCACTAAGCGCGCCAAGCACGATGGCAATGCGATGTGAGCGCGCTTGAAGCTCGCGCATCATATTTTGCTGGAATGGGGCATTTTCATTTAAAATATAGGGCAAAATCGTCTCTGGAAAAATAATCATTTTTTTGGATTCTAAAATAGCAGAATCTATGGCATCTAGCACCTTTTGATTTACCGCTTTTGCGCTGTTTGTTTGCCATTTTATGCCTTGGTCTATATTGCTTTGGACTAGATAAATATTTTTATGCAAAAAATCATCGGATTTGGCGGGTTTTGCGCTGTTTTTGGCAGATATCGGCGCGCTAGAATCTAGCCTAGAATCTAGATTGCCAGAATCCAAATGTGTAGCAGAATCCAAATGCGCGCTAGATTCTGCTATATACGCGCTTTTGCTCCACTCTGCTGCCATACAAAGCAAAAGCACTCCAAACACCAAACGCGCGCTAGAGGCAAAAATCACGCGACATTTATTTCTGCCAAAAGCCTCGATACGAGGCGCCACCAACGCCGCCGCGCACAAAATAAAAATAAAATCCCACGCCCCCACGCCAAAAAAACTATAAGAAAACCACGCTTGCGGCACAAACCAATCAAAGCCAAAAGGCTTCATCGCCCCAAGTATCAATAAACTAAAAATGCGATAGATTCTGCTATCAAAAAATAATGCCAAATAAAATAAAACAGCATAGCCAATCCCTATGCTAAACGCCACTATCGGCATCAAAAAAACAAAATCTGTATATCTAAATGACAGCCCTATCCAATAAAATAAAAAAATCCCCATAAAAAAGCCAAAATATGCCCCAACTTTTCTAGGCACCACAAACCACACAACAATCGCCAAAAATGCCAGCACACTCATCGCTATCAAGGCTAACACTTGGCTCACACCACTTGCATCTATATCAAAAAATCTCGATAGAAAAATAAAGCCATACACCCACAAGCTAAAAATAACTGCTAGCAGCGCTCCAAAGGTAAGTCTAGCGCCAAAAATGCGCCATGAAGTAGAAGAAGTGGAATCTAAATGCAAAAAATCTTTTAAAAAAACTTTGCGCGTGAGGGTTTTTGCGATAAATGATTTGGCATTGTGCGATGATTTTGTATCGCAACTTTGTGTCGCAAAGCTATCGCGAGAATTTTCGCCAGAATTTTTGCCGGCAATTTCGTTAGAAGTTTCACCAGAAGTTTTTGCAGTTTGAGTAATGCTGTCTGAAGCCTTGTTTTTTTTCAAAATCTTTACCTTGATTTTATGTATATTTGGCTAGAATGGTAGCCTTTTTAAGCTAAATTTTGAGTAAAGAGCGCGTATGAATTATATAGATGTTGCATTGATAGTGCTTATTGTTGTGATAGGTTTTCGCGGGTTTGCATCGGGCTTTGTCGCGGAGTTTTGTAGCTTGGCGGGGATACTGCTTGGCGTGTATTTGGGCTCGGTGTTTGCGGTGCCTTTTGGCAGCGCGCTAAAAAGCATTTATGATTTCAATAGCTACACCATACACACCGCGCTTGGCTTTATCATCGTGCTTTTGGTGTGCTGGCTGATTTTTGTGCTGATTGGCATTATTTTGGCTAAAAAGTTGCAGTTCTCTGGGCTAGATTTTATCAACAAAGCGCTTGGATTTGTGTTCTCCTCTATCAAGGTGTTTTTTGTGTTTAGCTTCATTGCCTATGCGATTTCTCATATCAATTTCGTCAAAGAAAATTTCGCCAAAAAAGCGCAAGAAAATAGCCAAATGTATGTGAATATGATAAAAGTCGCGGATTCTATCATGCGCTTCCCGGTGGTGGATGAGACGCTGCAGAATCTAGGCGATATCACAGAAGGCAAGACGACTGCCAAGAGTATCCAAGAAGGGCTAGAGCAGGTCAAAAAAACCACGCAAGATTCTGCGGCTTCGCTGACTGGCGACAATAAATAAGGGATTTGGCAGATGGGAATATTTGAAAATACCTATATCGCACAACGCATCCAAAAAGCGCAGAATCTGCGCGATATGGGGCTGAATCCTTATCGCAACGGGCTAAAAAGAACGATAACAAATAGCGAGTTTCTAGAAAAATATAAAGCGCTGAAATCACTAAAAGAAGTGGCAGAATCTAGTGGCGTGGCTAGCGGGACTAATGTGGCTAGCGCGGCGGATTCTGCGGATTCTGCTAAACCCCTAGAATCTACCAAACCCATAGAATCCCAAAAGCCCTTAGAATCCATAGTCGGGCGCGTCAAATTTATGCGCCTCATGGGTAAAGCCTGCTTTGTCAAAATCGAGGATGAAAGCGGGATTTTGCAAGCCTATCTGTCAAAAAACGATCTGGGCGATGCGACTTGGGAAGTGGCGAAAAAACTGCTAGAAGTAGGCGATATCGTGCATATACAAGGCTTTGCATTTGTCACCAAAACAGGCGAGCTAAGCATCCATGCCGCCAGCCTTGCCATACTCACAAAGTCGATAATCCCCCTGCCAGAGAAGTTTCATGGGCTAACCGATGTCGAGCTGCGCTACAGACAGCGCTATGTCGATCTCATCATGAATCCAAAAGTGCGCGAAACCTTCGTGCTAAGGAGCAAAGTCGTCTCTTGCGTGCGTAGATTTTTCGAGCAAAAGGGCTTCCTAGAAGTAGAGACGCCTATGCTGCATCCAATCCCGGGCGGCGCGAATGCCAAGCCATTTATCACGCATCATAATGCGCTAGGCGTAGATAGATACCTAAGAATCGCGCCAGAGCTGTATCTCAAGCGCCTTATTGTGGGCGGTTTTGAAGCGGTGTTTGAGCTAAATCGCAACTTCCGCAATGAGGGCATGGATCACTCGCACAATCCCGAGTTTTCGATGATAGAGTTTTATTGGGCGTATCATACTTATGAGGATTTGATAGCGCTTACCAAAGAGTTTTTTGACTATCTGCTAGAGAATCTTGGGCTTCCTAAGATTCTGCCTTTTGGCGAAGCGGATGATAGCGATGATACAAGCGCGAGCGATGGCGCAGATGACACCATAAACACCGCCAGCGCCCAAAGCCAAAACACCCAAAACACCATCGACTTCACCAAATGGCAAACTATGAGCTATCAAGAAAGCCTAGAGCGCATCGGCGGCATCGCACAAGAAATCATAAGCGACCCTGCAAAACTTCGCCAATACCTAGAATCTAAAGGCGTGAGACTTGAGCCAAACGCCAATTATGGCAAGCTGCAAGATGAGGCATTTAGCGAGTTTGTAGAATCTAAACTTATAAATCCCACTTTTATCACGCATTATCCTATCGAGATAAGCCCGCTTGCGCGCCGCAACGATGAGAATCCAGATATCGCTGATAGATTTGAGCTTTTTATCGGCGGCAAAGAAATCGCCAATGGCTTTAGCGAGCTAAACGATCCGCTCGATCAATACGAGCGCTTCCTAGCGCAAGTGCGCCAAAAAGACGCCGGCGATGAAGAGGCGCAGTATATGGATGAGGATTTTGTAAGTGCGCTAGGCTATGGTATGCCGCCGACTGCTGGGCAGGGCATAGGTATCGATAGGCTTGTGATGCTGCTTACAAACGCCAAAACGATAAAAGATGTGATTTTGTTCCCAGCGATGAAGCCGCTAAATAGCGACTCTAGCGCCAAGGAATAAGCCACTAGAATCCACCCAACCAAACAAAAAGGAGAATCCATGTCTTACCTCATCGAGCAAATCGACAAAGAAATTTATGACCTCATCGAGTGCGAGCTCGTCCGCCAAAACGAGCACCTAGAAATGATCGCTAGTGAAAACTACACATTCCCAGCAGTCATGGAGGCTATGGGTAGCGTGCTTACCAACAAATACGCTGAAGGATATCCGGGCAAGCGCTATTATGGAGGCTGCGAGTTTGTCGATAAGATAGAATCTATCGCGATAGAGCGCGCCAAAAAGCTTTTTGGCTGCAAGTTTGCCAATGTGCAGCCGCATTCTGGTAGCCAAGCAAATGGCGCGGTGTATAATGCACTGCTTAAGCCTTATGATAAGATTTTGGGGATGGATTTGAGTCATGGCGGGCATTTGACGCATGGCGCCAAAGTCAGCCAAACCGGGCAAATATACCAAAGCTTTTTCTATGGTGTGGAGCTTGATGGGCGCATCGATTATGATAAATTGCGCCAAACAGCGCTAATCGTGAAGCCAAAGATGATTGTTTGTGGATTCTCGGCTTATACGAGGGAGCTTGATTTCGCGAGATTCCGCGCGATAGCTGATGAGGTGGGCGCGATACTTATGGCAGATGTCGCGCATGTCGCGGGGCTTGTCGTCGCTGGCGAATACCCAAACCCATTCCCACATTGCGATGTGGTAACCTCCACCACGCACAAGACTTTGCGCGGACCACGCGGCGGGCTTATCCTCACAAACAATGAAGAATACGCCGCCAAAATCGACAAAAGCGTATTCCCCGGACTTCAAGGCGGACCGCTTATGAATATCATCGCAGCAAAAGCGGTAGGATTTAGAGAAAATCTCAAGCCAGAGTGGAAAACTTACGCCAAGCAAGTGAAATCAAACATCAAAAAAATGGCAGAAGTGCTCGTCTCTCGCGGATATGACCTCGTAAGCGGCGGGACAGATAATCACCTCATTTTGATGAGCTTTTTGCAAAAAGATTTTAGCGGCAAAGATGCTGATTTGGCACTCGGAAACGCTGGCATCACGGTAAATAAAAACACCGTGCCCGGCGAAACGCGCAGCCCTTTTGTCACTAGCGGAATCCGCATCGGCTCGCCAGCACTCACCGCGCGCGGGATGAAAGAAGCAGAATTTGCATGGATAGCGGAGAAAATCACGGATATTTTGGATAATATTAGCGATACAAAACTTCAAGAAGCCATCAAAGCAGAGATAAAAGAGCTCAACAAGGGGTTTGTCGTCTATAACAAGCCCATTTTTTAAGGACACAATATGACAGAAATGGATTTGAAGCTTATCACAATGCACACCTCCTTCTACTATAAGAAGGTGGATGGCATCGGTCAGAAGGTGCATTACAATGCGAGGCTGCTTTTTGATAAATTTGAGAGGGTGAATAGCCCGCTCACAAGCCCTATCATACGCGACCACTTCGCCAAACGTATAACCGTCGCGCACAGCCTCATACTGCCCGGCGATAAAGTGGAGAATCTAGTGTTTGATTATAATGGCAGAAGTCCGGATAGATTCTACCAAAAAGCCCAGCTTTTGCTGCGCAATGAGGGCTTTATCAACTTCACCGCCTACACCACCAAAACGCCCGGACACCTGCATCTTTATGTGCATAAAGGGCATACTGACCTTGGTGAAGGGCAGCGACTAGCCAAAATCCTATCCATGAAGCTAGCGCAGAAAACGCCGCTAGAGTGGCGCGTATTTCCTACCAATGATTTACCTAGAGAGTTTAATATATTGGCGCTTCCTTATGAGATTTTTGCAAAAGAGCGCGGGGCTTCTTGGGCGAAGCATATGTAGCAAAAGAGTTTATGACAAAAGCAAGGAGAATTTATGACAGAAGATAGAAAAGAGTTGAGCGAGATTCTGCTTGGCAACACCAAACAATCATCCAATGGCAAAAAAGCCGTGCTTATCGTCATCGCATCGATTGTCATCATCGCGGTGGTGGCGTTTGGTATGTGGAAGCTACTAGGCTCCAAAGAAGAGAAAGTAGCAAAGCCTAGCAGCATCGTAGATACTGATATCATGAAGCCAGCCACGAAGGATTTTGGCGATGATTTTGGCATGGGCAACAACCCTAGCTCAAATGACTTTGGCTCGCTAGATTTTGCCAATACGCCGCTGCAGCCGCAGGATTTGGGATTTGGGCTAGAAAATGATGGCGCAAATGATGCAAATAATGGCTTTGGGCTACAAGATGACATAAATAGCGCAAATGCTGGCAATAGCATAGATGATGCGCTAAAGGCTATAGAAGATAGCATAAAATCCGAGCCACAAAAGCCAGCACAAACTGCCAAAGAGCCCGCCAAACCAAGCGCGCCAGCTGCAACCAAAGATAGCGCAAAAGAACCAGCCAAAAGCACACCAAAAGCAGAATCTAAACCGGATTCCAAAATAGATTCTAAACCAGCAGCTAAAGAGCCTGCCAAGCCAAGCGCGCCCGCTCAAAGCACAGCAAAAGATTCTGCCAAAGAGCCAGCAAAACCAGCGCCAAAAGCGGATTCTAGCAAAGATTCCGCAAAGGATTCTGGCAAACTAGCACAAGCCCACGCACCAGCTCAAAATACGCCCGCTCAAAGCGCATCCACTCAAGCGCCAGCACCCGCCAGCACTTCTAGCGCGCAAACCACCGCGAGAAATGGTTCTGCGCCTACGCAAGGATTTTATTGGCAAGTGGGCGCGTTTGAAAAAGAGCCAAACGCCGAATTTATGGCGCTTATCAAAAAATACCCCTATCGCATCCAGCACACCAAAATCGACAATATCCCCACCACGCGCTACCTCATAGGTCCATACGCCAGCCGACCACAAGCGCCAAACCGCGAAGAAATCGCCAACATCTTCAAAGAAAACCCTACCCCTGTCGAAATCCAATAGCAGGGGCGATGACCCCTTCATCTAGCGGTCAAGGATACTGCCCTTTCTAGGCAGTTACGGAAGTTCGAATCTTTCAGGGGTCGCCAGTGTTTTATTTTTACTTGCATATTTTTACAATACAAAACCCAAGCTTATATTGTCACAAGGCTAGAATCTAGCACACAACAAAAGGACATAAATGCCAAATTTCAATGATTTTATTTCTGTATTAATCGCGCTTGCTTGCATTCTTGCTGGTTTTATTATTTTGCAGCGGCTTAGGCGCATTTTTTATCAGATTTTTTATCCAAAATCTGCGCGCTACCAAAAACCATGGCAAGCCCAAAAGGGCAAAAGTCTAAGTTTTGGCGAAAAAATAGATCTCATATCAAATGCAAAACTTGAGGCAAAAAATCCGCTCAATCTTCAAGAAATAGAAATATTTAAAGCACTTATTTTTGAAAAATCACTGCAAAATAGTTTTAGTATCCTGCCACAAGTGGCGATGAAGGCTTTTATCAAAAATCCAAAAGATGATGAGGTGTGGAAAACTTATGCGGGCTTTTATGTGGATTTTTTGCTAGCAAGAAGAGATTTTAAAAATGAGAAAAACACTCTCGCGCCAGTCGCTGTAGTGGAGTTTTATGGCAGCGGGCATTATGGTGTCGATAATCCAAGTGAAGAGCATAAAAAATCCGTGCGCAACAATGATGATATAAAAAAGCAGATTCTGGATAAAGTAGGGATAAAGCTTTTTGTGATAAAAGGCGAGATGATTTATAAATATGTGGATAAAAAAGAAGAGATAGACAAAGACAAGCTAAAAGCAGAAATCGATAAAATCACGCAAGAGCTTTGCAAGGCCTAAAATCTGCAACAGATTTTTGAAATTTATCACAGCTAGCCAAATCACCCTTTTATGCCTATCATTTTGCCTATCGCCTTATATCTATCCGCTTTTATTTGCCTACTTCACGCACTCCACATAGAGGCTCGAGCAGCCTTTATACGCGCTGCCATCTTGGTTGATATCTAGCAAATATTGATTAAAGTCTGTGATATCAGAGGTTTTAAAATCTAGGATTTTGATATTTTTATACCCCGCTTTACCAAGCAATCGCGACATCGAGAAGCTATCATAAGCCCATTTGTGCCGCTCACCAATACTTGTGTTTATAAAAATCTCATCGCGCAAAGTTTTTGGAATCATCGCGCGCAGGGCTTTTAGATAGAGAGATAGGATTTTGTTGGCGATTTTATCCGCGCTTAGTTTTGCTAGCTTTGATTTTAGTTTGGCGATTTTTGAAGCGCCACTTTTCCCGGCACAAGCCCCATCTGCTAGCACATTTTCCCCCACGCGCTCTTGTATATACGCCGCTAGCGCCACATCTTTGTCCTCCCTTGTGCGCTCGAAGCACTCAAGCATCTCCCCGCCGCTTTTCATCCGCACCATTTGGTCAAATATCTCTATCATCATCCAATCATAGCGCTTTTCGCAATCTTTGAAATCCAAAACACCAGAATCTATTTTAGGCGACAATGTTTTAGATTCTGGCACTTTGGATTCTAGCATCTTAGAATCTGATGCTTTAAAATTTAGCGTTTTAGATTCTAGCGTCCTAGATTCTGGCAGGTTGCCCCCCCCCCCCGATATTTGCAGCAAAATCACTGGATTCTGCTTTTCTAGCTTTTATGGCTTTGCTAGCCTTTAGCGCGCCCAAAGCTTGCAAGTAGCCCTCGCACATATTTTCCAAATCCGGCACAACCACGCGCAAAATCCCGCCCGGCTTCAAAACGCGGCTGATTTCTTTTAGGATAGATTCTGCATTGCGCGGTGTCAAATGCTCCAAAAAATGGCTGCTATAAGCCACATCAAAATGATTGTCATCATAAGGCAGGCGCTTTAGCAGATTTACCTTTTTGACTCGATTATCCATAGGGCTAAAATCTATATTTTCCCAGCCCTGCGCTATCCTGCTTCCGCAGGCAAAATTTAGCATTTTCATAGCATTCCTTTATTGTAGTGTGGTATTGCGCGCGATACTAGCCCAAAAGTCGTTAAAAAGCGCTTAGGATTCTGGCGTTTTGCCCGCCACTTGTTTGCCACCTTTGATTTATGTTTGGCTATTTTTGACTTAGAAAAAGCCCTAGCAGCACCAGTGCGCCGCCTAGGATCATCTGCGCGCTTAGATTCTCGCCAAGCCAGATGGTAGCTATCAGCACGCCAACCACAGGTATGGCATAGATATACGCGCTTGCTTTGATGATGCCAAGCCGCTTTAGACTCGCATTCCACGACAGATAGCAAAGCGCGCTTGCCACAAGCCCCAGAAACGCCAAAAGCGCCAAATATCGCACCTCAAAAAAAGCGCGACAAATCGCTAAAATCAGCAGAGCCTAGCCCAAAAGGCAGCGTAAAAATCACGCCATACAAAAATATCTTGCGTGTGATAGCAAGGTGCGAGACGCCGCGACAGAGGGCAAAAATCCGCTGCAAAATGATAGTGTAAATCGACCAAATAAGTCCCGCCAGCACGCAAAGCATATCGCCAAAAAGCGACACGCTAAACGCCAAGCCGCCACTTTGCACTACTAGAAAAATCCCAGCGACTGCCAGCACAAAGCCAAGCACAAAAAGCCTTTTTAGCCGCTTGCCATAGAGCAAAAAGCATAAAATCGCGGTAAAAATCGGGCTGATAGACACCAAAATCGAAGCATTTGCCGCGCTTGTGTGCGATAGCGCGATATTTTCCACCAAAAAATACAAGCACGCCCCGCTAAGCCCAGCACCCATAAATAGCCACTCTCTGCCAAGCCCCTGCCACGCGAGCGCGCGGATATGGAGCGCATAGCAAAGCACGCACAAAAATATAAAAGCTATAAAAAAGCGCAAAAGCAAAATCTCGGCCGCAGCGAAGTCTTGCAGCAAAATCTTCGTCGCGCTAAAAGTGCCACCCCACACAAAAATCGTAAAAATCGCTAGCGCGTGTCCTAGAAGCAGCGAGCGGGCTTGCGAGGTGTTTGACATGTGGATTCTAGTTGGTGGATTTTGGCGTGGATTCTGGGTTGGTATCTTGTCTAGAATCCTGCTTGGTTTTTTGCGTGCGCCGCCATGCGTTTGTTTGCGTGGTGCTTGTCCGCAAGTTGTTTGTCTGTATAGCAGAATTCGCGCGCGCAGAATCTAAAACATCGCAGTCTAGCATATCGCAATCCGGTGCGCCAAAATTTTGCACGCCAAAATCCTGCCAAAGCGGCGCTATCTCGCCAATCATCGGCGTGACAAGCGCAAAAGAAAGCTCATCACGATAACGCTCATACAACCTAGCGATGCACTCCAGCGGCTCATACCATTTATGAAATGAAAGCTGAAATTTGCAGTTGTGTATAGGCATCATCGCGCGCGCGTGCAGGTCTTTGGCAGCCTGCAGGCACTCATTGGGGAAGCTATGCACCTGTGCCCAGTCCTTGTTATACTGCCCATTTTCCAAAAACGCCATATCTATCCGCCCAAACCGCGCGCCAATCTCTGCAAAATGCGAGCCATACCCGCCATCGCCGCTTAAAAATATGCGCTTGATATGCGTTTTGTGAGGGGTTTTGAAGCTATCAGAATCCACGCCGCCAGAATCTAAGCCCATAGAATCCACTTTCGCAGATTCTACACTTTCAGACTCCTCACCCCCGCACTCCAGCACAAAAGACGCCCAAAGGCTCGCATTCATATCCACCATTTTGCGCCCAGAAAAATGCCTAGCCGGCAGGCAATACACGCGAAGCGCCTCATTTAGCGCCATATCCTCGCCCCAGTCCAGCTCAAAAATCCTGCTAGGTTCTATCCCCCATTTTTGCAGATATTTTCCCACGCCTAGTGGCACGATAGCCAGCCCCACGCGGCGCGCTAGGAGTTTGATGCTTTTTTTGCTTAGGTGGTCGTAGTGGTTGTGTGTGATGATGAGGTAATCGATATCGGGCAGGTTGCGCGAGCTGTAGATGTCCGCACCCTTGAAGGGCTTGATGATGAAAGGCAGCGGCGCGGCGGAGCCATCGAGCACCGGGTCTATCGCGATAGTCTTGCCGCCTATACAAAAAAGTAGCGATGAGTGCCCAAACCACACGAAAGAATCGCGCTCTGGCACAAACGCGCGCAAATCGGTTTTGACGCTGGGGATGATGATGTCGCGATGTCGCATGCCTAGGATCTCATAAAACACGCGGGCTTTGGATTTGGGCGCGGATTCTAGCGATATGGATTCTGGTGGGATTTGCAGAAGTGGCGGGGTTTGTGGAGATTGGGGGTTTTGTAGTGGTGAGTTTTGCGCGGGTTTTGGCGCGGATGTGGCTGGGGCGTGCGCGGCTGGAGTGTGCAGAATCTGATCTTGCCAAAATGGATTTTGCAAGCTTAGATTCTGCGCCTTTGGATTCTGTGTTTTTTGGCTTTTGGGCGCGCTGTCAAATTTTGTCATATTTTTGGCGATGCTTTGTATAGGCGTCTCTAGCGTGGTAGGCTCGATATTGCGCGCTTTACCATCGATGAAATGCTTTGATTTGGCGATGCGCGCTTGGCTGTGGGCTACATTATACGCGGGATTTGCGTGCGCTAGGGCAGAATCTAAAGGGGGCGTGGAATCCAAGGCGGGTGCGGAATCCAAAGGGTTGGCTTTTTTCATAAATTCTCCTTATATGATAATGATATGATTGTTTTGTGCGTGAATCTGGCGCGTATTATAGCATTTGCGCGTGTGAAATATAGCGCGGATTTTGGTAGTTTGGCTATAATGGCGCTTTTATTTTGCCACTTTTGGCGCGAGTTTGATGGGGGATTTGGCGCTAGATTCTGCCTAGATTCTCGCAAAATCTCTAAAAACCCTCGCGGATTTTGGAGTATAAATTTTGGAGTATATATGATTGATTGGGATTTTATCATTTCTCATTTTTATCTTTTCAAAGGCGCGCTGTGGCTGACGCTGCAGATTTCAGCGCTTGGCATTGCACTAAGCGTCATCATCGGCGCGATTTGCGCGGTGGTGCTGGTAGAGACAAAAGATATCCACAAAAGCGCTAGTATAGATTCTGCACCTGCTACGCGCGCGCATACGCCTTTGATGAGCGCATTTTTGCGCGCACTGCGCCTTGTCATCAGCGGCTATGTCGAGCTTTCGCGCAACACACCCTTGCTTATCCAGCTCTTTTTTCTCTATTTCGCCCTGCCAAAAATTGGCATAAAGCTTGATGCCTTCAGCTGCGCGGTGGTCGGGCTTGCGTTTCTTGGCGGCGGGTATATGTGCGAGGCGTTTCGCGCGGGGCTTGAGAGTGTCAGCAGATCGCAAGTAGAATCCGCGCTCAGCATCGGGCTCTCGCGCTTTGGCGTGATATGCTTCGTGCGCGCCCCGCAGGCGCTTGGCGTGGCGATGCCGGCTTTGAGTGCGAATGTCATTTTCCTCATCAAAGAAACCTCTATAGTCGGCGTGCTCGCACTTGGCGATGTGCTGTATGTGAGCAAAGATATCATTGATCTCTATGGCAAAACTTATGAGGCGCTCATCATGCTAATAGCGATATATCTGGTGATTTTACTGCCGATATCGCTGGTGTTTGGGGCGGTAGAGTCGCATTTGAAAAAGCGGATTTAGGGGCTGGATTCTAACGCGAGAATCTAAAAAACCACAAAATAAAGGCACACAATGACTACGCTAACACTTTTTGAAGGCGCAAATCTCTGGCGACTGCTGCAAGGGCTAGGCGTTAGCTTTGGCATCGCGCTTTTGTGTATCGCCTGCTCGATTTTCATCGGGCTCATTGTCGGTGTGATGATGAGTGCTAGATTCTGGGTGCTGCGCGCGCTGTGTAAGGTGTATCTAGAATCTGTGCGTATCATTCCTATTTTGGCGCTGCTTTATGTGTGCTATTTTGGCTTGCCGCAGTTGCTTGATATCAGCATTTCTAATGTGTTTGTGGCGGTTTTGGTGTTT
Source organism: Helicobacter sp. CLO-3 (assembly GCF_001854545.1). Lineage (GTDB taxonomy): Bacteria > Campylobacterota > Campylobacteria > Campylobacterales > Helicobacteraceae > Helicobacter_B. The sequence continues at coordinate 42,611 of NZ_MLQN01000012.1, forward strand.
AGCATTTGGGGCGGGGCGGAGATGGCAGACCTCGTGCGCGGCGCGCTTAGCGGGATACATCAGCATCAGAAAGATGCGGCATTTAGCCTGGGGCTTGGGTGGCTGCAAGTGCAGGCATTTGTCGTGCTACCGCTTGCTAGCAAGCGGCTGATCCCGGGGCTTATAAACCTTTTCACCCGCATGATAAAGACGACTTCGCTTTTGCTTTTTATCGGTATCGCGGATATTTTGCAAGTGGGGCGGCAGATCATCGAGGCAAATCGCCAGCTAGAAAGCGCGCCTTTTGTGATATATGGAGTGATACTTTTGGCGTATTTTGCGATGTGCTATCCGCTAAGCAGGCTCTCTAGGGCGCTAGAGCGGCGCTGGGACTCAGAGCTGAAAGGCTAAATCTTAAGGAGAATCCATGCAAGAAATATCAAAAGAAGCATCGCAAAAGGCATCACAAAATGCGTCATCACAAAAGACATCGACGCAAAAGGCATCGGCACAAAATGCATCAACAAAAGAAGTGCTAAAAATCGAGCATCTCTACAAATACTATGGCGCGCATCTCGTGCTAGATGATATCAATCTGTCGGTAAAAAAGGGCGAGGTGCTAACCCTCCTAGGACCTAGCGGCTGTGGTAAATCCACGCTTTTGCGCTGCATAAATGGGCTTGAAGAGACGCAAAAGGGCGCTATATACCTAGAAGGCGCGCAGATAAACACGCCAAAAACCAAGTGGCGCAAGGTGCGCGAGCAGATAGGGATGGTGTTTCAAAACTATGAGCTTTTCCCGCATCTAAATATCGAGGAAAACATCCTGCTAGGACCGCTAAAAGTGCAAAAACGCGCGCGCAAAGAGGCGCAAGAGGAGGCGCACGCATGGCTCAAACGCGTGGGGCTAGAATCCAAAATCAAAGCCTATCCAAAAGAGCTAAGCGGCGGGCAAAAGCAGCGCGTGGCTATCGTGCGTGCGCTGTGTATGAATCCAAAAATGATGCTTTTTGATGAGGTGACGGCGTCGCTTGACCCGGAGATGGTGCGCGAGGTGCTGGATGTGATGCTCGAGCTTGCGGATGAGGGGATGACGATGATAATCGTGACGCATGAGATGGGGTTTGCCAAGGCGGTGAGCGATAGGATAGTGTTTGTGGATATGGGGAAAATCGCGCAGGAGGACACGCCTAGCGAGTTTTTTGCCAATCCAAAAACTAAGCGCGCGCGGAATTTCTTGCAGAGTTTTGATTTCAAAGTAAAAAGGACGCGTGGCGGGGTGTGAAAGTGCGTGGCGAGGAATGGAGTGCTTGGCGCTGCTAGCGCGTGCCGCTATGCAGCAATAACCTAGAATCCAAAATCTAGACCGATGCGGCAAGCCTCTATTTTATCGTGAAGTAGTTGGAGCAGCTAAATCAATATTATTTGCGCCAAATTTACACCAAGCCAAACGCGCGCGATAAAACTAGTGGCAATTTTGAATGTTTTGCCAAACTTTGGGATAATCTCGATATATTTTACCACCTAAAAGCGCACCATTTTCTTTTTTATTGCGTTTTATGCCATCGCTTCCCCATGTTCCCCATTGTTTAAAGAAAAAAGTAACATTTTGTTCTTCACATTGTTTTTTGATATTTAGCACCCAAGATTTACGATATATTATGACCTGCTTGTTTACAGCATCTATGCTATAATCTTAAAAAAAATTAAAGGAAAGAAAATGAATCAAACATATTACATCTTTATAAGCCATTCTTGGGCATATCACAATGAATATGAAGGTCTAACCAACTTGTTGAATAATTCTAGTTTAAGATGGCAGGATTACTCAGTTCCCAAAAATGATCCAATTCATACAACAGGAAGTGATAGAGAATTGTATGAAGCTATTGAAAAAAAGATAAAATCATGTTCATGCGTTTTGATATTAGCAGGACTATATGCTAACTATAGTAAGTGGATAAATAAAGAAATAGAAATGGCAAAAAAATACAATAAAAAAATCATAGCCGTTGAAAAATGGGGTAGCCAAAAAACCTCGGCAATGGTAAAAGAAAATGCGACTCACATCGTTAGTTGGCAAAAGAAATCCATTGTAGATGCAATCATTGAATGCTAGAAGCTTTTTTCAAGCATTCAATGAATAATTTTATGCAAGGTAAATATTTAATTATGATACATGATACATAAACTAAAATAAAAATTATTGGTATATACGATTCATAATAGGAAAATATCTCATGATTGTTTTTATTTAATAATTTCCATTCATGCTGCATTAAATTAATAGGCAAATCGTTTTCTAGTTTGTTTATGATATCAAATTTAACTTTATTGAGTCTTTTGTAACTTTTTAGAATAGAAAGCCACAAGAAACAAAAGAGGATTCCAACAATAAAAATTAAAACATATTCTTTCGTAAGACTCCCTACAGAAGCAATAGCAGAATTTAGTGCAATAAAAAAGTTGTTTGTAATTCCTCTTCTATCACTTACTTTATCTGCCATGGTTACAGCTAGTTTATATTGCTCCAGCAAAACACCTGAGTCCTCTTTACTCTTATTTTTTAGTCCCATTACTTTTCTCCTTAAAGATTATTGTCAAATTAAATTTCACTTTTACTCCTCCCACAAAGATTCAAGTAAGGCTATGAAGCCGGGTTGTTTTGTGTTTAGGACTTTGAAAGTTGTTAGCATATAGATAAATTCGCTTTTTTCTAGCTTGTAGATTTCTTTTGCGATTAAAATATCATTTTTTGCTTTTAGCGTATCGTAGAGTTTTTGGGTGCTTGGGATTTGATTTTTGCTTATTTTAAATTCATCTGCTAATTCTTTGAAATTTCCTGCTTTGTCATTATAAAGCTGAAGTTTTAAGGCGTTTAGGGCTAGTTCTTTATAAAGTGGATTAGCTAAAATTTCCTCATCGCTTGGTTGTGGGAGCGGAATTCTCTCTAGGTAGGTTTTATTTACATTTATTTGTATCATTGCTCTTGCGATAAAATCTAGCATAATTGAATTAAACATTCCAAGTGCAAATAAAAGTTTTAAGTTGCCTATGGTTTTGGTGGATATTTTAGAGTTATTTATCACATAGATTTTTGTTGTGTTACTCCATATACTATTTCCTACACCGCAATCCTTTGGTAAAAGTGAAAATATAAGCGTGCGTTCATTTGTATCGCTTGCAATTGCCCTAAAACCTAGTCTAAAAAACTCTCTATCATAGGCGATTATGGAATCTAGTAGAGAATCTTTTGTGTGGATTGCTTCACTTCGCTCGCAATAACTATTGGATTTTTGGATTGCTTCGCTCGCTCCACTCCCTCGCAATGACAAGGAATTGGCTTGCGATGATATAATGCTATCTAGCAATTTATCAAATTCTTTGGAATCTAGCCCCAAGTCCTGTTTCATTCGATAAATTTCTTTGCTTCTTAATCGCTCATCAAATGCCTTTTTGTCTAAAAAATATTGAGGAGTGCCAAACTTTGCATCAAACTGATGAATCATTTTGCCTTCATATAGTGGCAACAAATTTTCACCAAAAGATTCTATAAATAAATCTTTATCATTTGTCATATCAAGTTCGCGCCTAAAATCAAGCCACTCCAAATCCAAAGCATCATAAGCTTTATAGCATTTTTCTAATATTTCTAAGTCAAACCTGCTTCTAACCTCCATAAATGCTAGCTGATGCGGACTTATGGCTTTTATGCTTTTGAAGCTTGTTTTGATTATAGAATCTTTGTCATACAAATCTTGTGCTGGGTTTGTTTTATAAAACATTGTTTTTATTTTGCTTCTTGGGTTGCGAGGGGCATTTATCACTTGCATAAGGGCGAATTTATAGCGAGAATCCACATCTCTAAAAATACCTTCGCGATTTTCAAAGCTATAAAAATATACAAGATTTTTATTTTCCAAAATCTCTTTGCGTATCCTAAAGCTTCCTTCCTCTAGCATCAAAGCGCTTGGCAAGACATAGTTTAGGCTTGCATTTGGGGCAAGCAAAGCCAGATTGCGCTCGACAAAAAAGCGAAATAGATTGCCATCGCCGCTGCCTTCATTTAGCGGATAGCTGGCTTTGTAGTAGTTATTTGCGCTTTGGATAAACTCTTTTTGCTCACTATAGTTTTTTGCTATGTAGGGTTTAGCCAAAAGATTTGTCTTTAGCTCTGCCTTTTGCGAATTGCTCATTGTGCGATAGTTGCTGCGATATTGTGGGAAAAAGTCGCTATCGCTAAACTTTGTTTTATCCCAAGGTGGATTGCCAACGACTGCCTGAAAGCCCACAAAATTTGAACCTGCTGTGATTTCTGGAAATTCTATTTCATAATTAAAAAAATTAAATCTTTTGGTATATTTTGAGATGATTTCTTGCAAATCTTTGTATTTTTCTTTGTTTAGAATCTCATTTATAGACACTTCGCCAGATTTTAAAATCTGCAACTCTTGCGCATCACAAAAGCTTTTGGTAGTGATAAAATTTAGATACATATTTAGGTCATCAAGCTTTGGTTTTATCTGTTCGCTATAGATGCGCTTTGATTCTAAAACATCCTCGTGCGTGGTATCTGTGATAGAATCTAGCAGCGTAAAGACATCAGAAAATTCGCCAAAAATATCCAAAAAATTATTTACAAAAAGACTAGAATCCTTTTTTAAGATCGCTTCAAAATATTGCCTAAACTCAGCGATGCTCGTGCCAATGAGTGCATTTCCTTGCTTTATATGATGCTCGATAAAACTTAGCGGCGTGCCAAAAATAAAGCTATCAATCCAAAGGCTAAGCTTGGTAAGCTCTATGCTAAATGGATTTAAATCCACGCCAAAAATCACGCATTTCAAAAGTAGGCGTTTTAAAATATCATTCTCATCAGGCACATAGTCTTTTATGTATTTGCTTACATTAGATTCTATGCTTTGCTTTTCGATGAGAAAAAGTTTTTTGAGACTTGGGAAAGAGTCAAAATTTTGGCTTACAATCTGCGTGATTTGATTTAGGCTTTCGACTAGAAAATGTCCGCTTCCACAGGCATTATCAAGGATTTTAAAATGCGTTATGTTTTCATCATTTAGCACATTTTCTAGTGCATTTTCAACAAGAAATTTGGTGATAATATCTGGCGTATAAAAACTAGCAGTGCTTTTGCGTGAGTTGCTAGTATTTTTGAGATAGATTTGTCCTTTTTGATAGTTTTGGACGCGCTCGATTTTGTAGGATTTTTCTAAATTTTTATAGTCATAAATATCAAAATATCCTTCCATGCTTTTTATTTGATTTTTTGCTAGATTTTTTGATGCGTCTTTGCTGGCTTTTTTGTCAGAGTAGATGACATAGACGAGATTCTCATCAGCTAGCTCAAAAAAGTAAGACAATAATCCCTCATAAATCGTGCCTAAATGCGCCACACTTAGCGTTTTGTAGTCTCTTTTGAAAAGAGAGTCGCCATTGTTGTAAAATAAAAGTTCTTTTAGGATGTGTTTTAGCTTTTGGTTGTCAAAAGTCCTTGGCGTAAGCAAAAGAGGCGCTTTACTCTCATCAAAAAGCCCGCCATTAAACACAGGCATATCATAGTTTGGCTCGCCTTTGTCATAGATTCTAAAGATTTGATTTAGATTCCCATTGCCTACAAAATCAGCCTTAAAATTATCTAGTTGATTATATAAATTTGTGACGCTTAAAATATCGCCAAAACACAAATGCCTGCCTAGAGTTTCGCTAAATTTATCCTCAAAATATGCGATAAATAGCATACGAAAAATAAAATAAAGTGAATTTTCATAGACTTCTTGCAGACTTGCCTGCGGATTTGCATCAAAAATAGCACTTCCTATAAACTCAAACAAAGAATCTTTACCCTCGATCCCATAAATAATAGATTGCAAGTCATTTTCTAGCTCTATTTTGGCATTTTCATTTTGTGCTAGGGTGTAGTGTATAGTAGTTTGGGCTTCCTCGCTGGCTTTATCGATTTTGGCGAAGTTATCCGCTCGAAAGATAAAATAAAAATATTTAAAATCCTGCAAAGCTTGATTTTTATCGGTATTTTCTAGGATAGATTCTAGATTTATTTCATAAAAGACCTTGTTGGCGGTGATTTTTCGTTATTATAAAAGCGCCAGATTCTGCCATTACTCAAAAAGCCAAAATTTAGCTTTAGGTTATTGAGATAGCGCAAAAGCTGGAAATGTGGATTGTCTTTGACTTTGTTATTATCTACTTCTATGCTATAGGCTTTGGATTCTAAAACCACGCTTATAAACTCATTGCTAGCTTTGCGGCTTTCTTTGTCTATGCTTTGGTAATCTTGCTTGGATTCTGGCGCGGCAAATAGCAAAAAGTCCGGCTTTTCTAGCTTGCCTTGAATGATTTTTTCATCTTGGCGCACAAAATGCCAGCCTAAAATCTCCAAAACTTTGGCGATAAAATCATCCTCAAATTGATGCTCGTTTTGTTTGCTAAATTTTTCTTTGTTATAAAGGGTTTTTATAGAATCTAGCGCTTTTTGGGCGTCTTGGTCTTGCTTAGAATCTGTAAAATGATAGATTTGTGGAAAATCCACTTGTAAGGTGTAGGTGGTAAAAAGATTGTTTCGCATAAAGCTTTGGGGTTGCAAGAAGTTTTTTATTTGCGCGGGGCTTGGAGTTTGCAAAAAACTTTGGTTTTGTGTGGAGCTTTGGTTTTGTGTGGAGCTTTGGTTTTGCGCGGAATTTTGGGTTTGCATTATTGCCCTTATTATATTTTTGGTGTCATTTGGATTTGGCATTATAGCAAAATTTGTGCGCTAGATTTTGCCTGCAAAGATTCTTATTTGCTTGAGATTTGCGCCTGTTTATTAAAAAGTTTTGCAAAAATTAGCACGCAAAATAGCTAGACTTGCCGCCTAAAAATCAAAATCTCCCACTTGTCCTTTATTCATGCTTTTATACACAGCGCTTACATAGGATTTGCGAGTGGCGCATTCTAGCAGTTCTTGGCATTCATAGCAGCCTTTGTTTTGCGCCTCGCTAAGCCAGCCTCGTACCCTTTGGCACGCCTCTAGCTCGCCCTTTGCGCGCTCTAGCTCGCGCTCATACACATCTTTTGTCATCGGATTTTCACTCATTTATCGCCCCTTTTTTTAGTCTCGCCGCCAAATGACCGCGCCATTTATCAGCATCACCGCGCGCCGCTAGCAGACGCATACGCCGCGCGCACCTGTGCTATCTCTTCGCTGCTTCCTAGAAAACATGGTGTGCTTTCATGCAGGCTAGCGCTTTTTAGCTCCAGCACGCGCTTGCACGCGCCACTAGATTCTGGCGCTATCGCCTCGCCGCCCGCCTTTTCATAGATGAGCGCGAAAGGAAACACCTCAAAAAGCTTGCGAAGCTTGCCATTTGGCGCATCCGTCGTCGCTGGATAGCTGAAAATCCCCCCGCCCTTGCACAAAATCTGGTGCAAATCCGGCACCATCCCCCCAGAATACCGCAGCCTATACCCCTGCGCGAAAAAGCCATCGATAAGCGCCTTGTGCGCGGCACTCCAGTGCTTTTGCGTCCCGCCGGGCGCGTTTAGCTTGCCCTTAGTTTTTAGCGCGAGATTTGGCTTACTCACCCACTCTTTGCCATTATAGAAGCTATGCTTCACGCCTTGCGCGCCAGCGCTTGCAAACACGACTTCAAGGCGCGGTCCATACACCACATACGCCGCCGCCACGATATGCTCCGCGCCAAACGCACCATCATAAATGCCAAAAATACTCCCCACGCTCAAATCAGAATCAAACAAGCTAGAGCCATCTAGCGGATCATACGCTACCAAAAGCCCGCCTTTGGGTGCGGTTAGCGCGCTGCTTTGCGCGGGCTTGCACTTAGATTCTGTGCCATTTTTAGCGCCTTTGGATTCTGCGCCACAGCCACAGCCAGCGCCTAAATCACCAGAATCCAAATCCTTATACACAGCCCCCTGCTTTTCCTCCGAGCACACGCCGCGCACGCACTCAAGCGCCAGCAGTCGCTCCCCTATCAGCGCATCCGCCGCCACATCGATGCCTAGCTGCATATCCCCGCTAGAATTGGTGCTTGCAAGATAGCTTGTATCATCAGTTTGTAGCGTCGCATTTAGTGCTATCGCACACGCCTTGATACACTCATATATATCCTCCACGCCTTTTGCACTTGCCGCGCCCACCGCACTAGAAATGCCTAGATTCTCGTTTGGATTCTCGCTCATTTTACTTCCTTTTGCTTTTATCTTTTATCGCGCTTAATTATATTCTAACGCAAATTATGATACGCTTTAGCATCCAAAAATCCATAAATCTACACAAATAACACGAGGTTTTTATGCTTGTCGCTCCTAGCATTTTATCGGCGGATTTCCTAAATCTTGGCAGTGAAGTAGCATCCATCTGCAAAGCGGGCGCGGATTTTTTGCATATCGATGTGATGGATGGGCATTTCGTGCCAAACCTCACCTTTGGCATGCCCATCCTCACCCAAGTGGCAAAAGCCGCGACTATCCCGCTAGATGTGCATCTGATGGTGGAGAATGTCGAGGACTTTGTGGATTATTTTTTGCCGCTGAAGCCTGCTTTTATGAGCGTGCATATCGAGGCAGTGGCACATCTGCATAGGCTTGTGTGTCATATCAGAGATGCTGGCACGCGCCCCGCTGTCGTGCTAAACCCACACACCAGCGAAGAAGCCCTGCGCTATATTTTGCCAGATATTGACATGGTGCTTTTGATGAGTGTGAATCCGGGCTTTGGCGGGCAGAAATTCATCCCTAGTGTGCTAGAAAAGACGAAGCGGCTAAAAGATCTCATCATGGCAAAAAATCCGCGCTGTCTCATCGAAGTCGATGGCGGGGTAAATGACAAAAATATCGCAAGTCTGCAAGAAGCGGGCGCTGATATCGTGGTGGCTGGGAGCTATGTGTTTGGCAGTAGCGATTATAAAAGCGCGATAGATTCTCTAAAGCTAGCCGGGAAAATGCCAAAAAAGACACTGGAGAAAGCGCCAGCAAAAACACTAGAAAAAGCGCCAGAATCCAAAAGCGCAGATTCTGCTTGTGGCGCGCCAAACGCCTCACAAAGTAAGTGAATGGCAAGTAGTGCAAGCGAGAAAGTGTTATGAGTTTTGAAACAAGCAGAAATTTTGGAGAATCTAGCGCGCCACATATAGCATCGCATGCCGCGTCGCATGCTAGAATAGAATCTAATATCATGCAGTCTCAAATCATAAAATCCGCGCAAAACGCCACCCAATCCGCGCAAACCACTCCACAAATAAACCCGCAAGCAGACCAACAAAAAAACCCGCAAACAAACCCCCAAGCAAGCCAAAATCTCCCAAAATCCGAATCCCCAAAATCCCCGCTAGAACAGCTCGCCACCACCCTCAAATCCGAGCTTGCCAAATCCCACCTAAGCATCGATGAGATGCATAAACTCCTAGAGCAAAATAACGCGCAAGAGCTGGATTTGGGGATTGGCCTAGATGTCGCGCTGGAGCTTATCAAAGCGCAGGGGTTGCCGCTAGAGACGGATGGCGCGCATTATTTTCTTAGCACTGCGAGAGTGCCGCTAAGCGAGCAGCGATTTTGCTTTGTGGATATCGAGACGACGGGTGCTAAGCCCAAAGAATGCCAAGTCATCGAGATAGGCGCTATCACTTACCAAAATGGCGAGATTATCGGGCGTTTTGAGGAGTTTATCCACGCGCCGCATGTGCCAGAGATGATTAGCGAGATTACAGGCATCACGAGCGAGATGCTAAAAGATAGCCGCCGCGCAGAATCCGTCCTGCGCGATTTCAAAGAGTTTCTAGGCGATAGCGTTTTTGTCGCGCACAATGTCGGCTTTGATTATGGATTTTTGAGCTACGCGCTTGATTCTCACGGCTTTGGCGCGCTGCTAAATCCTCGCCTATGCACCATAAACCTCGCGCGCAAAAGCATCCTTTCAAGGCGCTATTCTTTGCAGTATCTAAACGAATTTTTAGGGATAAACACGCCCATCGCGCACCGCGCCTATGCCGATGCGCTGACTTCGCTAAAAGTCTTTGAGATAGCGCTAAAATGCGCGCCTAGCCACATACGCACCGCGCAAGATTTGATAGATTTTTCCACCGGCGCACTCAAAAGATAGGCTTAGATTTTAGATCTAGATTCTAGCCTAGATCTGCGCCAGAATCTAGCGCAGAATCTCGGCACGCAAATAGATTCTATATAGATTCTAGTCGCAAACTCTAGCCGCCAACAACGACAAACAAAGGCATATCATGAAAACCATAGCAATCGTAGGCAAGCCAAATGTCGGCAAATCATCGCTGTTTAACCGCCTCGCCAAATCGCGCATCGCCATCACTTCTGACATCAGCGGCACCACGCGCGACACCAACGCCACTGAAATCATCATCAGCGACAAAAAAGCGCGCCTCATCGACACCGGCGGGATCGAAAAAACCACCGATGAGCTCTTCGCCAAAGTCGCCAAAAAAGCCATAGAATCCTCCAAAAAAGCCGACATCGTGCTCTATGTAGTCGATGGCAAAGAAATCCCAAGCGACGAAGACAAAAAAATGCTTTTTGAGATAAGCAAGCACGCGCCATGCTTCCTAGTGATAAACAAAATCGATAACGACGCGCAAAAGGAGTTTGGCTACGCGTTTGGCGAGTTTGGCGTGCGCGAGATGTTTCTAATCTCTGTGACGCACAATCGCGGGATTAGCAAGCTTTTATCCGCGCTTGATGATGCGCTGTTTGGCGAGGCAGAATCTAGCGCGCAGACTTCGCTAGAGGATGAGATTCTGGCGGCGTTTGGGGATGAGGGCGCGAGTGGTGCTGGTGGCGCGGGCGCAGGCGCAGAATCTAAAAAGGCAGATTCTACCAAAAAGAAAAAATCTAGAAAAGCGGATTCTAGCGCAGAATCTGAAGGCGCAAAATCCAGCGCAAACGCAGAATCCACAGCAGAATCCGATTTGGAATCCAGTGCAGATTCTCAAGATGAAGCAGATTCTAGCATTATAAAAATAGGCATCATCGGGCGCGTAAATGTCGGCAAAAGCTCGCTGCTAAACGCGCTAGTAGGCCAAGAGCGCAGTATCGTGAGCTCGCGCGCAGGCACGACGATAGACCCCGTGAGCGATGAGATAGAGTTTGAGGGCAAGCGCTTGCATTTTGTCGATACAGCGGGCATCAGGAAGCGCGGCAAAATCCACTCGCTAGAAAAATTCGCACTCGATCGCACAAGCAAGATTCTCGATCTAGCAGACATCGCTATCCTCGTGCTAGATGCGAGCGAGCCGCTTGTCGAGCTTGATGAGAAAATCTCATCGCTCGTGCAAAAGCACGCGCTTGGCGTGATCGTCGTGTGGAACAAATGGGACATCAGGCATACTGATTTTAAGGCGATGAAAGAGGTATTTTCGCGCAAATTCCGCTTCCTAGAATACGCGCCATTCCTCACGCTTAGCGCGACAAACAAGCGCCACATCACCGAGCTAAAGCAAAAAATCCTCGAAGTCTATGCCAACTACGCGATGCGCATCCCCACCGCCAAGCTAAATGAGAGCATCGCCGCCGCCACCAAAATCCACCCCATACCAAGCGACCATGGCAAGCTAGTAAAAATCTACTACGCCACGCAATACGCCACCAAACCCCCGCAAATCGCGCTCATCTCAAACCGCCCCAAATCCTTGCATTTCAGCTACAAGCGCTTTTTGGTAAATCGCCTGCGCAAAGAGTTTGGCTTAAGCGGCACGCCCATCATCTTAACCCCCCGCGACAAATCGCAAAAAGACGCAGTATCTAAATGATATAAATTTGCGCGCAGAACACCAAATGCTGCATTTTGCACGCAGAATCCAATTCCGCATTTATTTTCATTTGCACTATGTGTATCAATCTGCTATAATGCCACGCGATTTTTGGAAATAGCCTTGCGATGGATGCCAACTTAACAAAATAAGCTGGCAAAAGCTAGAATCTAGATTCTAGGCGCAAACCAACAAGGCGGCGAAAAAGTAAAGCGCGCAAAAAGCTAGAATCTATCGAGTCAAAAGCCAGCGGCGCAAATGACAAAAGCCAGAAGTCAAACGCAAGCAAGGCTTTTGCTAGCAGGCGCAAAAATCCAACGCTTTGCCAAAGCATTTGGAGAAAGTCACCAAAGCCAGCACCAAATCCCTGCTAAGCTCGCCTTTCATCAAATCGCTACCCAAAGAAAAGACCGCGATACTAGCCATCTCTGACATCAGCAACCTAAGCCAAGAGGAGTTTGATGTCGAGTTTCTCATGCGAAGCCTAGCCAGACAGCTTGCCAAAGCCAAAAAGATCACCTTGACAAACGCTATCGCAGGGAGCGGCGCCACCACAGATGCGCTCATCTCTGACTCCCGCACACTACGCAGCGATGATGAATACAACCAAAACACCACGCAAGCAAAAGGCATGCTGCTAGCCCCACAATACTCCCTCACTGGCAAAATAACCAAAAACACCAAAAATGTAGGCAGCAAAAAGCGCGTGGATTATTTGTTTTTGTTTGTGCTGACAGATCTCAAAACCGGGCTTGTCGTGTGGGATCATGAAGAAATCATCATCAAAGTGATTGACAAAAAGCAAGTGGGCGCGTTTAGCACATTTGAGAATCTAACCTGTGAGGAGGGGAGTGCTGAGGCATGCTATGAGGACAGCACGCGCGCGTTCAATGCCAACAACTACAAAGTCGGCAAAAAGCTACTGAAAAAATCCTGCGACTTTGGCTCCAAAGAGGCATGCTCCCAGCTACAAACGCTAAAAAACTATGAAAAAGAGCAAAAATTTGCCAATCATTCTGCGTGGGGGATTACGATTGGCGGGGATGTGGGCATGGGACTTGATTCTGTTAGTATGATGCCAACGCCATACACCACTACCGACAATAAGTCATCATTTGTGCCTCATCATAGCGGAACAATAACTCTCAACCAAAGTCCAATTTTTACTTGGATTCCTATACCATATATGTTTAGAATTGGTGGCTATTACAAAAAGAAAAATGGCATTTTTGCCAATGCAAATATTGTATATGGCGGACATGAAATTTCCGTTGATTCTGAATATGATTTTACATGCAGTGGCGTAGATTATTGTTCGTGGGCTGGAATTAACATAGAGGGCATCACCATATCGCACAGTATGCTTGGTGGAAATGCTAGAATCGGTTTTAATGCAGAGGTGGATATAGATGGATATGTTTTTGGTATTGTGCCTTATGCTGGCGGTGGCGTGTTTATGGATGTAGGCTCCAGTATCAAGGGCTCTCCAGCAAACACCGCAGGCTATGAAATCAACCGCAAGATAAATGGCACTTATCCATTTTGGGAAATCGGCACGATGTTTGGCTACAAAAGCTTTTACCTCGATGTAAGCTACAGATATATGCTAGATGGCAAAGAGGGCGAGGACTGGGCGGGCGTAGGCTCTTTCAACCTAGGGATAATCCTTATGTTTGACTTATTTTAGGGGGCTTGCATGAAATTTTTACTAGGCTCTGCCGCTGCCAAAGTGGCTTTGCATAATAGCTATATTTTACTTTTTGTCATCGGTGCATTTTTGGGATTTTTTGTGTGCTTATTGCTTTATATTTTATTGCACAAAATATTTTTCTCAAAAATACAACGCAACGAAAGCTTGAAATATTTAGTATCTGTCGCTGGTGCGATAATGTGGGGCTTAGGCTTTGTAAATATGCGAGAGATGTTTTGGGATATGTTTATTTTATTATCGTTTTTGTCACTTTTTGGCGGGTTATTTTTATTTATTTTTGCAAAGCTTATTTATTGCCTGATAGTGCCACTAAGCATAGAATCACAGATAAAAGAGTATAACCCAGCAGCTATTAGGTTTTTCAAGGTGGGATGGTGCGTGTCACTGGTGCTTATCATTAGTATTGTGGGTGCTGGCTTTGGGTTTTTTATGCTGATGCTTTTGTGGATTGGAAATTATATAGTCTTTGGCAATCTCAATCCATTTTTTGCTTTTAAATATAAACATATCAAAATGCCTCCAAAGTGCGATGATGATGACATCATAGATATAGAAATAATCGAGCCTAAAAATATAAAACACTGGGACTAGCCAGAATCCAAACTAAAACAGCTGAATGAAGCTTATCGTAAAAATGGGGGAGCGTGTGAAAGTGATGTCTTTTGATACGAGGGTTTGAGAGTCTTCTACAACCCTTTCTCTGCCATCATTCTCCCTCTTTATATACGCGCCATCGTATCTAGCAGGGGATTCTAGCCCGAGCCTTAGCTCTGAGGGCAGTCCTATCAGGCTCATGGGGACTTTGGCGCCGATGTCTAGCTTGTATTTGTGCGTGAAACTTATGCTAAAGCCCATATTTAGCCCATAATCCACTTGCAGCTGGTAATTCCAAAGCACATCTTTGCTGGTGTATTGTCTTACGCCGGGGTTTATCAAGTATTTGGATAGATTCTCATTTGACTCATCAAAAAGCAGCATCACGCCGATATTTAGCCCAAAATACCCACCCACAGCAAACTTCTCCCAGAATCTTGATTTGGTAAAGACACCAAAAGGCAGCTCGCCTAGCAAATCGACATTCATCCCACCCAAAACATAATAAAAACTGCCGACTTTCTCGCCGCCTATAGTCTCGCTCCCAGCGCTCAAAAGCCCATCGCCATAGAGCCTAGAACCAAAGTAGGGATTGAAAAACTTCTGATACCCAAACCCCCCGCCAAAGGCGAAAACATCGGATTCTACTGCGATGCCCTGCGCGCCATTTATAAACACGCCTGTGATTTTGCACCCGCTTTTATCGGTTTCATTGCAGCTGGTGCTGTCTTTGTCATCAGCTGGGACATTATTGGTGCGGTTGTATAGGCCATCGGTGTAGGTTTGTGAGATATTGCCAAAGCCTATGGAGATGCTGGCAAATGCGCCGCTTTTTTTGTCCGCTAGCGTGTAGTAGCGGCTTAGGTCTTGTTTGGCGGCATCATCTTTGTCGGCGAAGCGATGCTCGATGTATTCGGATTCTTTGTGGGGCGTGATACCATTTACCCGCAAAAGATTCTCATAATGCAAAATCTTCTCATCAAGGCTTTTGCCTTTTGTGTTTTGTGACTGCGCGCGCAAAATCTCTTTGACATCCAAGCGCTTGCCTTTGATAGGGTCTAGCAGGGATTCTTCTAGCAGCAGAGAATCCGCTTGCAAAGCGGGGGCGTTGGCTGGGGCGTTTTGGTAGGTGGGCGTATTTTGTGCGGCAGGGGCGCTTTGCGTAGCTGGTGCGCTTTGGCTGATAGTTGCAGATTCTGGTGTGGATTCTGCAGAATCCTTCTTGGCATAAAGAGCGGTGCTTATCATCAAAGACACCAGCGCGATACGCAAAATCCTTTTCAGCGCGCCGCAAGATTTTTGGCAAAAAGCCCTGCTGGGCTCTTGATAAAAAGTGATGGTAGATTTTTGTCTCATACGCGCGCCTTAAAATAAATACTGATAGCCCACAAGATACATAAGCCCAAAAGAATAGCTCTGATTATACACGCTTGGCGGGACTTTTAGCCCAGCTTCTAAGCGATGCTTGAAATCAAGCGTCACTGATAGCCCGCAATTTATCACACTTCCCACGCTCACGCCACTCACAGCAGCACCCGCGCCCCTTTGGCTAAATGTCTGCACGCCCGCACCCACGCCCACATACGCGCCTATATAATACCCCTCCATAGCGATAGGCAAATCGCCCACCACATCGATGTTGAAGCTTGTCAGATGCGTAGAAATGCTGTCTTCTATGCCGCTAGCGAAGTTAAACGCGCCGAGATATTGCCCATACGCGCGCACGCCTATGGGCGCTGTGCCGATGAAGCGCAGATACCCGCCCATCACGCCAAAAGCTAGCGGGTTTATCGAGGTGTCTATCGTGCGCGTAGAATCAGCGCCGGTCGTCACATTTGTCTGGCTATTTATCTGACTTGTGCCTAAAAGCGCGCCTACAAACCAGCCATTTTTGCTGATGTTTTCTTGCTCTTGTGCCTTTTGCAGCAGGTATTGGTAGTATTGCGCGCGCAAGAAATAAAGCTGCTTTTGCTTCTCTTGTGCTTGCATAGCTTGTATGTCTTGCTCGGTTGGTTCTGGGTTTAGCGCGTTTGCGTTTGCTTTTTTGGCATCTTTTTGGGCTTGCTTTTGCGCTTCTTTTTGTGCTTTTTTCTCGAGCTTTTCTTGCGCTTTTTGTGCCTTTTTGTCGAGAGCGGATTCTGCGCTAGAATCCGCGCTCGCAGAAGTCAATCCGCTAGAATCCGCGCCACCAGAATCTAGATTGGATTCTGCCAAAGATTCTACACCCACAAATATAAGCGCAAACAGCGACAGCGACAAAAATAAGTGCTTCAAGGGCTTTACCAGCAAAAATATTTTAGAAAACATAGCTATACCCCATCATAGTCATCGCGCCAAACCAATCAAGCTTATCGTTGATGATGATTTTTAGCTCGGTTTCTATGCGATGTTTGGTAGCGATGACAAAGTCAAATCCCACATTTATCATCCCGCCAAGCGTGGAGTTTGGCTTATTGTCATAAGTCATGCTAAAAAGCCCAAGCCCCATTATCGCGCCCGCCTCTAGCCCCCTAAACACCGGTAAATCCACCAAAACATCCCCGCTCACGCCTATCCCGCTGTATCCGATGTCGGCGTAGTTTAGCTCTTTGGCGTTGCTGCCTAGGTATTGGAGGTAGATTCTGCTGCCTACTTTGTTGGGGATGGAGAGCGTGTCATAGAGTGATGGGAAAAAGCTCTGATACCCGGCTTTCAAGCCATAGGCGAAGGCGTTGTCGATGAGGTAGTTTGGGTCGCTCGTGGCGTTGTGAAAAATCCAGCCGCCATAGATGCCTACAAAAATGCCCGTTTTTTTGCTGGAGGCTTCGAGGTCATTTACTAGCGTGGCGATTTCTGCATCGGTGGTTTTTTTGTAAGCGATGATGTAGGGATAGTAGGACAAATCAAGCTTGTCATAATCAATAGGCTTGCTAGGGTCTAGATAAGGCGTGGATTCTGCGCTGGCAGTATTTGGCGCGATGGCGATAAATGCTAGCAAAAAGCTTGCTAAAAATAAGGCGCGAGCGGGCTCAATCACGCACCTATCACGCACCAAAACAAGGCTTTTTCCAAAGCCTCTTCCAAATCTTCTTCCAAATCTCATCACTCTATGCCTATCCAAATAAATTTCATATATGGTATAATCGCTAATTTACCCGCGAAATTATAGCTTTTTAAGGTTAGATAAATATTAATGCTAGCAAAAATGCGAGCAAGACTAGATAAAGGAGCAAAAATGCAAAAGGACACAAAAATCACGCTAAAACACCTCCAAAGCAAAAAAAACAAAGAAAAAATCACCGCAATCACCGCCTATGATGCGCTATTTGCCGGAATCTTTGATGGCGAGGTGGATGTGATATTGGTAGGCGATAGCCTAAATATGAGCTTTGGCGGGCAAAAAGACACGACAAGCTTAAGCCTTGATAAAATAATCTATCACACAAAGGCGGTTTGTGCCAAAGCGCAGTATTCTTTCATCATCGCTGATATGCCCTTTGGCAGCTACACCACGCGCGATGTCGCGCTCAAAAACGCCACCAAACTCATCCGCCAAACAAATATCGATGCTATCAAAGTCGAAGTCACGCCCCAAAAGCTGCCTATCGTCAAATCGCTCATCGATGAAGGCATCGCGGTGATGGCGCATATCGGGCTTATGCCGCAGTTTATCAAGGCTGAAGGCGGGTATAAGATAAAAGGCAGGGATAGTAAGCAGAGCAAATGGCTGCTAGATTCTGCGCTGGCGTTTGAGGAGGTGGGTGCGTTTGGCTTGCTGCTTGAAGGCATCATCGCACAAAGCGCTAGAGAAATCACACAAGCGGTGCAAATACCTACCATAGGCATCGGCTCTGGCGTGGATTGTGATGGGCAGATTCTCGTGTGGAGCGATATGCTGGGATTTTTCAACGACTTTACGCCAAAGTTTGTGCGCAAATATTTTGATGGCGCAAATGCGATAAAAGATGCGGTGAGAAAATATGCTAGCGATGTGAAAAATGCGAGCTTCCCAAATGATGATGAGTGCTACTAGATTCTGGCTTGTGGTGTAGAATCTAGATTTGCAAACTAGATTCTGGCGCGAAAACTTGAAGCAGAATCCAAACCAAAACCAAGCGAAGCAAAATAAGGGTAAAATAAAGGCAAAATAATGGAAAAAATATCTATCTATGGCGAAAACCAGAATCCATTTGAAAAAGAGTCGCCAAAAGCGGCAAAAAAAGCAGGGGTGAAAAAAGCAGAATCTGGCGCGGGGGCTAGAAAAACCGCGGAATCTAAAAAAGCGGATTCTGGCGTTTTGGGCGCTGGCAGACTAGATTCTGGCGTTTTAGATTCTAGCGCAAATTTTGGAGCGGATTCCAGCGCAGAATCTAGCGAGCAAATCGAGCGCGTCGTAGATGTGGAGAAAATATTTTTCGAAGATCGCAATGAAATCTCCCTGCGCCCGGGAATCTGGGAAGACTACATCGGACAAGAACAAATCAAAAAAAACCTAAAAATCGCCATCCTTGGCGCAAAAAAGCGCAGCGAATGCCTCATGCACACGCTGCTTTTCGGACCGCCCGGACTTGGCAAAACGACTCTTAGCCACATCATCGCGCATGAGATGCAAAGCGCCATCAAAGTCACCGCCGCGCCCATGATAGAAAAAGCCGGCGATCTTGCCGCGATCCTCACCAACCTAAACGAGGGCGATATATTGTTTATCGATGAGATCCACCGCTTGAGCCCGGCAATCGAGGAGATTTTATACCCGGCGATGGAGGATTTTCGCCTAGATATTATCACCGGCTCTGGACCAGCGGCGCAGACGATAAAAATCGATCTGCCTAGATTTATGCTAATCGGCGCGACAACGCGCGCAGGTATGCTCTCAAGCCCGCTTCGCGACCGCTTTGGCATGGATTTTCGCCTGCAATTTTATGATGCAAATGAGCTTGGCGAGATCGTGCAGAGGGCGGCAAAAAAGCTAGGGCGCGCGATAGAAAAGCAAGCAAGCGATGAGATCGCCAAACGCTCGCGAGGCACGCCACGCATCGCGCTAAGGCTGTTGCGGCGGGTGCGAGATTTTGCCGATGTGAGGGATGAGGAGCGTATCAGCCTAGACACCACCGCGCACGCGCTGGATGAGCTGGGCGTAAATGAGCTTGGGTTTGATGAGCTGGATCTGCGCTATCTGGGCGTCATCGCGCGCGCCAAAAAGCCTATCGGGCTAAACACAATCGCTGCGATAATCAGCGAGGATGAAGACACGATACAAGACATCATCGAGCCGTATTTGCTCTCACTTGGGTTTTTGGAGCGCTCTGCGCGCGGGAGGATCGCCACGCCAAAGACTTATGAGCTGCTAAACTTAGCGCCAAATGCGTTGTTTTAGGGGTTTTGGTTGTTTTGGGGCTGTCGCTTATGT
>NZ_MLQN01000013.1 GCF_001854545.1 Helicobacter sp. CLO-3
CCGCACCAGAATCCAGCATTTTAGATTCTAGCGCCTTATATGATTCTATCTCCTTGCTTTGCTCTAAGTATTCGCTAAAGTTTAGATAGCTTTCCTCCACGCTAGATTTTGCGCTAGATTTTGCGCTAGATTTTGCGCTTGATTTTGCGCTTGATTTTGCACTATTTTTGCGCGTTTGCGCGGCGCTAGATTCTGACAAGCCCACGCCAAGCGACTCTGGGCCAAGCGACTCTGGACTATGTAGTATCAAAAGCTTGTGCGCTAGCTTATCCACAAAATACCTATCATGACTCACAAAAATCAGCGCGCCATCAAAGCGCCGCAGATGCTCTTCTAGGATATTTATCGTAGCCATGTCAAGGTCATTTGTCGGCTCATCGAGGATGAGGCAGTCATAAGAGCGCGTGAAAAGCAGGGCTAGCGCCACGCGATTTTTCTCGCCGCCACTTAGCGCGCCGATTTTTTGCGTCAGCATTTCTTTGGGGAAAAGGAAGCTTTTGAGATAGCCAAAAACATGGATATGCCGCCCCTGCACGCTTATGTGATCGCCGCCATTTGGGCAAAATGTCTCGATGAGGCTTTTGTCATCATCAAGGCTCGCGCGGTGCTGGTCGAAATACCCAATCTCTAGCTCGCCGCGCTTGATACTCCCGCTGCTGGGGGCTATCTGCCCTAGAAATGCTTTTAGCAGGCTTGATTTGCCAGAGCCATTGCGCCCGATGATGGCGATTTTGTCGCGCTGTAGGATTCGCAAGTTTAGATTCTCGACGAGTCTTTTTTGGCCTAGTTTTAGGCAGAGATTTTGGCATTCGATTATCATTTTTTGCGCGTTTTTGCCTTCAGCGCGGTTGAAATGGCGCGTGTGCGTCCTCTCGCGCTCAAGCTCTAGGCGCATATTTCGTATGATGCTGGGGTTTGATTTGGCTTTGGCGCGGAGTGTCTCTAGGCGCTCTTTGCGCCCCTCATTGCGCTTTCTGCGCGCTTTGACACCCTTTGCCAGCCACTCTTCTTCAGCTTTTAGGAGCTTTAGCAGCTGCTCGTGCTCTTTTGACATATTTTCCAAAA
Source organism: Helicobacter sp. CLO-3 (assembly GCF_001854545.1). Classification (GTDB taxonomy): domain Bacteria; phylum Campylobacterota; class Campylobacteria; order Campylobacterales; family Helicobacteraceae; genus Helicobacter_B. The sequence continues at coordinate 1,066 of NZ_MLQN01000013.1, forward strand.
TCGCAGCTTTTTGCGAAAGATAGCTCGCATACCCGCCTGCAAAAAAGCTAAGCTTGCTAGAATCCACCTCGATGATGCGCTTCGCACAGCGATCGATAAAGTAGCGATCATGGCTGATAAACACGACACTTGATTTAAGCGCTTGAATCCGCTCCTCGAGAAACTCCACAACCTCGACATCAAGGTGGTTTGTCGGCTCATCCAGCACATACAAATCCGCCGGCTGCATGAGAATCGTAGCCAGCGCCAGCCGCTTCTGCTCGCCGCCAGAAAGGCTCGCCGCCTGCCGCTCGCTCAAATCCTCCAGCCAAAAATGCTTCAGCAAATCCTGCGTCTTTTTCTCGACATCCCAGCCATCCATATTATCCAGCATCGCGCTAAGCGTGCCTAGCTCGGACAGGAGGTCTTTTTCGCTGGCGGGCGGTGGTTGGGTGGCGGTGGAGTTTTGGGGGGATTGCACGCTTTGTTGATTTTGCGGATTATTTAGATTCTGCGCTGGGTTTGTGGTTTGCGTGGATTGCAAACTTTGCTGATTGTTTGGATTCTTGGCTATATTTGCGTTTTGTGTCGTTTGCGAGCCTTGCCCTACTTGCGCGCTTTGCTCCGCTGCGTTTGGATGCGTGGTATTTTGATGTTTGCTAGATTCTAATACTTTGTGTATTTCTTGGATTCTGCGGTGGATTTGCGTGATTTTTTGCAGGCTTTGCGCGCAGATTTCTTTCACGCTTAAGTTTGCTGGGAATTGCGGATTTTGCGGGAGATAGAGGATTTTTAGCATCGGCTTTTGCGCGCGCTCGCCGCTGTCGATTTCAAGCCTTTGGCAAAGGATGTTGATGAGCGTGCTTTTGCCAGCGCCATTTTTGCCAACAATCGCTATGCGCTCGTTTTCCTCGATAGATAGGCTTATGGATTCTAGGATTTTTTTCGCGCCAAACTGCTTGCTGACTTGGTGTAGAGAGATGAGCGACACGCTTTTCCTTTGCTTAGGTTTAGTGTTTTTGATTTTTATTTTATTTGCTTGGTATTTTTGTGAGGTTTTATTTTTTTATTTTTTTGGATTCTGGTATTTTTATTTTTCTGCTTGCTTGTTCTTCCATTTGTTTATTCTTGCACTTATTTATTCTTGCACTTGCTTATTTTTTGTCGTTTTTTGTGATTTTGACTTCTGCGCGCTGGTTCGTTCGCTGGCTTGCCAGAATCTATTTTGTCAATTTTAGATTCTGCTTTTTGGCTAAAATTTATGCTAATCGCAAGCGGAATTCAAAAACTAAAATACAAATTTACCCTAGATTCTGGCTTTTATTTTATCAAATCTGCGCCAGCACGCGCACAAACGCGACAAACCAAGCCGCCTTATTCTAGCAAACTACCAGAATCTATGCTTTGGCGCATAAGTTCTTGCGATTTTCTGATAGCCTCAAGTCGCGCTTCTTGTGAGCTTTCTGCGTCATTTTGGCTATCTTTTGGCGATTGCGTTGATTGTGCTGGTGTTTGCGCTTTGTTTTGGGTCGCTTTTGGCGTCGCAGGTATCACGCCCGCGGGCATTTTGACAAATGTATCCTCATAATTTTTGCCATCTTTCCTGTGGCGGATATACACATCGCCGCTCTCGGTGTTGTAGATGTATGTGTCTTTGCCATCGCTAAACATCTGCCACGCGGCAAATGCGGGCGTGCCAGCAAGCGTGCCGATAGCGCAAATCGCCAGAATCCAGCGCGATTTTTTATATGAAATTTTCATAGCATTTCCTTAAATATTTCCTTGAAACTTTTTCTTAAAACACTTCAAAACACCTTCTTGAAAAAGGCATTTTAAAAAGCATTTTGGCAATCTAGATCCTGCCTAGAATCTAAAATATATCAAACAAAAACCGCGATTATACCACAAAAATGCTAAGCGCAGCAGAATCTAAATCAAAGCACGCAATCAAGCGAGCTAGCCAATCGCGATATTTTACATATAAAATATATTATATTTATGAAATTTAGCGCGATAAAATATTTTTATTTTCTAGAAATTTTTGGCTTACTTATTTTTCTCAAAACTCAAAGATAGCGAATTGACGCAATGTCGCGTGTTTTTGTCTGTAAAGCCCTCGCCTTCAAACACATGCCCCAGATGCCCGCCACACCGCGCGCATACGATCTCTACGCGCCGCCCATCAGCGTCCCTTTGCCTTTTTACCGCGCCATTTATCTCATCATCAAAGCTCGCCCAGCCGCATCCCGAGTGGAATTTGGCGCTTGAGTCATACAGCGGCGCGCCACATTGCCGACACACATAAACGCCGGGCTCAAAGTGATCGGTATAGATTCCGCTAAATGGTGGCTCGGTAGCCTTATGCAAAATCACCGCCCTCTCCATATCATCCAGCGGCAGCGTGGTTTGCCAATCTTGCGATTTTGCTTCTTTTTGCCTATCTTGCGACATTTTTATTTCCTTCTAGAATCTATATTTGCATTTTATTAGAATCTATTATTTTGTGTTTGCTGTATTTGCGCCAAATTTTAAATAAAAATATTTTGCGGCCCTTCTTTACTCCCACTCTATCGTGCCCGGCGGCTTGCTTGTGATGTCATACACCACGCGATTTACGCCCTCTACTTCGTTTATGATTCTATTTGCTACGCGCTCTAAAAAATCATGCGGGAGATGCGCGAAAGTCGCTGTCATGCCATCCAGCGCTTCTACTGCACGCACGCAGATTGTGTTATCATAAGTGCGGTTATCGCCCATAACACCAACACTGCGGACATTTAGCAACACGCAAAACGCCTGCCATACACTATCATACAGCCCATTTTTTCGCAATTCATCGATAAATACGCTATCAGCGCGCTTTAGCACCTCCAAATCCTCCCTATTCACCTCGCCCATGATGCGAATAGCAAGCCCCGGCCCCGGGAAAGGGTGGCGCATCAGCATAGATTCTGGCATACCAAGCTCGCGCCCAAGGCTCCTCACCTCGTCCTTAAACAGCTCACGCAGCGGCTCAATCAGCTCAAAACGCATCCATTCAGGCAGCCCGCCGACATTATGATGGCTTTTTATCGTTTTGCTCGGTCCCTTCACACTCACAGATTCGATGACATCAGGGTAGAGCGTGCCTTGCGCGAGGAATCTTATCTCGCCATGCGTATTGTGCTTTTTTGTCTCGCGCTCAAACACCTCAATAAAGGTCTCACCGATAATCTTACGCTTTTTTTCCGGGTCGCGCACGCCTTTTAGTCGGTTCAAAAACAGCTCGCTAGCATCCACGCTAATGAGCGGGACTTTCAAGTTTTCTTTAAACATTTTTTCCACAGCCTTGCGCTCGCCAAGCCGCAAAAGCCCGGTATCCACAAACACAGGGATAAGATTCTCGCCGATTGCCCGATAAAGCAGGGCGGCGACTACGCTAGAATCTACGCCGCCGCTTACAGCGCAAAGCACCTTGCCGGGCGTTGTCTCTTTACCGGGCGCGTCTTTTGGGTGAAAATCGCGGAGTTTGTCGCTCGCTTCGTCGATAGGCGCTCCAGCCTTATCTCCTTGCTCGCTTCCGCACAGCCGCGATTTTTCCTCCAAAATACTTTGCCCTTCTCTTGTTTTTTGAGTGTCGTTCCCTTCGTCATTGCGAGCGGAGACGAAGTCGGAGCGTGGCAATCCATTTTGGTCTTTGGGGGATTCTATGGATTGCTTCGGGCTGTCGCCCTCGCAATGACGGATGCTAGAATCCGCGCCCACAATTTCGCGCAGTTTGGCAATCTCCGCTTCTGCGAAATTTTTCATATTCCAATCATTGCTAGCGCCACAGATTCTAAGCGCGAAATTTTGCAGAATCTGCGCGCCCTGCTCGCTATGGACGACTTCTGGGTGAAACTGCAATGCGTAAATTTGTCGCGTAAAATCTGCAATCGCGCAATAATGCGTATTTCCACTTTTTGCTAATTCAACAAAGCCCTGTGGTAGCGTCTGCACTTTGTCAGCGTGGCTCATCCAGACGATAGAGTCTTGCTTTACTCCAGCAAACAAATCCTTATGTGGCGCTGTCTTTTGGGCGGGCGCGTCTTTTGGGCGTAAATCGCGGAGTTTGTCGCTCGCTTCGTCGATAGGCGCTCCAGCCTTATCTCCTTGCTCGCTTCCGCATAGCCGCGATTTCCCCTCCAAAATACTTTGCCCTTCTCCTGTTTTTTGAGTGTCGTCCCCTTCGTCATTGCGAGCGGAGACGCAGTCGGAGCGCGGCAATCTATTTTGCTCTTTGGGGGATTCTATGGATTGCTTCGGGCTGTCGCCCTCGCAATGACTGATAAGGGGCTGTGGATTCTGCGAATCCTCGCAATGACGCACAACGCCAGAATCTAAAGTTCTAGTATTTTGCGGTGTGGCTGTGGAGGCTTTTGCGGGATTTTCAGAGGTTAGCGCACTTGGCGTGCGTGCCTCTGGAAATTCCGCAAATCCTTCGCATTGCATACCCGAAGACGAATTTAATAAATGAGGCGCATTTAATGAAGCAGAATCCAAAATTGTCAAAACAGCCTTCCCAAACTCCTGCGCCTCCGCGCGCACCACCTCGCCCCCAAAATGATGCGCGATAAACTGCATCCCATAGCAGATTCCAAGCACCGGCACGCCCAGCTCAAACACCCTGCTATCCGGCTTATACGCACCCTCCTCATACACACTAGCAGGACCGCCACTTAGGATAATGCCACGCGCACTTTTAGCCTTTATGTTTTCGATACTTTCAAAATATGGCACAATCTCGGTATATACGCCCGCCTCACGCAACCGCCGCGCGATGAGCTGCGTGTATTGACTGCCAAAATCAAGGACTAAAATCTGTGGGCAAGCAGAAAGTTGCGCAACGGAAATATTTGTTTTGTGCATATACTTCTCCAAGGGCTATTTGCAAAATTTTTGCGCGTATTATAATCAATTTTTAACCAAAGTCTTGCTTTTGTAAGGGCATTTCTGTATAAAATTTCAAATATTAATATACTAAGTTAAATTTATTATAATTTAAAATCAAATAAAATGGACTGTAATGGCTTAAATGACAAGCGACGAATATCATGCCAATAAAGACCATAGTAAAAACGGGCTAGGCTAGTAAAGACATAGTATAATTTTTCCAAGTTAAGGCAATGCGGCTTTTGGCTGGGTTGTTATGAAAAATATTTACAATTTGCGAGAGGATAAAATTGCATAAATGGTTGCAAGGATAAATTTAATATAAATTATTCAAAAATTAAGAGGCAAAATATAGTAGATTCGCCGCTATTAAAAAGCTTTCTGCAGAACAACAAGCGCAGCGAATGAAGAGAAACAAAAACAGAATGGAGGAATTCTTTAGGGGGGAAAATATCGCAATAAAAGCATATTTTGTAGGTTTGGCCTTTTGATGTTTGCATTTTGCTTATAGGGCGCCTTGTATTGCTGATATAAGAACTGCAACAACTCTATATTTTTTATATCTAAATTGTATTTTCCTAGTATTTATACCCCACTTATGCCCAGAATTGCCTGCCGACTTCATAGGCTATCGTCGGTGCGCTGGAGGTGCCGGCGTAGTTGGTGGTGGAGATGGTGGGGTTTTTGGCATCTAGGATATTGTAGATGTCGATATTTACATATAGCGTGTTGCCACGCCACACATTGACTTCAAAGCCCACGCGCATATCCCAAGTGAAAGCATCGCGGATTCTCTGGGCTACAAACTGGTCTTTGTCGTTGTGGTTTGCATCATAGCCTTCTCTCGGGCAGTATCTTGAATCGGTAGCGCATCTATCGTAGCTAGTGCCTGCGGTGTGGATTTTAGCCACTGCATCATACGCGCTTCTATATCGGAAAAAGTTATTCCAAAGCCACTTTGTGCGCCACAGCCTAAATGTATGCGTAGTCGTAAGGCGCAGCGTGTATGGGCGCACGAAGTTACTCGCTGGGCGCTGGCTATATGGCACGACTTGCCCCTCCCACAAAATATCATTATCTTGCAGCTGGTCTTGCGTCATAGAGCTTGCATAGTCGGTGAAATTGCGCTTGACATTCGTCCAGTCAAAGGCAAATAGCACAAGATTCTGCACGCCTAGAATCTGCAAGGGCTTGGAGTTTTGCAGCGACACGGTGATGACATCTGTCCATGATTTGCCCTCATTGGTGTATGTGTAGTATGTCTGGGCGTAGTTTGGGTCGCTCGGCAGCCCCACATAGTCGCTCCGCACATAGCGTATGTCGTCTTTGCCCTCGCGATAGATGTATTTCGCGCCCAAATCAAGGCTGAAAAATCGCTGCGCGAAGCCTACCATTAGCTCATCGGTGTATGGGACTTTTAGTTGGGAGAATTTGGTGGTGTTTGAATAGTAAGATATGCAGTTGTTATAGTCTGCACTGCTGGAGCATTCTCTACCCATCGCCTCGACTTCATCCCACGATACGCCGGGATTACTCCTTCTTAGGCGGTATTCTAGAGCTTCTATTTTGTCTGCTAGCGCGTAGGCAAAAATATTGCGTCCATAGTAGCGATTTGCTCCGCCGGTGATTTGTGTGGCGAAGTTGTGCCCCCTTTGCCAAGTGTTCCAAGGAAACTCATAGCTTAAACTTAGGCGCGGTGCGAAAGTGATTTTCCCCATATAGCTATCAGCATCTACGCGCAAGCCCGGGCGCGCGTTTATAGAGCCTGCTCGCCCTAGTGTTATAGCGATATCATCTTGCAAAAATACGGCGCCAAGAGTGTTGTTTATATCAATCTTACCCTGTTTGTAGCGGTCTATATGTCTAATATACTGCCCATATTGCCAAACACCATTTGCTGAATAAGCTGGCGATGTATTGCACCATTGTATATCGGTTTGTTGGCACAATAAGCGGTCGGCTTCTGTTGTTATCTGAACAGCACTGCTATTATTGCGCGCGAAGTCAAAATCTTTTGCATAGCCTCGTTTCACATATTGATAGCCTATCTCCAAACCTACTTGGAAGCTATGCGTAGTATTTGCTAGCTTGAAAGGTGTAAAATCCTGTATAAGCTTATTGCTGGCGGTGTGCTGCGTGGATTCTGAAGGGATATATCCACCCTCTCGCACAAAGGCAGAGAAGCGCCCCCAATTTTTACTTTCAGATGGATACCAATATTTTGTGGCATCATAGTTTGCATCAATAGAATAATCCAAAAATCCATAACTTAGCGTATTGGTAAGCATCCCCAAGCCATTTTGCCAAATAGTCTTTAGTCCGACATTGTGCCCGCCAGAATCATATATATAGCGGTCATCTTTTGTGCTTGGCATAAAAATTTCATTGTATTGTGGTGCATAGGTGTAGGTAAGCTCTAGGCGCAGATTGTCGCTTGGGTCATAGTAGGTTTTTAGTAGATAGTTGTAGCTTTGGCGTTTTTGTGTGCGCTCGCGTGTGGTTTGGTCTGTGGGATCGACAGGGCTTGCTTGAGAGCTTGATATGCTGCTATTTGCTCGCAATGGGATGAAACTCTGCGTGGTAGTAAAGCTAGCCAGCACGCCAAAGCGGTCGCTGATTTTGGATTCTGCGCTAGCGCGGATGAGATGTTTGGTGAAGTTTGGCTGGTTGGATTCTGAACTAGAATTCAAGAAGTTATTTAGCGCTTCTGCATCTTCATCATAAATATGATAGTTTGTCATCGAAAATGCGCCGGGCGTGGCATCGCCCTGCGTGATTTGATAGCTGATATTTGCGCCAAATCTTTTAACCGGGCGGCGCGTATTTGCCTCGACAACCCCACCGGTGAATCCGCCATACGCCGCGCCCACATTGCTATCTTGCACTTTTATGGATTCTAGCAGGCTAGTGTCGATATTTAGCCCTTGAGAGTTGCCGGGTATGCCATCCCAGCCGCCCGATGCTGTGCCAGCGGGATTTATGTCATTATTTATTCCTACGCCATCGAGGGTAAAAAGGTTTTGGTAATGCAAGCCTCCGCTTATGCTGATTTTGGCAGGGTCGATTTCGCCGGGCGTGGTGGATTTGAGCTGTGAGTTGTCATACTGCACATTTGGCAGGATTCTAAGCAAGCTTGTGATGTCGCCATTGCCGCTTGGGTTTGACTCTATCATCCGCTGGCTGATGTCGCCGGCGGTGGATTGGTAGCGCTGCGTGGGCTCTTGGCTTCTTTTGTGCTTTGCAGTGACTTTGTTTAGGGTTTTGGATTCTAAATCTGTGGCGGTGGAGCTGGTGCTGGTATTGTCGGCGTTTGTGTTAGCGTCGTCTGCGATGGTAAAATCATCTAGATAATCCAGCCCGCCAAAGTCGCTAGAATCTGTGCTTATATCTGCAAATCTTATCGCTACTTTATTTTTGGTGAGTGGCTTGTTTAGCGCGTTTGCTTGGATGATTTGGCGCGAGATTTGGTTTGACTTCTCCGCAATCTCAGAGTGATGATAGGGTGCGCTCTGATAAAGTGCCGGTGGCATCAAATATATAGCCAATATATCGCCTTTTGCGTTTGTTGCCCCCCCCCCTATAGGATTATTATATGTTTTATTAGAAGCCACATTATAATGCATTTTGGCGCTTAAATGCGTGGTTTTGGCAGAATCTATTTTGGCGGGCTTGTGAGAATCTAGCGCAAAAGTAGCCAAACCAGAATCCATAGAATCTGCCAAAAGCGCCGAAGCGGGCAAAACGCTACAACTAAGCGCGCTCACACAAACGCACGCTAAACCAAAATTGCCAATGCCAAAATTACTGGCGCCAAACTTGCCAATGCCAAAACCACCAACACTAAAATTACTGGCACCAAAATCACTAGCGCGCATCATAAATCCTTTGAGGCTAGATTTTTAGATTCTACTTATCGCAAAGTCATAGGAACTATTATCAGAAATCAAGCGCGAATTGTAAGCCATTATCACTTAAATAAAAATAAGATTATCTATTATTTATAGGGCATTGTGAGAATTATAGATAGTTTTATGTAGGCAGGTTTCTGTCTTGTTAAAGAAGCTAGCTTTGTTTGGAACTATGCTGTTACTACTGCAATTTTGCAGCAAACCTTCGCTTGGAATCTATGTCAGCGAGGTGGTTTGGTATAATCGCATGAGTTCTGTGTAAAACTCTTCTTCGCTTTTGTGTAGCAGTATGCCTTCATTGGAAGGGATGAGATCATAATACAGCTTTTGGAGGTTTTTGAAGCGGTTTGGCGTGAGGTGCGCTAGTATCATCGCAGAGATTCTGGGGCGCACCAAAATCGCTGGCGGTAGCAGCCCCGTGCGGAAAAACTCCAAAATAGATTCTGCATCATAGCTTATATGATGATGCTTGCCATGCGGGCATGTTTGGTGATTTACAAGCATTTTGCAGACATTGCAATACACATACGCGCCTTTTATGGTAGCGCGGATGTCTTTGATATTATCAAGCATGGAGTGCGGGGCGTGATCATCATAAAACATCGAGAGATTTGGCGTGCTTTGCGAGACGATGAAATGCGTGCAGCCGTAGTTTTTCGCCACTATTGCGCGCAGCAGGACTTTGTTTGTCCCCATGAAAAGATAAGTGTCATCTAGCGGGATGATGCATATCCGCTCATTTAGCAAGAAATTTTTCGTCGCAAACTCAAGACAGCGCCGCTGCAACTCATAGCTTATGAAGCTTTTGGTGTAAGGCTTTAGCAAAAATACCACGACCAAATCGCTATCGCCAAGCGCATCTCTTATGAGTTTTTCATGTGCGCGGTGGAAAATCTGCCCATCAAGCATTATGCCTGTGATTGTTTTTGCCTTGTGCGCTTTGATTTTGGCGTTTAGCGTGGCTTTTGCTTGCGAAATGTCTGGGAAATCCACGCGATAATCCCCGCACACGCCATAATCTCCAAGCCTCGCATAAATGCGCTCAAACTCCTCGCCAGAATCTGCGTTGGCTAGATTCATCGCGCGCGCGTGTCTATCGATGCCAAAAACTTCTTTGACATGCAGGCTGCCTACGATTTTGGAATCTAGCACGATGTCTAGCTTCTCGCCGCTTTTGGCGCGCTTTAGCACTTCTTGGTTTTTCTTGCCAGCGGGATTTAGCGTAAAAGGCGTGAGATAGGGGTCAGCACTTTGCAAAGAGGCAGCGTCTGCGAGCTTAGAGATAGGTAAAAGCAGTCCTTCTTGCACGAGCGCTAGTGATGAAAGCGCTTCTTTGTCGATGTGGAGTTGCTTGGTGGATTCTGCTTTTGGCGCGGATTTTGGTGTGGTGGGTTTGGTGGTGGATTTTGCGCTGGCGGGCTTTGTGCGTGGTGCGCTAATGGATTTTGGGGCAGTAGATTTTTTGGCAGAATCTACTTTTGGCGCGCTAGCTTTTAGCGCAGTAGTTTTGGTGGTGGATTTTGCACTCTTTGGCGCGACTGCCTTTGTTGTGGCGGATTTGGATTCTGCTTTGGTGTTTTTGGCGGGGTTCATTTATATCCTTTTATTTGATTTATTGGCAAATAGAGATTCTAGCAAAAACTATAAAATATTTATGTTTATATTTTGGATTCTGTTTTGTAGCAAGCCTAAAAGCCAAGCCAAAGCAGGCAAAATCACGCCAGAATCCAAAAACTAGATTTTATGTAAAAATTAGATTCTACAAAATCCATAAATGAGAACTCAAACTAGAATCTAAAAAGATAGATTCTGCAAAATCCGCGCGCAAGAATCTAAAACAGATTCCAGAAAATCTGCGCGCTAGAATCCAAGCGTAAAAATCCAAAATTGGATTCTGCAAAATTGCACGAGAATCCAAAAGCGGATTCTGCCCCTAGAATCTAAATCGCGCCCGCCACCAGTCAGCCACCAAACACTGCGCGCCACCCTCCAAAATCCACCAAGCGCGTTTAAATCAGCCGATAAACGCCACAAGCGCACGCCAAAACGCCAAATCGCGCCAAAACGCCAAATCGCGCCAAAAAACACTAGGCGCCCCCTCCCAAAAACGCTTATTTCTTCCTCAAAATCCCGTATTTTTTCCTTTTTTCCCACAAGCTTTTGCGGCTCATCCCTAGTTTTTTGGCTAGCTCGATGTCTGGATAGCGATTTTCAAATTTCGCGATAATCGTTTTCACATAGTCTTTTATCGACATTATTTCGCCGCCTAGTTCTTGCGTGTTTGGTATGTCGCAGATATCGATGACTTGCGCGAAGCTTACTTTGTCAGTCGAGATAAAAGAAATGATGAGCGGATATTTGCACGCAAGATCTAGAAACTCCTTGCGGTCTTGCTTTTTTAGCTCTTCGAGATTTGTCACATAGCTTATTTTGTTTTTTTGTGGCGGGTTTTTGAAAATGCTTTTGTAGTCGATATTTTTTAGCGAGATAAACTCAAAAAGTATTTTTTTCTCCCTTGCATATTTCATCGCGTATATATCAGCGCTTCGTTGCGAGGTGCTTTTGATGATAAAAGGCGGGTTGTATTGCAGAGGGGCTGGCGTGTTTAGCTCTTTTTGCACGAAGTTAAAATACTCATTGTAAAAATCTAGCACCTTTTGCATTTGCGCGTATTCATTGTAATGGTGGATTTTACGCACGAGCTCATCTATCATAAAAGGCTTTAGCACATAGTCCTTCGCGCCCGCTAGCATGGGCTTACTCACGGTATCATCGCTGATATAAGAAATCATCATGATGATAATCGCATCCGGATGTCGTTTGATGAATTGCTCGCAATTTTGATTATAGATATTTGATGAAATCAAAATCACATGAAAATCCACTTTATCGACAGGCACACTTTGGCTAATCACACACTCATAGCCCACATCATTTAGCTTCCCAGCGATGCTTTGCGCCAAATACGCCTCATTTTCCAAAATCAAAAGCTTCATAAAACTCCCTTAAAATGAAATAAGCCTAGCTTAGGCTAGAAAGATTTAGCATCTCTGCCTGCCTTGCGACTTCTTGCAGCGAGCGCAGTCTAAGCGAGACGCTACTTATCACGCAAACCCCTTCCTCACGCCCCACAAAGCCTAGATGCTCCGTCGTCGTCGCTTTGACATTGATAGCAGAGAGCGGCGCGCCTAGCAGGCGTGCGATATTGGCGCGGATGGTTTGTTTGTAGATTGATAGTCTAGGTTTTTGTGCGATGATGGTGATGTCTGCGTTTTGTAGCGCAAAGCCCACACTCCGCGCAAACGCCCACACTTCGCCAAAAAGCACGCTAGAATCCGCCCCGGCAAACTTCATATCAGAATCCGGAAACCACTCGCCTATATCCCCAGCGCCCATCGCGCCCAAAATCGCATCTATCAAACTATGTAGCGCCACATCGCCATCGCTATGGGCTTTGAACCCATACTCACAAGGTATGCTAATCCCGCCTAGCTTCATCTCTTTGCCATCTTCAAAGCCATGCACATCTAAGCCATTGCCTATAAAGGTGTGGTTTGTGGAAATATTGTCAAAGCTATGTGGTGCGCCAAAAGGGCTTGCAAAATAGCTTGGGTAAAGATTTGGATTCTGCGCGCCATGCTCTTGCGCGCTGGCAAAAGCTATGAGTGAAGGCAAATCCTCGATGAAGGTAAGTTTTTCTAGCCTAGAATCCCCTTTGATATACTCTACTTTTGCGCCGATTGCGTGCATTATCGAGCTTTCATCAGTGCTTTGGCGGGATTTTAGCGCTTTTTGTAGTGTGGCGGTGCGCGATAGCTGGGGCGTTTGTATGCGAAGTAGCTTTTCCCTATTTATATATTTATCATCATAGATAGTCGTATCAGATACGCCTAGTGCTGGGACGATGCAGTCAGCGGGCGTTTTGTCTGGCGCGCTGGCGCTGGCTTTATCATCCGCGCTGTTTTCATCACGCGCGCTATTTGCGCTATTTTTTTGCGCGCATTGTATCAGCTCGCGCAGGATTCTGCTAGGTATGTGATAGCGCGCCACATCGCTCACCAGCACCCACTCGCTATTTACGCCATTTAGCGCGTTTTCTAGCGATTCTTGGCGAGTGGCGCCACCTTTGATAATCGTATAATCACAAAGTTTTTGCATATACGCAGCATCGCGCGCATTGGCAGTGATACGCACTTCTGCGAATGGATATGCCGCGCTTATGTAGTCTGCGACAAAAAGCCACAAAGGCTTATTTGCGATGCGAAGCCATTGCTTTTTGATAGGGATATATTGCGCGGTTTTGGGGTCGTTTGCCGATGTCTCTGATGTGTTTTTGGGTAGAAAGGCGCTTGTGAAGCGGCTAGATTCTCCGGCTGCCATGAGGATTAGCGTGATTTGCGGGGTAGAATCTAGGCTAAAATCAAGCTTAGAATCTCGCGCAAAATCCTTCTCAAAGTCAAAGGCAAAAAACTTAGGCATCAAAAACCTTTCAAAACCCCATATCATAGAATCTAAGTTTCAGAATCTCTGGAATCCGCGCTCAAATCTATGCCGAAATCTCTGTGAAATAATGTTACAAAATTATACGATTTTTTCCTTAAAGAAAATTGTAGATTCTGCTTATTGTGGAGTGGTTTTAAATATTGGCACTATGGGTGCGCCAGGATTTAAACACAATAAAATGTGTTTTGTGATATAATTGTGCTTTTCTCAAGAGGTGTTGTTTATAGGTGCGATTAGTGGTATTTTGACACTTTGGCATTTTGTTTGCTTAAGGCTTAGAATCCAAGGCATAAGTGCAGAATCTAGTGCTAATCTGTTAGAATCTGGCGCAAACTACAACACAAATCCACGATAAAGGATTATCCATGAATAGATTCCAATCAAATATCGATACAAAAAATACTGCAAAATCCAATATGCAAGGGTTTTGTCAAGCGGGCGTGCAAGCATCAGCCAAAAAGACATCTATATCCTCTATCGCCGCGCGCGTGGTGCTAGGCGCTAGCGTGGCTACTTGCGCGTGGCTAAACGCGCTAGAGTTTGGGCAAATGGGTAATATATCTGCGGGTATGGGCGGTGCTGGCGTGGCGCTCAAAAATTCGCAGTGGGCGATATACTACAACCCAGCACTTCTAGCGGTGAATAAAAAATCAGGCTTTGCCTATAGCTTTGGCGTGGGGTATAAAGAGACAAACCTCACGCGCGCCACATCGATTGATATGGATAATCTAGAATCTATGCCCGATAAAATCGATGGACTTTTCAAAAATCCGACTACGCGCACCACGCGGGCTGTGCGAGCACCTGGTGCTAGAGCTACAGATCTTGGCGTGAGCGGTGTGTTTGGCGATGTGCTAGGAAATATGGGTAGTGCTGGCGGAATCAAAACCGATGATGACTTGAAAAAATACTTGGAGGAAGTGGGTAACAAGAGCGGGATAGTCGTAGATACAAACAAAACGCCAGATCAAATCATGCAAGATATCCAAAATGATCCAAAAGGCGATGCTGCACTAGAATCTATCAAAAAAGATATGCAAGATGCTATAGTCAAGACAGAGCAAAATGATCCAAATGCTGATCTAGGATTTTTGGGCGCGATAGTTGGGGGGCTTACGACAGAGAATCTAGGCGGGCTTTTGGAAGCAGTAGGCAAGGGCGGCTCTGTCGAGCTAAAAGATTTATTAAAAAGCGGCATCACTCTAAGCACTGGCTCGGATGCCTCACTAAACCGCTTCATCCAAGATGTAGAAACTATCAATGCTATCATTAATAACAACGACTTAAGTGTCGTCAGCCAAAATGGGCTAGTGATGAATTTTGGCTCCAAGAAAAAGCGCGGGACGATATCGTTTGCTATCATGCCTAGTGCTTTTGCTAGTATGAATGCTAGAATAGATTCTACGCATAATAAAATCATCATAGACACCGGCAGCGGCGATTATGCAGAAGTAGGCATAGGCGATGGCAGGATAGTGATAGGCGCTTCAGATAAAGCAGGCTTTGACAGCGGCTCGATAATGAGCGATCAAGCCAAACACGAGCTGCGCGCTTCTAGCGTGGCTATCGCGGAAGTGCCTATTGGCTATGGGCATCTTTTTGAGACGAAAATCGGGAATTTTGCGGTGGGCTTGGCCGGGAAATATATCTTTGGCACAGGCTATATGATAGAGAAGCAAACCGGCTTTAGCGGGATGAGTGATATCACAAACTCGCTTATGCCAAAGCAAAGCGATATTTTTATGACGCATACTTTTGGGCTAGATGTGGGCTTTCTCTACTCGCCGCGCGGACTTAGCAGTTTCAATATCGGGCTTGTCGCCAAAAACCTAAACGCGCCCAAAATCAAAACAAACACTCGAAATGTCGTGCTAAATACGCAGGTGCGCGCGGGGCTTAGCTACTCTATGTGGAAGGAGAGGGTGACGATAGCAGCGGATGTGGATTTGCTGCCAAACGACACACTCTCACTTTCGCGCCCTAAATCACAAATGATAGGCGGGGGCGTGCTGGTGGATTTTAAATATGTCGATTTCCGCTTGGGGAGTATGTATGACTTCCGCAACAATGGCGATGAGGGCATGATACTCACAGCCGGGCTAAATATACTAGGATTCCTCGATGTCGCGGTGCAAAGCAACCTGCATCTAAGCTCGCAATATGAAGGCATCTCGGTGCCAAGCTACCTAAATATCAAAGTCGGCGGCGGGTTTAGTTGGTAGGCTGGCAAGATTTTACAAACAAGGGAGGGGATTATGGAAAAAATCACAGACAAAAAATTAAATGAAATAGAAGATAAGGTAGCAAAAGATGAGAAATATAGAAAATATTTCCCATTGATAAAAAATGCACTTACCGCATATAAAGATAATAATAATAAATCAATTGTTGTGATGAAAATTGCGCTTATTGATTTGACAAATGGGACTAACCTAGCAAGAAATCTAGGCAAGCGCGGTATGCTTGATGAGCTGGCAGAGCAAATAATGAAAGTAAATTTTGATGAGCGGGTGAAAGAGGGTGACTGGAAATTAGTCAATGAGTTAGCAGAATGGACTAAAGATAAAAAGAATATAGGCAAAAATCTATTTTCTTTCATTAGCAAATACTGCGCATATCATAATATATATTGCTATGACAGAGATGATTTTATGATTTATGATTCTGTGATGGCAAACAATATACATAAATATGTGGCGACAGAGCAATGCAAAAGTGTAAAAAATAAACTTGCAGAATGCAAGAAAAATTACAAAGAATATGTGGATATTATAGATTTGATAATAAGGCAAAATAATATAACAGTAGAAAAGCCGCGCCGCAAGGTTGATTTGTATATATGGAATAAGCATAAAAAAAGAAATAGTGACAAGGAAAATAACGAGGATGATTAAACTAGATTCTGCTATTTGTGCGATTGGCTAAGCAGAATCCAAAAGCACACCAGAATCTAATCTGCGCTAGAATCCAATCCGCGCTAGAATCTAAATTTGCTCCAAAATCCAAACTTGCACCAGAATCTAAACTTGTGCCAGAATCCAAACCGCACGAAACAAAACCTAATTCACACCAAAATCCACACCTACCAAAATCCATATCCACCAAAATTTACATCTGCCAGAATCCAACTCGCGCCAAAATCTACATCCACCAAAATCCACGCCTCTCCGCACCCGCTCAAAAGTCAAAACTTAGTTTATCTTTTTGCCGACATTTTGCCAGATAACGCAAAAAGGTTGTTTTTATTTTTACCAAATCATCGTTTATTGGCATTATCTTAGCCAATTTTAAGGTATATTTTAGTCTTTTCACTCTACAATCTTTCCCAGAATCCACAGCGTAATAGCAACAAATCACAACAACGCAAAAGGAGAGCACATGCAAATCAAGGATTCGACACAAGCGATGTTTGAGCGGGTTTCCAAGCGCCTAGCCGCGCTAGAGAGCCTCCCTGCTTGTAGCGACAAGCAGCTTGCTAGCGAGCTAGCAGACAAAGGATTTTCGCGCCGCGATTTTATGAAATGGGCGGGCGCGATGACAGCGGCACTTTCTCTGCCAGCTAGCTTTATCCCGCTAACCGCCAAAGCAGCGGAGATGGCGAGTCGCACGCCTGTCATTTGGCTACACATGGCAGAATGCACCGGCTGCAGCGAGAGCCTGCTTAGGAGCGAAGATCCAAGTATAGATTCTATACTTTTTGACATCATAAACCTCGAATATCACGAGACTGTCATGGCAGCCTCTGGCTATCAAGCAGAGCAGAATCTAGAAAATGCCATCAAAAAACATCATGGCAACTATATATTAATGGTAGAGGGCGGAATCCCCAAAAAGACAGAATACTTCTTGACGATAGGCGCTAGCGGGCGCACTGGCACAGAAGAGTGCCGCCATGCCGCAGAAGGCGCGCTAGCGATACTTACTATCGGGACTTGCTCTAGCTATGGGGGCGTGCAAGCCGCCGCGCCAAACCCTACCAATGCTCAACCGCTTGATAAAATCATCTCAAAACCCATGATAAAAGTGCCCGGCTGTCCGCCTAGCGAGAAAAATATCGTGGGAAATGTGCTTTATTTTGTGATGTTTGGTGCGACGCCGCCGGTGGATGCTTTTGGTCGTCCGACTTGGGCGTATGGACATAGAATCCATGATTTGTGCGAACGCAGGGGGCATTTTGATGCGGGCGAGTTTGTGCAAGAGTTTGGCGATGCCAACGCAGAAAAAGGCTACTGCCTCTATAAAGTCGGCTGCAAAGGTCCTTATACTTTCAACAACTGCTCCAAATTGCGATTCAACAGCCACACGAGCTGGCCTATCCAAGCAGGGCATGGGTGCATAGGCTGCAGTGAGCCAAACTTCTGGGATACGATGTCGCCATTTGAGCGACCTTTGGGAAATACGCCATTTCATACCGCATTTAGTGGCTATGGCGCGGACAAGACAGCAGACACCGTAGGCAGCGTGATACTAGGCGTAGCGGCTGTGGGATTGGCAGCGCACGCAGTCGTATCTAGTATGGTAAAATCCAAATAGCCAGAATCTAACAAAAGGGAGAGAGCATGACAAAAAGAATCATCGTAGATCCTATCACCAGAATCGAAGGACACCTAAGAATAGAGGTGATCGTGGATGAAAATAATGTAATACAAGATGCGTTTTCTGCTTCTACTTTGTGGCGCGGGCTAGAAAAAATCATCGTCGGGCGCGACCCGCGCGATGCTGGATTTATCGCGCAGAGAATCTGTGGCGTCTGCACCTATAGCCACTATAAAGCAGGTATCATGGCAGTAGAGGACGCGCTAGGGATAAAAGTCCCGCTAAATGCGCAAATGGTGCGAAGCCTCATGAATATAGCGCTTTTCTTGCACGATCACACGGTGCATTTTTACACGCTTCATGGGCTTGATTGGTGTGATATCGTAAATGCGCTAAGTGCCGACCCTGCCAAAGCAGCAAAAGAGGCATTCCAATACACAAGCGAGCCTATCTATACCGGCGAGGATGAGCTTAGAGCGGTGCAAAAACGCGTGGGTGATTTTGTCAAACAAGGCGCGCTTGGACCATTCCAAAATGCGTATTGGGGGCATAAGACTTATAGATTCTCGCCAGAGCAGAATCTCATCGTGCTTTCTCACTATCTCAAGCTTCTAGAAATCCAGCGCGAAGCAGCGAAGCTTATGGCGATTTTTGGCGCGAAGCAGCCACACCCTCAAAGCCTAACCGTGGGTGGCGTGACTTGTGTCATGGATATCATGGATCCAACAAGGCTTGGCGAATGGGAGTTTAAGTTTAAAAAAGTGGCGGATTTTGTGAAGCGCGCGTATTGGGCGGATCTAGTGATGGCTGGGCGCGTGTATGCCAAAGAGCCTTCAGTCGCAGAGCATGGCTGTGGCTTGAAAAACTTCATCTCTTATCGTGAGATGCAAATAGGCGCTGATGAGTGGCTCTATAGCACAGGTATCGTCAAAAATGGTGATATAAGCAAGCTAATCGAGATAAATGAAGACCTAATCTCTGAAGAAGTCACCAACTCTTGGTATAAATACGAAAATACCGATAAAGTGGGCTTGCATCCATACGATGGGCAGACGACGCCAGAATATACTGGCTTTGTCGATGGCACGAGCATCGGACCAGATGGCAAAGAAATCCCTACCAAAAACCTGCAGCATGAGGGCAAATACTCTTGGATAAAATCTCCAAGATATGATGGCGAGCCTATGGAAGTAGGACCGCTAGCCACTGTCGTCGTGGCACTAGCAGCCAAAAATAAATACATCACGCCTATCGCGCAGCAGTTTTTGAAAGAGACAGGGCTTCCGGTGGAGGCACTTTTCACGACACTTGGGCGCACAGCGGCGCGCGGTATCGAAGCACGCACGATTTGTGAGTATGGGTTGCAAGCACTAGAAACGCTCATCCAGAATCTAAAAGTGGATAAAACCACTTGCGCGCCTTATCATATCCATGAAAGCAAAGAATACAAAGGGCGCTACATCGGCAATGTCCCACGCGGTATGCTTAGCCACTGGGTGAGGATAAAAAATGGCAAGGTAGAAAACTATCAAGCGGTGGTGCCTTCTACTTGGAATGCGGGACCTAGAGACTCCAAAGGGCAAAAAGGACCTTATGAGATGAGCCTCATAGGCACAAAAGTGGCAAACATCACCCAGCCGCTAGAAATCATACGACATATACACTCATTTGACCCTTGTATCGCGTGCGCGGTGCATGTGACTGATACGAAGGGCAATAAGATTAGCGAGTATAAAGTCGAGCCAAGCTTTGCTAGAATCTAGATTTTGGGATTCTGGGCGCATTTGGATTCTAGGCGTTTATTTTGGCGTCTAGATTTTAGATTCTAAGCGCATTTGGATTTTGCTTTTTGATTCTAGTGCTTTTAGATTCTAGTATGCAGATTCTGGCATTTTGGCACTTTAAGGAGGATTTATGAGAGATGCTATTGATTCTGGGCTTCAAGAGTTTAAAGCCCACACCGAGTTTTCAGGGCTCACGCGCCTTTTTCACTGGCTTAGGGCATTGAGCATTTTTGTGCTTATTTTCACAGGCACCTACATCGCTATGCCATTTTTACAAAGCACCCCAAGCACCGAGCCCACGATATTTACGCAAGCATATATCCGCAGCGCGCATATTATTTTTGGCTTTGTGCTGATAGCGATTTCATGCTTTAGGGTGTATTTGTTTTTCTTTGACAAAGGCAGCAAGGAAGAGCGCGCATCATTCCCGCAGATAAAACAGCCAAAAGTTTGGATAAAAACCGTGCTTAGCTATATGCTAGTTGGCAAACATCCACATATCGATGGTGCGTATAATCCGCTGCAATTTGTCACATATTTTACGCTGGCGATTTTGGTGCTGCTTATAAGCATCACAGGCGTCGCACTCTATGCCAATGTCTATCACAGCGGGCTTGGCGGCGTGCTAGGCGTGTGTTTTAAATGGGTAGAAGTCGTGTGCGGCGGGCTTGCCAATGTGCGCGTGATACATCATATCCTTACTTGGGGATTTGTGATTTTTATCCCGGTGCATATTTATATGGCGGTTTGGAATGCGATAAAATACCCCAATGGCGGCGTGGATTCTATCGTAAGCGGCATAAGATACACCAAAGATCTCAAAGTCTAGGCTAAAGGCGATTTGGCGTTGAAAGTCCTTGTGCTTGGCATTGGCAATATTTTGTTTGGCGATGAGGGGATCGGCGTGCATTTGTGTAATTATCTAAAGGTTAATTACGCATTTGAATCCGAGCAGCACCAAATAGAATTCATTGATGGCGGCACGCTAGCCCAAGCGCTCATCCCGCTCATCGTAGAATACGACCACATACTGATGCTAGATAGCGTGGCTGTGGAGGGCGCAGCGATAGGCGATGTGTATAGCTTCCCTTTTAGTGCGCTGCCCGAGCAAGTCACATGGGCTGGGAGCGCGCATGAAGTCGAGATGCTCCAAACCCTGCGCCTCACTGAAGTCATGGGCGATCTGCCGCCGCTTCATATCGTAGGCATCATCCCAGAAATCATCGGCGAAGATACGAGCTTTGCGCTCTCACGCGAGCTTTTGGCAAATGTCGCGACTATGGAAAAAGAGGCGCTGCGCTACATAGAAAATCTGGGCTTTGCTATCAAAAAAGTAGATTCTATCCCTCTGCAAGAAATAGCCAATCATTCCTATAAAGGCTACTAATTGTTTTGCTTATATTTTAAAACACAAAAAAACAGGGCGTATTTGCGCGGATTTGAGGCGCTGCTGGCGCGCTTTGCGCTGGATTCTGGGCTGGAGTATCGAGCGGATTTTGCAGAATGTGGAGGTGCAGAATCTAGAGGGGAGGCGGGGCGTGTGGATTCTGCCTCTGTGTCTTCTGCCACGCCTGCTGCTGCGCTTGCGGATTCTGGCGCGCCAATGGATTCTAGCGCGGATTCTGCTAGCACTAGTCATACTGCGCCCGCTTCAAGCGCGCCAAACAGCGCAAAAGCCTTGCATGAACTGCGCTTTTTTGTGCGACTAAATAGCGCAAACATTGACAACAAAGATACTATTAAAAAGATAGAATCTAGAATCGCGCAAGATTTCGCTAGCGATTCTAGCGCCAGCATTTCTAGCATTTCTAACGATTCTAACGCCGATGATTCTAGCAATTCCAGCGACTTATCAAACGCCGAGCTAGGCATAGAGCAGCAGCGCGTGCTAGTTTTTGCAGAGATCATCAGCACTAGCTTGCCTCTAAGCATTTATGTGGTGTTTGACCGCATGGAATACATAGACCCCGCAGCAAAACCCGCAGAATCCGCGCGCCCCAAGCGCTTCCATCGCAAGCCGCTCAAATCACTGCCAATCACTATGCCAAGCATCTTCGCGCTAAATAATCTTATCGCCAGCTTTTTGAAGCTCAAAGATTCTGATGCGTTGGAAATCCCCAAAATGTCAGAGCGCCTAAGGGCACTAGAATCTAGAATAAGGCAAAAGGCGCTAGATTCTTTGGATAGGCGAATACGCGCTATTTTTACCTCTATAGATTATGCGCCTAGCGCGCAAGCCAAACTCGCAGAATCTACTACAAAAACAAGCACAAAAACCACCCAAAAATCAAGCGCGCGCCAGACTACAAAAGCCGCAAAAGCCACAAAATCTGCCACCACAGACACGCTAAATCACGCCTATATTTTTAGCGCGCTAGATTCTATGCTTTGCGCGCTAAAATCGCACCGCGACATCACCTTTCACACACCGCGCGGCACTCTCACGCTAAGCCTAGAAAAAACCGATAGTATTATGTTTTTTGACATTAGCGCGCTGCAAACTTTTATGCGCGTGGATTCTGCTGCGCTTGCGGTGCTGGCGAGCTTTGAGAAGCCTAGCATGCGCCTTTGTGCCAAAGAAGTTTTTGCCAAAGATTTGATGCTTGAGCGCGAAGTCGAGGCTATTTGCTCGCTTTGCCCAGATCCCATGCTTGCGCTTTTTGGCGCGCTGGCTCGGGCTAGCGGGCTTGAGTATGCCTTCATCAAGCAAAAATCTTTGGCAAAAACAGCGCCAGCGCCACATGTATCGACACTAAATCCACTTGCACTTCGCTACACGCTATCATACAGCCTGCCAGCATCGCAGCTCCTAGTTTGTGAGAAAAGCGGTATTATCTTAGAAGAGCGTTTTGCCAAAGCTAGCCTTTTTGAGCTTATCAAAAGGCATTATCCGCTAGATTCTAGCGCGCGAGCATCCAGCGTCCAAACTCCGCCAAACGCAGATTCTGCCGCGCCAAAAGCAAATTCTGACAAAAGCGCGCGCGATTCTAATATATCAGTATCCAAAGCGCAAACATCCAAAGCAGTAGAATCCAAAACGCCGGAATCTAGCGCTTCAGAATCCACCTTCATCCACGCGCAAAAAAAGCTCATCATCTATCTCTCTACGCGCCATGATAGCGCGATATGGGCGTATGATGGGACTTCGTTTTTTCAGCTTCTAGAGATTTCTTTCCCAAGCGATGTGCGCACGCTGCTAGCCACGCTAGAATCCAACTACCAAGACGCCGACAAACTCATCGCCAATTTCGGCGCAGCATTTGGCAAGGAGAGCTTGGATTTTAGCGCACCAAGCACTTCAGACACGCCACACACTTCAAGCGCGCAGAATCCGCCAAGCGCGGCAAATACGCCACGCATACCAACCACACCAACTACACCCACCAAAAACCTCCTCGACATCCTAGCGCCAATCGCCAAGATTTTAGGCTACTGCGACAAAAGCGCGCCAAACGCCGCCGCGACAAAAGCCATCCTAAATAGCGCCAAACTCTGCATCCGCGACAAAGGACCGCGCATAGATTACAAGCTTATCAAAACAAATGAAGGCGCGCTGGCGCTCGATGCGCCAAAAATCCTTCGCAGCTGCATGAGCTTCCACCTAGCGGGCGTTGAGCGCGAGATTTTGAGCTATGGGATTTTGGATTCTATGGCGGAGTTTTTTGGCAATTTCGCGCGCGATATGCAGCAAAACTACTCGATGCAAGAGGCGTTTATTTGCGGCGATATGCTCGCGCACAAGGTTTTTTTGGATAAAATCATCCACTATTTTCCCAAAAACATTTCGCTGACCTTGCCAGAAGATGGCTGGCTTGACATCGCGACAAAGGATAAAAATGCAGTTTGAGATGCTATATGCCAAAATCCACCGCGCGCGCGTGAGCGACGCGAACCTAAACTATGTCGGCTCTATCACCATAGACCGCGCGCTTTGCGAGGCGGCGGGGCTGTGTGAGGGGATGAAAGTCGATGTGCTAGACATCAACAACGGCGAGCGCTTCAGCACCTATGTCATCGTGGGCGACAAAGCGGGCGAGGTGTGCGTGAATGGCGCAGCGGCGCGCAAAGTCGCGATAGATGACATCATCATCATCATCGCATACGCTCACATGGATGCCACCGAAGCGCGCGCCCACAAGCCAAAAGTCGTCCTAGTAGATGAAAACAACCGCATAAAACCGCATTGAAACTTGTGGAAATTTTTGCTGAAACTACACTAAAACACCACCAACAAACACACTGCACTGGCAAACGTGCAGCATTTTCTAGATTCTAGATTTATTCTGGTTTTGCGCGCATTTTTAGATTCCAAGGTTGCACCAACAAAAGCGTGATATTTTGGATTCTGGATTCGCGCGGTATTTTAGTTTTTAGGATTTGCGTAGCATGTTGGATTCTAGGATTTATAGCCCGCTTTGTCAGCCACACTCTTTATTAATAACGATAATCTTGCCACAAACTTACATCTTTATAGTTGCTTCGTCGGCTGTGCCTCCTTGCAATGACAATTTACAGATTCTAAACTGTCGCAGAATCTAAAAAACTTTTCTGTCATTACTAAAGAAACTTCGTCTTTGGCTTGTTTTGAGAAAATTCTCTTGCTTTGCAAGGTGAGCGCGGAGATAAGCCTGTGATGGCTATCGCACAAGCGAGCCGAAGCAATCAAGAGAATTTGCCAAAAAGACAAGCCGATTGAGGAAAAAATGATAGAAAACAAAGCAGAGATCCGCGCATACTTTGAGCTGCACTCCTTTTCACCCAAAGAAGTAGCACAAAAATTTGGCATAAGCTATCGCACGCTCGCACATTGGATAAAGGCGGAGGGCTGGCAAAAAGGCAAAGCAATAGCAAAGGTGCAGGGTGAAGTAGTGCGCGATGAGCTGGCAAATCACAAGATAGACACCTTTTTAGGCGCTACCAAAAATCGCCTAAAAAGAGAAGTGCGCCAAGAATTAAGCGTGCAAGCGCGCGATATTGATGAGCTGGTGTTAAATAATCTGCTAGATTCTAGCACTGATGAGATTTTATTAAAGGCTATGAGCCTAAATTTTAACCAAAAGAATCTCTCACTAACCGCGCTTATCGCCAAAGATGAGCTCATGCGTATGCTCTCAATCCGCGATAAAAACGACAAGCCCGATCCTTTGCTTATCGCGTGCGCTGAAAAAGTATCAAAAATGCTGCTGGATTTGAAAGTGTCGCTTTATGGCAAAGAAGCGAGTATCGTAGATAATGCAAACGCAGAATGCGATATTACCAAGCTTTCAACAAATGAGCTAATAAAAATGCTAGAAAATGAGCGTAAATGAAGTAAAAGGCAAAGTGGAAAACCCCTAGCGCGTATGCTTACGCACCAAAAGCGGTGCCTCTAGGGGGCTCTATAGGCGCACCTATAGAGGAAGCACTGCAATTATATCAAAAATTTTATTTTCACGCAAACAAATTTCCTATGACTTTGTGCGCTAGCCTATCTTTGCTCTGCTTGATAAAATCCTCATCAATTTCAGTTCCGATAAACTCGCGATTTAGGCTCTTGCACGCGTGTGCTGTAGTCCCGCTGCCACTAAAAGGATCATAGACTATCTGCCCTTTGTTTGAGCTATTTAAAATCAGATTTTCAATAAGTTTTAAAGGCTTTTCGGTTGGGTGCGTGGTGTAGCGTTCAGCCTTGCTTAGAATCTTATCACTGTAAAGCTTTGAGCTTGTCTCAAAAGTGTTATTCATACTCTTTTTATCATCGCAAATAAAAAGGATATATTCCAAATCCTGCAAATAGTGGTATTTAAATGCAGGCAGCGGGTTTGTCTTATGATAAATTAGCACATCGATATGATAAACGCCAAGATTATGATAATAATTTAGCAGCTTTTGCAAAAGGCGCGCGTTGCAGAAAATATATAAATTACGCGATTTTTGGATTCTCTCAAACTCATCTAAAAGCGCAAAATCAAAGCCAAAAGCAAAATTTTTTGCTTTGCTAGCGATATTTTTCCAATAAGGCTGCTTGGTAACAAATCCGCCACCACTATGCGCTTGCGCGAAGTCATAGGGCGGATCGGTTATGATTAAATCGATGCTGTCATTTGGGATTGTTTTGGCAAATTCTAGCGCCTCGCGGTGGTGTAAGCCCAAAAGATTTTGGATAGGCTGACTTTGGATAGGCTGGCTCATAGGCTCGCCTTGATAGTGGGGGGGGGGGGTAATATTTTGCTTTTTATCTAAAGAAACTGCGCTGCGTTCGCTTCGCACAAAAATTATTTTTTGCTCGCTTTCTATTTCTTTTAGGACTTCTTGCGTGATTTGTTTGGCAATTTCTGGCGTCATTTCCTTACCTTTCACCAAAAACAAAATATACACACAAAAAAAATAATCATAAGGCAAAAAGGCAAAAAATCACCAAAAATAACTTTTTTCTCTATATTATCTTTATAAAGCCAAGCAAGTATTTTCCCGCAAATTGTCCCGCCAAGCAAAAGCAAAGCCAAAAACAAATCTATATCCATTTTAGCCCCTAATCCAAGTCTATATCAAAATCAAAATTTGCCACTGCTTTATCTACATCAAATCTTTTTGGCGTTTGGCTAGCAAAATAAATATCGCCAGAATCTAAGCCGCTATCTGCGATTCCACCCTCCAAGATTTCATCCATAAAAGAAGTATCCATTGCGGGGATTTGCACCACGCTTATGGTTCTAGTGGCTGTCTTTTTTGCGCTCGCTATATCACCCATAAATCACCTGCCTTTTCTTGCGCTTGTTTTTGATTTTGCGCTTGCTTTCCTTGCGCTTGTTTCTCTTTAGCCTCCTTTTTTTGGCGACTTCTTTATCCCATCTTTCCATTATCCCTTCTTCATGCCAAAGCGACATGCTAATGCAAAGACATATAAAACCTGCAAAAGCCAAAACGCTGCAGATGTTATCGCCTAAAGCTGCGTATTCTGTATTCTCTGTGCCGCCCAGCACGCTTATACAAAGCTACAATACATATGATACAAATGCCAAATAAAATTTTCATTGCGGTTTCCATTACATTGCCTTTTTTGACTAAATCCAAGATACCCTCTTGCTTTAAGGCAAAAGCAAGCAAGCTCCACTCACGAAGCAAAGTTCTTGGATAGGCGCAGTATAGAATCTAGTGTAGGATAAAAAAAGGGTTAAAAGGTAGGTTAAGCTTGACTTTGGGGGCACCTCGCGCGTTATCCCAAAGTTTAAGTTTTGTGTTAGCAAAATATGCTATCATTATGCAGGTCTAGCAAAAGAATTAGCGTTTGCCTCGTAAGCTTAAGTAGCGTTTGAGCTAGACCTTTTAAATGCTTCGTTATTCTCTAGTTTTCCATTTTCAAAATACATAGTCTTAAAACTAAGTTCATTTTGCCCCTTTCTTATTTGCTCTACAATCACATAATATCCATTAATTTGCTTGCCACTGATAATTACAGGTTTCTTTTCATTATCAATACCAACGACTTGTTTGTCAGCGTTATCAGCATACTTTACATAATTGCTTATATCCTCAAGTTCCACTGCCTTTTGTTTGCTCTGCTTCACAAGCGCACTTTCTTTGCCATGCCTTTTTAATGTGTGCAGTATCTCATCGCTACTTATCGTCCTACGCACATCATCGGTGTATTTAAAGCCAAGTTTTTTCGCATCTTGCGGATTTATTTTCTCGATAGCCACCCTAGCTTTGTTTTGCAAGCTCCAACCCAAAATCTCTGGCGTTAAATTCTCCCTGCCAATCACTGGCATATCGCGCCCTTTGTTTGGGCTAGATTCTAATAACTTGATAATATCATTACTTGCCACTTGTTTGCCTTGTGTATTTTTTGGCATTATACCAAATTCCTCTTTGCCACTTTCTTTATACTTTGGCATTTGCGCCTCTTTAAAATAAAGTAAATCCTCATCTTTGCCTTGCATCATTTTTTTAATCTTACTAAGATTGGTATTGCCGAGTGGATAAAAAGTAGTATTTACAAGATTGCCATTTATGTCAAGTGCATAGCCTACCATATATTTAAATCCATTTTCCATACTAAAAGGTTTAAAGAAAGCATAAGAATCTTGGGCTATAATTTGCCTATCAATACTTTGGCTTAAGTTCCCATTCTGCATTTTGGCATTTTTGGCAGTTTGCGGTAAGTGCGATAATGTGTTCGACACTCCATTGTATTTTTGCTTGACTACAAATAGCGGGTCTCGCAATGTTAGTAAAAATGCCCCGCTATATCTACTTCTATCTTTCCTGTATGTATTTTTCCTATTCATATGTTCCCAAGCGCCTTTAACATTCACGATTAATTTTCCCATTGGTGTTTGCAGAATCGTGTTTTGATTTTTGTCTGTTTGTGGGAAGCTTTTTAAAAACTCCTCCCTATTCAAAGCCTTAGGTAAAGGTGTGGTATAAGCATTCAGCTTTTTTGTATCCACTCTCCCGCTACTATCCAAAAACGCCTTTTCTAGTCTCTGACTTTTTGCTGTTATATCCCCAATCTTTGCGCCTGTGTGTATTTGGTCTAGTGGGATGTCTATTGTCTCGTGCGGGTGTAGTGAGCTAGGATTGTCTATCACTCTTTTTTGTGCTAGCAGGCTTTCTAGTCGCTTTTGTTGCAGTTTATCGACTTTGGCTTGCAGTTCTTTTTCGTAGTTTTCTAGTTCTTGTGAGTGTCTGCCTTGCACTCTCCATTTTCAAAACATATCTTTAAAGCTAAGACTAAATTAAGCAAAATGTGCTATACTCTAAAACACCTTCGATAGAAACCTATCTAACCAAGCTTGAGCTCATAACTCAAACGACTTGGGGGCGTTTAGCCTTAGGCGTTCGAGGGTGTTTTTATCTTTCAGATTCCCCTTATCAAAATACATGGTTTTAAATGAAAGTTCATTGAGCTTCATTCTTATTTGCTCTACCACGACATAAAATTCATTATCTACTTGTTTGGCGCTTACCAAAACAGCCCTTTTGCCTTTATCAAAACTTATCTGCTTAATATCCGCTTTGTCTGCATAATCTTGATATTTTGCAATATCATCCAAACTTACAGCCCTTTGTCTGCTTCGCTTTACAAGAGCGGAGTCTTCACCATGTCTTTTTAAAGTATGTATTATGTCGCTTGCTTGTATAGTCCTTCTAACATCGTCGGGATATTTAAAACCTAATTCTAAAGCTTTTTCTTTGTCTAGTTTGTTAAAAGCCGCTCTTGTATTTTTGGCAACGATGTAAGCTAGAGTATCTTGACTCAAAGCTTCTTTTCCAAGCAAAGACATATTGCGCCCATTTTTTTGCGAATCGCCTATTTTTTTATAAATTTCATACTGCAAAGGATTTTCCTTTTTCGTTCTTATTCTTTGCATTGTAGCATATTTTTTAGCCAACGCACTCAATGCTTTATATCCTGCTGCACCGCCTAAAAAGCCTAGAATGAAGTTTTGCGGGTTAAATGTGTAGTTGCCATTTTCATCTTGCTCGATTCCTGCGATACTGCCACCACCGCCGACAGAATACATAATATTCGGATTCCTACCATTAAAGCCGCCTTTGTTTTCTACACTTTTTATTTGATTGCTATCAAATACACTAAATTGATAGTCATTAAACTTTATGCCATCATAACCCTTTGCTTTTAGCTTGGTTTTAAACTCCTCGCCCTTATTTGCTCTGAAAATATTATTATATTCTAGTGTGGAGGGGCTCATAATATCTCTTAGCAGCGCATCTAGCTCATTTCTACACCAGCCAATGTTTTGTTTCTCAAAGCCTTGCAAAAAGCCTAGCTCGCCTTTTAGATTCTCATCATCAAGGCTGCTTCTATAGGCTTTGTTGTTTTTTATGATAGTAAAGTTGTCTCCATTAAACTCGCTTAGCTTAAAGCCATGCTTTTCTATCAAGTTTTTAAACGCCAAAAACTTCTCTTTTCTATCCAAAAAGTCTGCAAACTCTTTGTCAGTGAGTTTATAGGGCTTGTATGTATCTATATCTACAAGCCCAAAGCTATCGATGAGCTCTTGCGCTTTGGCTTTGGTGTTTATGCTTATTTTATCTGCTTCAAATGGATTTTTCATTTTTAGATAGAGGCTATAAGTTTTTCCACCATCTTTGCTATAGGTATCTGCTTCATCTTTTATGCTTGAAAAAAAGTGTCCGTAGTTGTTGTTGCTTTGGAATGTTTCTAGGTTATTGATACCTGTGCCGTGATAAAACACTTTAGGCGTGCCATCCTCGTTTTTGGTAAGCTTGTGACTTCCTTTGTGCCACCTTGCTAGATTCTCATCATAGCTTTTTTGATTGAGAAGTATGGTGATACTGCCTAGCTTGCCGCTTTTTTCCCTAAATTCATTTATAGTCTCTACGCTTTGTTTTAGAGGGGCTATTTTCTCATTCTCTTTTTCTACTATTTCCAAAAGTCTCTTTTTCTCTTTGGTGGGTAGATTTATGATGTCTTGAAACTTGCCTGCTTTTTGCATTTCAAAAAGATTATCAAGGGTTAAGGCGGTATCTTGTTTTGTTAGCTTTGGCGTGGTAGAATTATTGGCGTCAGTCTTGTTGGTGAAAGATTGCGAAGCCTGTAAAAAATCGATGCGGGATGACTTGAGATTTGGAGACTGATACAAAACTTCTGCGCCTGCTGAAATTTTATTATTTAGCGTCCTGTCTTGTTTTATGTGATTAGAAATGCTTACAAGATAATCCCCTTTATCGACATTTACACTGACGATATATTTTTCATCCCTAATATGCTTAACAAATAAAATCCCATTGTCTAAATCTCTTATAATCGCTTCTGGCTCATCTAGCACTTGTTTGATTTGTGGTATTAGCTCCTCGCGCCCTTGTGCGACAAGCTTTAGCAAACTACCCTTTTGCAAACGCACTTCTTTACCTTGCAGGGCTTTTTGTATGTCTTGATTGTGCTTTGGGATATAGGTTTCATCGATATTTTTTAAGCCAAAGGTATTGAGCCAAAGTTCTTGGGTTTGCGGGCTTATGGTGTGCGTGATGCCTTTTTGGTCTTGAAAAACTAGCCCTTTCCCGCCACTCGCCCCTTTTGCGCCCTTTACAAATATATCCTTTCCAAATCTAGACTCTAGCCACTCTCTACCATAAAGCACCGCTTCAGCCAGCGAGTAAAAATCTGTCTTGTTGTAGTGCATAGAGGTGTGATGCCAGCCTTTTTGCCCATTTAGCTTTAGAAACTCTTTTAAATCTTTTAGCGATATTTTAGCGCCTAGCAGCTCGCTAAACGCATCGGCATCCTCTTTATTCCACTTGCTTAGTGGCTTTATGTTGTGGCTGTAGGCATCCCTTGCATTGTTACTCATAGAATACCCATCATACCCTCTGCCTATAGCTTCTGTATCGTAGTTTTCTAGTATCTCTTGAGCGCGGATATTTCTATCATAGGCTTTGCTTTTGAGTGCGTTTATTTGCTCTTGTGTGTAGCCATCCTCCAAAAGCGCTTTTACATTCTGCTCCACTTCCTCATCAAATCCCCTGCGTTCAGCTGAAAGCATAGTAGGCATTTCATCAAATATGAAGTTGATTTTATCTCTTATGGCTATATTGTGTTTTTCTATATCTCTATTTTTCCATTTTACATCACTTTGCATTGAGCTTATTTTAGATTCTAGCTTTTTTTCTTGCTCGCGCAAAAAGCGCAAATGATTTGCCTGTGCTTCTTGCTCTTTGGTGAGTATGCCACCTTGTGCTCTTTTCCACTCTTTTATCTTTCTATTATTCAAGCCTATGTTAGAAAGCTCATGCCTTACTTCTTTGAGTTCATTTTCCAAAGCTTTGGTATCTGCCTCTGGCAGATAGGATTTCCTTTGTGCGCGTAGTTTAGAGATTTCTTGTTCTGCAAAGGCATCCATTTCATCTAGGGTTTTTAGCTTTGCTATAGCAGATTTGATACGCAGCTCCTCTGCATTATCTTGAAAGACTTTAAACAGCCTTTCTGCATCATCTTTTTGTCTCACTAGTGGGGAGTATGCTTGCCTTAGAGATTCTATTTGTGTCTCAAGCTCATAAAATCTCTTTACACTCTCCTCTTGTTCGCTTGTAAGGATGCCTTTTTGTTCTTGTTTGAGTGCCCTTATATCTGATTCGTCCCTAAAGCCTGTCGTTTGTGCTCTATTATCTATCGCATCTTTAAACGCCTTTTGTGCTGCTTCATATTTAGGCGTTATTTCATTGAGATTGGATTCTAGCCTTGTGCGCTCTTTTTGTATCAAATCCCAATCCACTCTATGGATATCCATATCTTCAAACCATTTGTTTAAATCTTTTATGTGGTCGTGAATATCTTTAACTTCTTTTTCTAGCGTGTTTTTTATTTGATTGGCAGCCTTAGCTGGATTTACCATAAAGGCTCGAGCATCAAGGGCTTTTGTGAGTCCTTTGCCAAAGGTATGATAGAGCTGTTCTTGCACGCGCTCGCCTAGATTAGAATCTTGCAAAGTGGCTTTTGACTTTTCAAAAGCCACTTTGGCAAATTTTTCTGCTTTAGTCTTGATTTTTGGATTTTTAAACGCGGCTTGCGTTGCCTTACTCGCTGCTGCGCCGCCTAAAAATCCTAGAATGAAGTTTTGTGGGTTAAATGTGTAGTTGCCATTTTCATCTTGCTCGATTCCCGCTACCATTCCGCCAAGTATCCCACTGCCTATATGCGCGTTTGATTGCAGTATTATGGGGTTTATTTGACTTTGGGCGTCTTTTGTAGTAGAATCTTTGGCAGAGTTTAAAGGGAGATCATCCCCTTTAGTTAAAGGCTCAGATGATATACTTGAGCCTTTCTCGCCTTTTGCTTCATAGCTTGTTACTATCCACTTATTTTTTGTCGGCTCACCTTTCCAGTTTGACTTCAGCACGACTTTATAATCATCTTTTAGAATCTGTATCGCTTCATTTTTTTGTCTTTTGAGTGTTCCATTATTTATAATATCCGCTAGAATCTCGGGCGTGATTTCGGGATGTTTGTCTAAAATCTTGCTAAGCCCATAGCCTTGTATTTCCCCCTTTTCATCCCTCCATACTTTTCCCCAAACTAAATCTATATCGCCTAGCTCTTTGCGCTCATACGCCCCAGCTATCTGCCCGCTTTGCTCTGCTTGGAGCTTTTTAAAGGCTTCTATAGGCTTATGGTAAAATTCTGCATAATTTGTGCCAAACTCTTTGATAGGCGTTATATTTAGGCTAGATTCTATGCCCTCTCTTAGCCTTTTTATCTGCTCGTTTGCCAATTCCTCATAAAGCGCCAAATCCTTGCCACTTCTTATATCTGATAAAAGCTTGGTATTTACGATGTTATCTAGGTTTTGCACTTGTGCTCTTGGCAGGATTTTGCTTAGCTCATAGCGCAAATTTTCTTTTGATTTTTTGGCATCGGTGTTTTGCAAGGCGTTTTTGCAGTCGGTTTTTGTAGTCTGCTTGGTATGCCTCTATCGCTGCTTTTGGGTTATTTTTTAGATATATCGCGGTATTTGATAGGGCTTTGTTACTTTCAAAGCCAAATTTTGCAAGGATCTCATCGAGCTCTTTTGGATACTCTTTGCCAAAGTAGGCTTTTTCTATGGGCTTTAGAATCTCTCTTGCTCTAAAGCCTCGCAGTATTTGTTTGGTCTCTTGGCTCATAGGGTTGCCTTGAGAGAGCATCTCTTTGGCGGATTTTTCTATTTCATCATTGATATGCAAAAGTTTAGATTCTAGCTCTTTAAATTCGGATGCTTCTTTTGGTGCTGGCGCATTTGTTTGTGCTGTTGGCTTTGGTGTGGTAGAATCTTTGGCAAAGGTTTCAAAGGGACTATCTTTGGAAGCAATGGAGTTAGTGCGGATCGACTTAACTCCGCCTTTATCCATATTTTCTACTTCATACGCTGTTATAATCCACTTATTTGGTGTCGGCTCACCTTTCCAGTTTGATTTTAATCCCACTCTATATTTATCAAACACTAAAGAATAGCGCCCATTTGCATTTTCTACCGCGCCCTTTCTCACTATCTCATCCAGCAAATCTGCTGTGATTTCGGGATGTTTGTCTAAAATCTTGCTAAGCCCATAGCCTTGTATTTCCCCCTTTTCATCCCTCCATACTTTTCCCCAAACTAAATCTATATCGCCTAGCTCTTTGCGCTCATACGCCCCAGCTATCTGCCCGCTTTGCTCTGCTTGGAGCTTTTTAAAGGCTTCTATAGGCTTATGGTAAAATTCCGCATAATTTGTGCCAAACTCTTTGATAGGTTCTATCCCAAAAAACTCCTCTCTAGTCTCCCTTACTTTTCTATAAGCCCAAAGCGTATCATTGTTTATTTCTTTTAGCGTGTTTGGTTGGAATTGATAGCTGTCATTTTTGATTTTCACCAAATCTTTGGTGGTAAAATCCACTTTATTGCCTGTCATTTTCTTTAGTATTTCGTGTATTTGCGCTGTTTTTTGCCCTGTATCTTTTGCCTCTTTTAGCGCATCTTGCATTTGTTTGTAGGTGTTTTCTAGGCTTTTTTGCGCGAGTGCTTCATCGCTTAGAGGCTCGCTTAGGCGTTTTATTGCAGGATTTTCTACAATCGCTTTGTATCTGCTATCGCCAAAGCCTAAATCCTCCCTAAACTCCTTTGGTAGATTCTCCAAATCATTGGCATAATCGCGCCTTATTTTAAAGGTGGCTTGGTGTTCTATATCATCTAGCGTGTGTCTTATGCTACTTGCAGTCTCATCAGTGATTTTGCCTAGAGTTTGCGCGTCTTTTTCTATCATTTCGCGCATTTGACTTAGCAAAGCCTCGCCCTCTTGCGCGCTTATGCCTTTATGGTTTATGAGGTTTTGGATTTGGGAATGCGCGCTTTGTGGGTTATTGGCATCGCTTAGATATTCTTGCCACTCTTTTATGGTTTGGGCGTCTTGTGGTGCTGGTGTGAAGTGTTGCATTTTTTGCAATGGTTGTTCTAACTTTTCGGATTTTCCGAATAGTTCATTTGCTGGCGCCTCCTCTTTTGGTGTTGGTGGTGTTATTTCGTCATTGCGAGCGTAGCGAAGCAAAGCCTCTGGCTTCTTTAGTAATCCATCTTGCGTAGATTCTGCGCCTTGTGTGGATTGCTTCGCAACTGCGTTGCTCGCAAAGCCTCTGGCTTCTTTAGTAATGACGGATGGATTTTCTCTTGTAATGACAGATTCTCCCCCTTTTGCGCCACTTTCAAAAAGCCTTTGTTTCTCCCTTAGCTTTGGCAGCATCTCTATCACGCTAGAAGTTGCTTCGCTTCTTTCACCTGTGCGGATAAGGTATTCTATGAAGTCATAAATATCTGCATCTTTTAATGCTTTGCCGCCTTGATTAAAGAGTGCTGGCTCTATCATATGCGCTATTTCTGCGGGCGCATCTTTTAGCACTTCATACAAACTCCCAGCAGGATTCTCAAGGCGCACAAATCTAGCCAAACTCGCACCCAGCAATTCCCCTAGCGTGTCTTTATACACACTAGGCATTGTTTCTAGCATAGCATTAGCGCCATTTTTATCAGTGGTATCTAGCAGGGCTTTTATATCTTTGGCTAATCTTTCAAAGTTTTCAGCCCTAGTATGTGTGAGTGCATTTGCAGTAGCAGAGATAGAATCTAGCAGATATGGGCGTAACTCTAGGCTTTGGATTCTATGGCTTGCTGCTTGATTGCATAGATTATGCAGTTCTCCTGCATTTTTTACAAACATATCTTTGATTTTTACTCTATCGGTTGGCTCTAGCCTTGAAAGGCTGTTTAGCACTTCTGCTATGTTTCTACCATTGCTATTTTTAGCGAGGTGTGAAAGCAAGGCTAGGTTTGTGCTTTCTATGTCGGGATAGGTATTATCTTTTTCTAAAAGCTTAGCGACTTTAGCACTTAGCTCATCGACACTTTCGCTTTGGATTTGGTTTGGAATGTCTTTTATAGCTTTATCATATTTGCCTAGACTTGCTAGGGCTTTATCGCCTAGATTATCGAGATTATCTTTGTTGCTAAGGAATGCTAGGTTTAGCTCATCTTGCGCGCTTAGATTCTTTGGTGTTCGCATAAGCAATTCATCATCTTTTAGCGTGATACCATATTGCTCTTTTATAGCATTCTCATAGGCAGCCCTGCTTTCTTGGCTAAACTCTAGCATGCCTTGAGTTCTATGGTTGCCACTTATGATTGCGCCATCTTTGCGGATGATTGGCAGATCTTGGAAGCCGCCGCGTCCTAGAATCTTTTGAGGGTTGAAGTTATTGGCTATGTCTTGTATGGTGTGTGTGTTTGCTTCGGTGCGTCCTTGTAATTCGCTAGCGTTGAAGTTTGGTTTCAAATCTTGCTTTTTTACTATGACAAAATCTAGGGGGTAGATTTCATTTTCATTGATAGCAATACTTGTGCTAGGGAGATTTTCTACCTTTTGCATAGGGATTGACTCGCCTATGTTTAGCACGCGCTCATTGGCAGCTAGTCCTGCTATGGCTTGCTTTTGTGCTATGATGTCTGCGTGAAGCTTTGCGAGTTCTTTTGCTTTAGATTCTGCGAGTTCTTGCTCTTTGGCTAGTCTTTGCTCTGCTTCTTTGATTTGTGCTTGCTTTTCTTGCAGGGCGCGAGTAAAGAGGGAGTCTTGCGTTGTTGGTTTTGTTTGTGTTATAATGTCATCGCTAGCCTTGCTGGTTGAGGACAGGACGCCTGTAGAAGCTTTATGTGCTGAGGACTCCCGAAGCTCGGAGGCTGGCTCAAGAATAATTTCTCTTGCTGAAGCAAGTCTGTTTTTTAAAGTATTTTCTTTCTTAGGACTTAGGCTAAGATTTCTAAATGCTTCTCCATAATCCCTGCTAACACTTGTGAAAAATAAAGAATCACCCAAATCTTTTGCTACAATCAAATCACCACCACTATCTATAAACGCATAATCAGGATTTTTAAGCGTAGGCATTATTTCTTTTATGTATTTGTCGCGCCCTTTTTCTATAATTTTCTCAAAGTCTCTTGGTGTGATTTCTAGATCTTTCCCCAAAGCTTCCCTTATAAGTGGGTGTATCTCTACCTTTTTGCTTTGGTTAATATCACTTAGCCCAAACTCTCTTATCCAAGTTTCCTCTGCTTGTATAGTGCGTGCTATCTGCTCATCTGCTTGCGTAGAAAGCTTTGCTATCTTTGCTTCGCCTTTTTCGACTTCGCCTAGAATTTGTGCTAGCAAATCTTTTGTAGGTGTGTTTATCGGTGCGCGTGCGATTTTATCTCGCAGCTGGAATTTAAAATCACTCACCTCTACGCTTTTGCTTAGCGCACTTCTTAAATGGTGGCGCACTGCTGCACCTTGTATCTTTTCATTGAGTCCGCGCAAAAATGGGATTTGAGGCATAAGCCGCACGACTTGCTCAAATAGCATTTTCACTGCTTGAAACTTCACAGCGCCCTCGATTATAGTAGCGATGCTTGAGCCTATTTTATCAGGGCTTGCTGGGGCTAGCAGGCGCGCTAAGCGCACATCGTTTGAAAACAAAGAATCAAAGCCTTTAGCTATGGTGATAAACTCTTTTGCTTGCGGGCTTAAAAAGCTGCTTTCACCTATGGAGTCTATCTTCTTGAAAAATGCTTTAGAATCAAATACTGCTAGTTCTTGGGCTTCATAGAGTGATTTTTGAAAAATATCATTTAAAAGCTGGATTTCTACTCTAGCGCGGTTTTCCTCGCCGATGCTTTTGGTGAGTTTATTTAGGTTTCTTATCGCAGTTGAAAGCTCGGCTTGTTTGGCGCTTCCTTGCCCGCTGGCGTATTTTTGTAAGTTTTCCAGCGCGCGCTCATAGCTCACCGCTTCATCGCGTAGTTTTAGCTTATCAGCGATTTTTAGCGTGGATTTCATTGTGGCATAATCATTTAGCGCAGTGTCAAAGAGATCTCTTGCGTAGTTATACGCAGTGGGGTTTTGTGCGAAAATGTTATCAATGCCCTTTTTTATGTCATCTTTTAGAAACTTCTCTGCACTATTTCTAACAAAATCGCGAAAATTTGGATCGGTAGCGTCTTTGTGATAGTTGTTTATATAAAATCTAGCATATGTTGGATTCTGGATAGGATTTTGCTTACTAGAATCTACATTTATCCAACACAAAAGGAGATGCGATGAGCAATGTTTTTGTAAAAATCGTGCGGGGCGAGATCCCTTGCAAAAAGGTGCATGAAAATGACGCGTTTTTGGCGTTTTATGATATCAATCCAAAGGCGGCGATCCATATTTTAGCCATACCAAAGCGCGCGGTGAAAGACTTCAGCGAGGCGACGCCAGAGCTGATGCAGGGGATGACAAGCTTCATCCATGAGGTCGCAGAAATCGCTGGCATCAAAAACAGCGGATATCGCCTAGTCACCAACATCGGCGAGGACAGCGGGCAGGAAGTGCCGCATCTGCATTTTCACATACTTGGCGGTGAGAAGCTGGGCGGGTTTTGAGGGCGTTTATTGGTGAGTTTTAGGCGGTTTTGAGAGGCGAGGTTTTAATTATTTTGCGTTTTTAGGCGGTTTGCTTTTTGCTTGGGATTTGACTTGGGATTTGATGCGTCTAGGGTTTTAAGCGTTTTGGCGCTTCTGGTGTTTGGGTGCTTTGGTGCTTTGGTGCTTTGTAGAAGCCCAAAAGCTTTGCATAATGTCTTTGTTACCCAGAATCTAAAATGCCTTATATGAAGCGCAAAGTCAAGCAACCAGCAAAAGCGACTAGCCCAAACTGCTTTAAGTCTCACTAAATATCTTGACTATTGAAGCACGCAAGCTATTTTAGTCACGCAAGCTATCTTAGTCGTGCAAGTTATTTTGGCCACGCAGGCTATTTTGGTCGCGCAAGCTATTTTAGCCACACAAGCTATTTTGGCCGCGCAAATGCCGCCAAAATCATCCTAGCTGCACCAAGCCACCTTCATCGCCCAAATCATTTAGCCACAAACCACCTTAATCCAATTGCCATTTTTGTTGAAAATAAGCTCCTCTGGATAAAGCAGGGCAATCTCTTTGATTTTGTCATGCGTCAAAATATTGCGATAGCCCAGCGTTTTGACTTCGCTGCGGATTCTTTTGATAGTCACGGAGCTGTTGGCGGCTTTTGCGTGCCGCTTGTTGTGCTTTAGCACGATGTCGCGGATAATATCTTTGTATTCTTGCTCATCCTGCGCGGTTTGCAGGCGCAATGCTGTGATTTTCCCCTCGATATTTGTTTTTGCAAAAATAATATTTCCTTCTAGCACGATTTTGGTGCATATTTGCTCCCAATCTTTTTTGAAAGCAAACTCACGAAGCGCTTGAATAGCAGCCTTATAATCCACCCAGCCACTAGGCGTTTTATCGCGCGTCAATACATAGATAATCTTTTGCGTATCAGCATCATATTTTTCACTATCTGGGATATCAAAATCTTGCAGATGAATAAAAATATCAAATTTATTTTTTGACAAAGAATCAAATGTCGTCAAAGCGATAGAGTGCCGCTTGTGTTTCCTGATAGCATCGGTCAAAAGCGTGAAATCTTGGTCATTGCTTACAATAGCGATATGCGTGATATCTGGCCTGTATAATAGCGTCTCCATGACATCGATAATAATGAGCGTGTCGGCATAATTTTTCCATTTATTTATAGGCAGCTCTATCATTTTGCCATTATTTTTTTCGATTATCGAGGCGAGAAAATGATGATGCATCGTGAAGTGCCCATAAAACTGCTTGCTAGCAACATGGCCTATTTTTTCTAGATTCTCAAAAGCCATTTTGATAAAGGCGATATTGTTGATATTTTCACAATCGACAAATAGCGCGATTTTTGCGTATTTTATATGGAATAATCTGCCAAAAAAGTGCTTCCAAAATAATAAAAATTCATTTCGTATATATTTTATATCGAGTTGCATTACAAACCTGCTTTTTATAATTTTTGGATTCTAGCATATTAATGCAAATCGATAGGAAGTTGTTTTTGAGGAAGTTGCTTTGAGATAGCGCGCTTTAGGCTGCTTTAGAAAGCCTTAAAATGATGTTTAGCAAGATGCGAAGTTTTGGGATTTGGCAGGGCAAATTTTATGCGCCTTTGAAGTACTCTTTAAATAGCAAAAATTTATTTGGATTCATAAAGTGGATTTTGTTATTTAGCTTTTGGAGTTTTTGGAGTAAAATCGCGCTTTGTTTAAAGCCCACCTTTTCCTCCTCTTGCTTGCTGATTTTTGAAGCAGATTCTAGGCTTTTGATAAGGCTTTCTGGCACAAACACGCCGGGCAATTTATCGCGCAAAAAAAGCGCAGTTTTGTAACTCAAAATGGGATAAAATCCAAAAATAAGCACGCTTTTGCGCCCATACTCGCTATTGAGACGCTCTAGGCTATTTAGCAAAAACTCCCCACTTTTCTCATCATACACAGGCTGGGTGAAAAAGCCCTCCACATCGCTATTGCTTAGCTTTTTAGCAAGCTTTGTTTTAAGGCTTTCCATATTATTTGCATAAGAATTAATGACATGAAAATTATAGATTTTTTGCACGCGCTCACTTAGGGGCTTGTGATTTATGCCATAGCCGCTATTTAGCGTGTCAATAATGCGCGCGAGTTTCAAGGAATTATCCTCAAACACGCCTTTAGATTCTATGCAATCCCCAAGCTTGATAGAGTCCCCTGTAAGGCTCAAAAACGCGCGCACGCCAAGTTCATTTGCCGCTAAAATATCGCCACAAAGCGCGATAGAATTGCGATCTCGCATGCTAAGCGTGCAAATGAGGGGCTTTTGTAAGAAATTTTGCAGTTTGAGCGAGCTAAGAATGGATGAGGGCTTAAAGCGCGCTAGCGGGGAATCCGTGCAGACAAAGGCATTGATATAGTCTAAATTTTTGAGCTCTCTTATAGAATCTACTTCGATTTTCCCGCTTAAAGGCGGAGTGATTTCAAGGCTCAAAAATGGCGCGCTTGTGTGGAGGTTGGCAATGGTAGATTCTAAATCTATGCCTAAAATTTTTGCTTCCATTTTTTGCCTTTTTGCTCTCTTGTTTTAATCCGCTCGCACCCAGCGTTTCAGGCGCGCAGCCCACACAAATGCGCGAGAATCCCAGAATCTACTTTTAAAACTCTCGCGCCAGATTCTGAAATGCGCGCTAGATTCTAAATCCACACACAAAAATCTAAAATTACAGCTTCGCGCGCACCGCTTTTGTCGCCTCTACCATATTTTTAAGGCTCGGCTTTACCTCTTCCCATTTACGCGTCTTAAGCCCGCAGTCTGGGTTTATCCAAAGCTGTTCTTTTGGCAGCACTTCTAGCAGCGCCTTGATTTGCGCTTCTATCTCTTCCACGCTTGGGATTCTCGGGCTGTGGATATCATACACGCCCGGACCCACCTCGTGCGTGTAGCCCACTTGTTTAAAGATTTTTAGCAGGCTATTGCCACTGCGCGCGGTTTCGATGCTTATCACATCTGCATCCATCGCCTCGATGGTTTTGATGATATCATTAAACTCGCTATAGCACATATGCGTGTGAATCTGCGTGCTAGATTCCGCCACGGCGGTGGAGATTTTGAAGCATTTAAGCGCCCATTCCTCATACGCCTTGATATTTTCCGCGCGCAAAGGATAGCCCTCTTTAAACGCCGCTTCATCGACCTGAATAATCCTAATCCCGCCTTTTTGCAAATCATCAATCTCATCAGCGATGCCTAGCGAGATTTGCTCGCACACTTGCGCGCGTGAGAGATCATCGCGCACAAAGCTCCAGTTTAGGATAGTCACTGGACCTGTGAGCATCCCTTTCATAATCTTTTGTGTGAGGCTTTGGGCGTATTTACTCCACTCTAGTGTCATGGCTTTTGGTCGGCTCACATCACCAAAGATGATAGGCGGCTTCACGCAGCGGCTGCCATAGCTTTGCACCCAACCATTTGCGCTAAACACAAAGCCCTCCATCTGCTCGCCAAAATACTCCACCATATCATTGCGCTCTGGCTCGCCATGCACGAGGACATCAAGTCCGATTTCCTCTTGGAATTTCACGCAGTCTTTGATATATTCCTTAATGCCCTCATCATAGGCATTTTTATCAATCACGCCTTTTTTGTAGTTTTGGCGCAATGCGCGTAGTTCTGGCGTTTGCGGGAATGAGCCGATGGTCGTCGTAGCCAAATCGCCATAGCCAAGATTCTCGCGCTGAATCTTAATGCGCGTCGCAAAATCTTCTTTGCGCGCTTTTAGCGTGTTTGCACTCACGCGCTCGCGCACAGCTTTATTGTTGGTGCGTGAAGAGTTCGCGCGCGCAGAGTTGATCGCTTTATTTTGCGCTAGGAATTCTTTAGATTCTGCCTTTGGTGCGCTAGATTTGAAAAGATCCTCTAGCACCTCTAGCTCGATGAGCTTTTCTTGCGCGAAACTTAGCCATGAGAGAATCTCTTTATCCATTTTGCTTTCGTCATCTTTGCCAAAAGGCACATGCAAAAGCGAACACGACGCGCTTACGACGATTCTATTTTTTGGCACAACTTGCGCGATTTTTTCTAAAAGTGCAAGTTTAGATTCCAAATTTGCCACCCAAATATTGCGCCCATCAATCACGCCCGCGAAAAGCACCTTATCGCTATTTGCGATAGCCTGCAGGCTTTCAAGGTTTTTCTCACCATGCACGAAGTCAAGTCCGATACCATAGATTGGCGTTTTTAGCAAAATCTCGGTAAATTCCTTGCTATGCTCAAAAAATGTGCTGACAATGGCTTTCACGCCTTTTTTAGCGATGTTTTCATACACGCTTGCCACTTCATTTTTATCAAACGCGCTAGATTCTGCTGCGCCAAACACCTCCTTTTCGCCTCGCACGAAAATCGGCTCGCTAAACTCAATCACGACATTCGGAATCTTTGCCACGATCTCATCGATAAGCGCTAGATAGGCATTTTTCACCTTGCTATAAATCTCTTTTGGTTCGCCTTTGATGATTTTGCTAAGTCCAAAAAATGTAAAAAGCCCGATGAGGCTGATTTTTGGGCTATAGCCTAGATTTTTGGCTTCATTATACTGCGCGATGATAGCGCTCGCATCGGCTTTGTAGCTATCATCAGCGCTAAGCTCTGGCACGACATAGTGATAGTTTGTGTTAAACCATTTTGTCATCTCACATGCCACCGCGCCTTTCGCCCCACGCGCTAGCGCGAAATAGCCCTCTAGCCCGCTTGCGTTTTTGAAGCGCGCAGGCTTTGCATTTAGCGCATAAGCCAAATCTAGCACATTGTCATAGTAGCTGAAGTCATTCACGCATACATATTCTAGGTTTTTTTGCTTCGCCCAGTGCTTTGCGCGCAACTCTTTTGCCACGCTTTCAAGCTCGCTTTGGCTACATTTGCCACTCCAAAACGCCTCTAGCGCTTTTTTGAGTTCTCGATTCTGCCCGATTCTTGGGAATCCGATGATGTTGCTCATAGTTGTCCTTTGTGATGAAATGATTTTGTAAGTGCAATTGTGGCACAAAATTTTAAAAATACAATATGTGTTTGCATAAAATTTGTGAAAAATTTTGCTATCACACGCTAACAAAATCACTCCAAACCTCGATATTTGCGAGAAAAAAGCCAAAAATATCCGCCCGCGCAAAGGCATAACAAAAAGTAACAAACACGCATTGTGTTTAGCAAAAATTGGCAAAAAGCTGGGCTAGAATCTATATTTGGCATTGTCAAAAAGTAATAA
This sequence comes from Helicobacter sp. CLO-3, assembly GCF_001854545.1. Lineage (GTDB taxonomy): Bacteria > Campylobacterota > Campylobacteria > Campylobacterales > Helicobacteraceae > Helicobacter_B. The sequence goes on from NZ_MLQN01000013.1 coordinate 44,354, forward strand.
GATAGGCAAAGTATGAAGCGGCGGAGATAATGCCAAAAGAATTATAAAGCCCAAAGAAATATAAAGCCAAAGAAATATAAAGCGGGAGCATAAAACAAAGAGGCGCAAGCTGGCAAAGCAAGCTTTAAGCTTTTTGCCTATCTTATTGGGTATAATCCTAGTCCATGAGCTGCCATTTGATAAAAGATAATTGTGCCTAATGATAATTTAAGATAATATTTGCAGGCAAAAGTGGCGACTAAATACGACAGATAAAGGCTTATTATGCAAATCAAATTAATGGGTGTTTTATTTATGCTTTTTAATTTTTACACCCAATCTTTAGTAGCTAGCACCAATTCTTGGTTTCTTAATCCACTAAAAACCGATTTTCTTTCGATAAAAGAGGAATTTGACTTCACTAAAAAAGGCAATGTCTATGAAAAGACCTTTAGAATGCCTCTTGATTTATTAAGAGCGTGGGGAGGCAATTATGTAGATATTTTTGTCTCTTTTGATTATGCGGATGGTTTAAAATCTGTAAAATCAGATTACTGGGAGACAATGCCAATACAAAATGCGAGAGATTTTTCTTATAGGGTTGAGGAAATAAGATATCCATACATCGATAAGGTTCGTGGTGAGCCTGCTTATTGGATACCAGAACGCAAAGAAAGGGTTAAACAACTCCTAGAAGCTTATCATCCAAATCAAGACATTAAACTTAAAATAACCTTTATGCCCTTAGGAAATCCCAAAAAAAAAGCAAGAGCAAATCATAGAATTTCCTTTGTATTTTGTAGGAAGCAAAAAAAATTATTTAACAAAAATGAGAGCCTATATAAAAACTTGGAGAAGGTATTATGTCAAAATAGAAGTTTTAGAAAATGCAACTTTGCCAATATGGTATTACACCAATTGTGGTTATTGAGTCCTCATTTTACAAATAGGAGTTTTATGTCAAGCTACTACATTCAAATTTTTATAGAGAAAGCTAAAGCCCCCTTAAATAATGGCAAGAAATCTTGGGCGGGGCATATGTGGTTTAAAATCTACGCGTTTGATGAGTGGGCAGATAAACGCTCATTATTAAAAATATCAATATTTTAGGTAAAATTTGATTTATCAAAAGGAGCAAAAATGGGTGGTGGGTTAGTTTATGGAGCTCTTCTGATAGTATTTGTAAGCATTGTGTCTTTGACTAGCTTTTTATTTATCGCCAATATATTATGTTTATTTATATTTGCCTGCATAAAATCTACAACAAGATTTATTAATTTATATTTTATCATTGGCGAATTTTTTGGGGCTTTTGCAGCTATTGTGCTTGGATTTTGTATTTATGCTCTTTTGGGGCATCATTATTTTTATGAGTTTTTTAAAGAGCCTATTTTTTATATTATTTTTGCCTTTCTTATATCTTTTTTCTTTACTATACCAAATATGCTCCTTTTACTCATAATATTTATAGTGTTTAGGTATGAGCTAGGTGACAAAAATGCCCTAAATAAAAATAGAGAAATAAAAAACTATAGAATCAAAAGCATTGTCGCTGGGATATTGCTTTCATTATTTGCCGCTAGTTTATGTATGGGTGTTTTTTATTCAATTTCAAATTAAAATATAAAAAGGAGCAAAAATGAAATTTTTGTTAGGGGCGTATTGATGGGCTTGGTTTATTTTAATTTTGAAAATTTATCGACTTTATTTTTTTATATGTTTAATAATTTTACAGCATGGATATTATATGGACTTTTTCTTGCCTCTTTTGCATTAATACCAAAAATTAGGCAGTATTATGCAATCAAAAACTTTGTCTTGATTTTCTGCATTAGCAGTTTTTTATATAGCGCTATATGTCTTTTAATTTTTTATTTTCTAGCATTTATTATGCAATCATTTAATTTTATAATAAACGGCTCCATCACTGCGATAGTTAGCATCTATTTGATTGCTGGTTGTTTTATGGGTGTTGTATCAAGCATACTTTTTATATTAATTTGTTTTCTGATGCCTAAAAATGAAGTCGATGCAAAATCATCTGGCAACCAAATAAAAATAGTCTGCATTATAAGCCTTATACATTATATCTTATCGCCTCTTTTTTGTTTGGTTTTTATGTTTTTGAGAGGGCGAGGTTATTGATGAGTCGCGCTGACTTTCTTGATTTTATCTTTTTTACTATTCTTTTATATGGTTTGGTGCTTCTTATTTGGAGCATAATCCCACAAGTCAAAAAGTGCCTTTTCAAAAAAGATTTTATAAGATATTGGAGCATTTGTGGCATATTATATTGGATATTAGCTGCAATCTTTTGGAAAATTTACGCAGGCTTAAAAATTAGTAGCGGCATTTTTAGATGGCTTGAATGGTCTGAATACTTTTTATTTTCTATAGTGCTATGTGTCGTGTCTATTATATATTTTATGATTTTTAGATTTTTTAGCGACTACAAAACTAGCCAAAAGACCAGCCAGAAACCCGATACAAAATATTTATCAAAAAATGAAAAAATAGGAGTTGTCATAGCGAGTTTTATACATTTTTTGATTTCACCCATACCCTCTATGGCATTTTATTATATAATATGCCGCATCATAAGTTTTTTGCTAAAAAATATTCTTGGAGGATAGATAATGACTGATGGTTGGGGATTTTTGCTGTATATGGCTTTAATTTATGGGTTGATTGCAGCTGGGCTATCTTTCCTGCTAGTTTTATTTTTTTTGATATTTAGATCATTTCGTATTTTTCTGTGTTCAAAAAGCTTTTGGATTGCTTGGATTTTGCCCTGTTTATTGCTTTCTACTATATGCGTTAGTACAGGTTTGCGTATTGGCATGGAATGGAGGTGGTTGGAACTGCATATAGGCGGACTATCTTTACCTTTGGTATATTTTTTGAGAAAAGCTTTTATAAGAAAGCATCTAAATCTAGTCCCAAATAAATTGTCATCATGGATTATATGGATTATTCCGATGAGTATTTGTTCTTTTTTATTCATCTTGGTTTGTATATTGTTTGGTTTATATGTAAATACATATATCATATAATATGAGGAGAAAATACAATCAATGTTAAATCATTACCAAAACACCCAAACATACTTCAATCTAGGCTGCGATTTTAGAATCCTTACTCCCACATTTAAAGATATAGAAGTCTATCCCTCATCAATGCCTATAAATGTGAGGATTGATTGATGGATTGGAGAGGATTATTAGAGTTATCTGTATTGTATGGATTTATGCTTCTTATTTGGACTCTTATCAGACCTGGTTATAGGGCTTGTCATAAAAAAGATTTTCTAAAATGGTGGAATATCTGTAGCGTGCTCTATTGGATATTGATTATAATTGCTTGGAAAATATACGAGATTTTAGGGATTTATCCTTTTTTTGATTGGCTATCACTATGCATTGGTCCCTGTGTTGTATCTAATATATACTTTATGGTTTTTAGATTTTTTAGCAGCATGGTTTCTAGATTTTTTAGCAACATTGTCTTTAGATTTTTTAGCGACCAAAAAACTAGTCAAAAGCCCGGCCAGAAACCCAATACAAAATATTTATCAAAAAATGAGAAAATAGAAGTTGTCATAGCGAGTTTTATACACTTTTTTTGATTGCTCCTGTGCCCGCTACGCTATTCTTTTTTCTGTTGCATTAAGGAAAGACACAATGTTTAACAAAGATTACCAAAACACTCAAATATGCTTCAACCCAGACTGCGATTTATAGCTGCATTTTTAGGCCGCGTTTTTTGACCCAACCAAAAATCCTCAAGGAATTTTTGTATAAATAAAATAAGGGCGTGCTAGCGCCAAACCTAGATTCTAGTTTTTAAAAAAACTAGAATCCAAAATTTGCAAGGCAAATTTTCAGTCAAATCAAATCTTCGCGCTTTAGCGCGGCACCTTAAAGGCGTGACAGGGGTAAGGGGATGCCAAAATAAATTAATGGACGACTAGGGGGCAGTCTTGCCAAAACAAACCAAGCGAGTTTCTTTAGCAAAGCGTTGGTTTCTTTAGTAATGATGGAAATGATTTTTTTGGATTCTGCAATCAGTTTAAATTTGCCAAATCGTCGTTGTGAGTGGGTTCGCCACGAAGCAAAGCGCCAGCTTCGCATCTAGAATCCAAACGCCAAAAATTTAGATTCTCAAATCTATGCAAAATCCAAACGCCTAGAATCTAAATCGCAGAATCCGCATCAAATCTAAACACCCAAAATCTAGAATCTACATCCTGCTAAGCCATAGCGCGACATTGTCTTGCTCGTATTTTAGGTGCGTGCTGTCGCCATGCCCGGGGAAAATTTCAAGGTTTGGCATATCAAGCGCCTGAAAGCGCTGCAAAGATTCTCGCATATCTTCCACGCTTGAGTATGGAAAATCATAGCGCCCGATGCTTCGCTTGAAAATAAAATCGCCGCTATATATTTTATCCCCCACGATTACTATCGAGCAGCCCGGCGTGTGCCCCGGGAAATGCAGATAAGTCACACGCTCACTTTGTATATCAAGCTCCGCCCTGCCTTTTTTGCACTCCACCAGCACGCTAGGCGCACAAGGTGTGAGCCCTGTGTCAAAGCAGTCACTCTCCATCATAAACGCATCCGCGCTAGGGCAGTATATAGGCAAATCCGGCAGCGCCTCGTGGATGCGCGCGACATCATAGATATGGTCAAAATGCCCGTGCGTGATGAGGATAGCAAGCGGGTTTGGCGCGGATTCTAGCACCCACGGCGCGCTTCCCATACCGGGGTCTATGATGAGCTCGCCTTGCGGCGTTTGCACGATGTAGCAGTTTGTCTCATAAGGTCCAAATGCCTTGCATAAATGCGGATAGCTTGGGGTTTGCATTTGTTTGCTCCGTTTTTGTGATTGTTGTGTTTGCGTTCTTGCTGTGCGTTTTTGTGCTTGCGCTTGTGTTTAGCGCGCGATTTACGCTTGATTTGCGGGCGTCAAAGATAGCGGGCTAAAGCGGGCTTTTGCGCCAGAATCTAGAATCTAAAATTTCAGAATCTAGAATCCCAGAATCTAGATTCTCGCGCATCGCACCTCTAAAGCCAAAGCCAAACTAAGCCAAAGCCGCGCCCAGCTAAACCAAGCTAAACCAAGCTAAACCAAGCCAAACCAAGCTAAACCAAGCTAAACCAAGCCAAACCAAGCCAAACCAAGCTAAACCAAGCCAAAGCCGCGCGCCTACACCGCCTCTTCTTTTTTGCGCTCGATTTTTGCGCCAAGCATCGTTAGCTTATCCTCTAGCTTTTCATAGCCTCTATCTAGGTGGTAGATTCTATGCACTCTGGTGCTTCCCTGCGCGACAAGCCCAGCTAGCACGAGCGCGGATGATGCGCGCAAATCTGTAGCCATCACATCCGCGCCCACTAGCCCATTTTTGCTATCATTGATACCGCCATTTCCGACGATTGTAGCGCTATTGCCTTTTAGCGTGATGTTGGCACCCAGCCTTTGCAGCTCGCTTACATGCATGAAGCGGTTTTCAAAAAGCCGCTCTTGGATGAAGCTCGTCCCCTCGCACTGCGTGGCTAGCGCCATAAACTGCGCTTGCATATCCGTGGGGAATCCGGGGTGCTCGGTAGTGACTATCTCAAAGCCCACGCGCTTTTTTGCAGGCGTGATTTCTATGCTATTTTTGCTAGCATTTATGCCAAAGCCGATTTGCTTTAGCTTCTCTAGCATGGCTTGCATATGCGTAGGATTGGCATTTGTGAGGCGTATTTGGCTATTTGTCATAGCACCCGCGCATAGATATGTGCCTGCCTCTATCCTATCTGGTATCACCTCTATAGGCGCAAAATCAAGCGCCTCCCTATCGCTCCCCTCTATCTCTAGCGTGGAAGTCCCTATGCCTTCTATCTTCACGCCTGCACTCATCAGCACTTCGCACAGCTGCACGACTTCTGGCTCTCTGGCGGCGTTTATGATTTGCGTGCGCCCTTTGGCGAGCGCTGCTGCCATGATGACATTTTCACAACCTGTGACGGTGATTTTGTCAAACACGATTTGCGCGCCTTTTAGCCCCTTTGGCGCGCTAGCGATGATGTAGCCGCTATGTATGTTTATCTCTGCGCCCATTTTCTCCATCGCCGCTATATGTAGATCAACAGGGCGCGCGCCGATAGCGCAGCCGCCGGGCAGGCTCACTTCGCAATGCCCGCAGCGCGCGAGCAGCGGTCCTAGCACAAGGATAGAAGCGCGCATTTTACGCACTATGTCATAAATCGCTTTGGTGTGGATGATCTGGCTCGCATCGATGGATAGGCTATGTGGATTCTCCCACTCGATATTGCAGCCCAGATGCTCGAGCAGTTTGGCTAGAGTTTTTACATCGGCGACATTTGGGAGGTTTTGTATATGCACTTTGTTTTTTGCCAAAAGCGCGGCGGAGAGCAGCGGCAGGGCGGCATTTTTCGCGCCGGATATGGCGACTTCGCCCTTTAGCTCGCTTCCGCCTATGATTTCCAAATAATCCATAATGCCTCCTTGAAATATAAAAATCGCGAAAATATAAAATGTCGCAAAATAATGCCACAAAATGTCGTGGCTGGCGCTTTGCACGCGGATTTTGCGCGGATTCTGCGCTGGCTAGATCCTGCTGGATTTTGCGCGCTAGATTCTGGCGTTTTAGGTTCTAGTGCTAGAATCTAAAATCTGCAAATAACCCACAAAATCCACAAATAACTTGGTATTATAGCAGAATCTATCCATAAAATGCGCTATAATGCAAGCTTTTGATGCGACGCTTAAGAATCGCAAAACGCAAAACGCGCGACATTTGCAAAACCGCGCAAACTCGCAAAAATTTGCTAAATCACAACTCTACCCAAAGGACAACCATGAAAAAACTTTTCACCCCCATCACCTGCACGCTAGATTTTATCACGAAATATTTCAAAACTTTTGTGTTTTTGACTATCTTGGCATTTATCGCGCTAGCCACGAGCGAGCCCACGCAGACGCTAAACCTCGCTAGAATCTACATAAAAGGCATGATTTTAGATTCTGCCTCTTTGCGCGCGCAAATCGATGAGATAAACAAATACTCCTCCATAAAAGGCGCGCTTTTGGTGATAGATTCTCCCGGTGGTGCGCTTGGCGCTAGCGTGGAGATGGCAGATCTCATCAAATCGCTAAAGGCAAAAATGCCCGTAGTCGCGCACGCAGAGGGCGTGATGGCTAGCGGATCGTATTATGCAGGCGCGTATGCTAGCGAAGTATATGCCAATCGCGGAAGCCTAGTAGGCAGCATCGGCGTGATTTTCAATGGCTTCAACATCGAAGAACTCCTGCAAAAAATCGGCTACAAACCAAGCGTGATAAGCGCTGGCGAATACAAAGAAGTGGGCGCGTATTATCGCCAGTGGAGTGCCAAAGAGCGCGCATATATCGAGAATCTAATCAAAGAAGAATACGAGATGTTTGTAGCCGATATAGCAAGCGCGCGCGGGCTAAAGGTAGCGGATTCTGATAGCTTCGCGCAGGGCAAAATATTCAACGCGCCAAAAGCCAAAAGTCTAGGACTCATCGATGACATAGGCTCAAGGGATGATGCGATAGAAGCGCTAAAACGCCTAAGCGGCGTGGAAAATCCGCAATGGCTAGAAAAAAGCGCGCTGCAAAGCTATATGGATCGCGCACTAGAATCAAGCGCTAGCATCGCACTCGGCGCACTTTTTGGCATGGGGCTACGATGAGATATATACTCCGCATAAGCGCGCATGATGCGCTGGGGCTTGTGTATAAGGTGTCGCGCGTGCTGTATGAGGCGGGGCTAAATATCGAGAAAAATGATGAGTTTGTGGATAATGAGCATGATTTGTTTTATATGCGCACGCAAATCACAGGCACGCTAGATATAGGCGAGGTGGAATCAAAACTTCGCGCAGAGCTAGCGCCGGATACGAAGCTAGAGCTAAAGCAGGCAAAGCCAAAATCGCTAGTTATCCTAGCGACGAAGGAAAATCACTGCCTAGGCGATCTGCTGCTGCGATATGAAAATGGTGAGCTAAACGCGCATATCCAAGCAGTCATCGCAAATCATAATGATTTGCGCGATTTGGCGGGGCGGTTTGGGATTCCGTTTTTTTGCATAGAATCTAGCGGGATGAGTAGAGAGGAGCATGAGCGCGCGCTGAAGGCTAGGCTGGATGCGTTTGCGCCGGATTTCATCGCGCTGGCAAAGTATATGAGAATCCTATCGAGCGAGTTTGTCGCGCACTATCCGGAGCGCATGATAAACATACATCATGGATTTTTGCCGGCATTTATCGGCGCAAATCCTTACAAACAAGCCTTTGATAGAGGCGTGAAAATCATCGGCGCGACGGCGCATTTTGTCACCAAAGATCTAGATGAGGGACCTATCATCACGCAAGACATCATCAAAATCGACCACAACTACACTTGGCAGGATATGCAGCGTGCTGGGCGCGACATAGAAAAAAGCGTGTTTGCGCATGCGCTTGATTTGGTGCTAAATGATAGGGTATTTGTCAATGGAAATAAAACGATAGTGTTTTAGTTTTTGGCGGGTTTTTGGTAGTTTTTTGGCACTTAATTTTGGATGGCATTTTGTTTTAATATTTTTTTAGCTTTTGGTGATATTCTGTTTTTATTATATTTTAGTTTTTTAGTTTTTTAGTTTTTTGGATTTTTTTGGCGAGTAACTTGGCTTTTTAGATTCTGGCGCGCATAGTGTCATTGCGAGACTTGCGCTAGCAATGCAAAGCAATCCATAGAAAACAAAGTGTTATTTAGATTCTGGATTTATGACAGAATCTGAAAAATTGTTAGATTCTATACTTTTGGATTCTGGCTTTTTAGTCGCTAGTCTTTTGCCTTTATCCTTGCCGCTAGTCGCCAGCTTCTTGCAGGGGGACAGGGGGCTTAAATTGCCGAAGTAAATCGCAGAATCTAATTTTAGATTCTGGTGCAAAATTTAGCCTTTTGACAAGAAAGTTTTAGCCCTCGGGATTTACCATAACTAGCCCAAGAACTAGCAAAAGCCGATTCTGCATTATTTTTTATCTTATTTATCCACTTTTTATTTGTCATTTTTATTCCTCTTGAATATTGGCCAAATCATCGCATCCCAATTCTTTTGTATCTTCAGTAAAAAGCCACCCATAATACCACGCAAAAGACCCTCTCATATCTTTCCAAGTCGCAAAAAGCACCGCATCCCTATCTATAATCTCATCATTTTCAATAGTAACGCGTATCTCAAAATGATAAGACAGCCTGCCGCTATAGGCAATATTGTCAAAATTATAAAAAAATTTGTTTGGCACAATATCGCCATCCACATTTTTAAGGCTATTTCTTTCTTTGACTTGTATCATCGTATCCCAGTCCATATCTGCCAAGGCGAGCAATCTGGCGAAATACTCATCATCTAGATGACCTTTGCGTTTTTGATATATTTTTGGGTCTAGCTCGCATACTTTTTTAAACTTATGATAACTCGGCTGGGCTGCATAAGGCACAAGCCAACCATATCCATAACACCCGCCAAACAAAAACACAAGAGGGGCTATAGTGGCAAAAGGCCTAAGAGACTTGAAAAGCGTGAGAAGCTTAAGCGTTGCTGGTGATTTGTATTTTTTTGTCATTTTATTTTTCCTTTTGTGCTTCATAGATTCTATGGAATCTATAGATGGGATAAAATTAGATGGAATGAAAATTTTATCTTATTATTTTGTTTGTTTTATGATTTGGATTCTGATAGATTCCATTAGTCATTGCGAGCAAGTGAAATAAGCGCGGCAATCTATTTTGAAATATTTAGAAAAATTATGATTTTACGATGTTGATTATCTTATGGATTGCTTCGCCTTGCTGGCGCAAGTCTCGCAATGACGCGCAATGTTTCTTGCCATTACTAATTGTGAAAATAGCATATAGGCCACGCTATTGTGGCGTTTTCTCGCCTTTGTTATCGCTACTGCGTGAGTCATTTTTGTTGTCGCCATTGCGTAAGTCGCTTTTGGCAAATTCTACGATTTTGGAGGCGATTTTATCTAGCGGGAGTATCTCATCGACAGCGCCCACTTCTATCGCGCGCTTTGGCATGCCAAACACCACGCAGGTTTGCTCATCTTGCGCGATGGTTTTTGAGCCATTGTCATGCAGCTCTTTGATGCCTATGCAGCCATCATCGCCCATGCCTGTAAGCATGATAGCTAGCGTGTTTTTGCCAGCGGTGTTGTTGGCTGCGCGAAATAGCACATCCACGCTTGGGCGGTGTCTGGAGATTCTGGGTGCCATCACCATGGGATATGCGGAGTATCTGCCGCTGTCATAGCTTAGCATTATCTGCGTGCCGCCTTTTGCTAGGTAGGCGCAGTCGTTTTTGAGCGTCAAGCGCTCATTTACTTCAAACACGCTTAGCCGCGATTTGGAATCTAGCCTTTTGGCAAGTGTGAGGCTAAAAGTCTCTGGGATATGTTGGGCGATGACGATTGGCGGGAGGTTGCAAGTGGGGAGCATCGACATTATCTCTTCTAGCGCGAGCGGTCCGCCGGTCGATGAGCCAATGACGATGAGTTTTTCGCGCGTGATGAGGCAGGGCGAGCTTTTGATAAGCACATCTGGATGCAGTCTTTCTTCTATCTCGCGCTGGGGTTTTGTGTCCCTTTGTGGTTTTGGAGGCTGGAGCTCTTTTGGATTGATGATAGCCATAGATTCTGCCTATTCTTTTATCTTTATATAAGTTTTGTTGCCAAGCCGCTCGAGCTTTTCTTTGAGCCCTAGCACATCCTCGGCATGCCCGATGTAGAGCGTGCCATTCATCTTTAGATGTCTAAAAAGCCTATGCAAAATCGTGTTTTGGTCATGCACTTTGAAATAAATCAGCACATTGCGACAAAAAATAACATCAAACTCATCTTTGCGGAAGGGGTAGTTGTTGTCAAAAAGATTGAGTGGGAAAAATTTTATCATTCTTTTTAGTTCATCTTTTGCGCGGATTTTGCGCGTGCCATCGGCGCATTTTTGCAAGGTGTCAAAGTATTTATCCATATTTACCCAGTTTGGCAGATTTAGCGTGGGGCTTAGGGTGAAAAGCCCTTCTTCTGCCTCTTGCAGCACGCTCGTATCGATATCACTTGCTAGAATCTCGACATTGCACGAGGAGTTATAAATCTCGCTAGCATGCAGCACGGTAGCAGCGATAGAGTAGGGCTCTTCGCCAGTGGATGAGGCGGCGCAGTAGATTCTGATGTTGAACTGGTTTTTAAAAAGGCTTGGAAGCACCCTATCTAGCATATCTTGGAAATGCGCTTTCTCGCGGAAAAAATCGGTTTGGTTGGTGGTAAATGCGTTTATAAAAAGCTGCCTTGCTTGCGCGTTTCTGCTAGCAAGCGCGATGAGCTCGCCTGTCGTCGTGATGCCTTCAAAGACGGGGAATTTTTTTAGCGTTTCAAGGCGGTTTTTTATCATGGTTTGCTTGGAAGTATCGAGATAAATACCCGTGATTTTGTAGAGATATTCTTGGATATCTTTCAATGATTTGCTGATATCAGTTAGCAAGCGGGTATCCTTTGTGTTTGGTTGGCGCATTTTGGCTTAAGGCGTTTTGGTTAAGGCTTGGGCTTTGATGCGTTTGGTGTGATACTTTAGAGCTAGATTCTAGAATCTAGCCAGCTTCAAATCTCTAAAAGCCTTTTCAAAGCGACTCGCTCAAAAAGGCTTGCAGCTAGCAAACATATCTTCAAAGTATTTTAGCGATTTTCTCACAATATGTGTATCATCATCGTAAAATAATGTCTCATAGTTGTTTTCAAACGCGTTTTTGCTCCAGTTTGCCGAGCCGATGAAAAGCAGATTCTCATCGATTATCGCCATTTTTTGGTGCATTATACCATGATAGTTTCCATTTTGCGCTTTTTTGCCTTTTAGCAAGCAGGCGGTTATGTTGTTGTATTTATCAAGATAGCCAATGACAGAGCGAGAATCTTTTCTATTGCCTTCATCAAAGATGATGCGCACCTTTACGCCGCGTTTGGCGCTATCACGCAGGGTTTTGGCAAGCTCTCGATTAGTAAAGCTATATATGGATATATCGATGCTTTTTTGCGCCGTTTTTAGCGCGGTTTGCAGGCTTTTTAGCGCTTGGGCTTGCTCGTATGGCATCATAAATAGCTCACTTCTAGCGTGGCTAAAAGCGCATAGGCATAAGCAGAGTGCTAGTATTTTTCTCATCTTAAATCCTCTTTTAGGCGAAAAAGTATGGTATAATGCGCGAATTCTACTCAAAATAGGTAACTTTATGAAGATAGTTTTGCTAAACACAGATCCAATGGTAGCCAAGCTCATAGAAGCCACCGCCAAAAAGACGGGGCTAGAGCTTGAGGGGTATGCGAGTGTGAGCGAGCTTGATGCAAGCAGGCTTGGGAAAGATTGTTTCGTGTTTGTCGATGAGAGCGCGGTGGGCGAGCATGGCGATGTGGCAAAGCAGCTTGGCAAGGACTTTTTGAGCTGTTTTCTCTATGCCAAAACAAAGGCGCTAGATACATATAAATACTTGGTGAAAAAGCCGTTTTTGCCTACGCAGATTCTGGATATGCTAGAGGATGAGCTACGCAAAATAGGGCGCGATCTAAGCAATGCTGCCTCTGCGCCGGCAAAAGCAGATATAGCAAAAGTGGATGCGGAATCTGAAGATGTGGATTCTGGCGCTTTAGATTCTGGTGTGACTGGTGATTTAGATTCTGGTGCGCGCGGCGCTGGTGTGGCTGGCGCTGGCTCGTTTGGCGCTGGCGTTGGTGCTTTGGATGCGGGCGCAGAATCTAGCATTGGTGCAGAATCTAGTGCCGGCGCTTTGGATTCTGGCGTGGGATCTAGCGCTGGTGCGCGCGCGGGGCTAGATTCTAGCGCGCTGGATAATCTCGGGGATTTTGACATCACGCAGGATTTTGACGCAGATTTGCCATTGCCGCCACTGCCTGAAATCGATGGGCTAGATTTGGGCGCTGGCGATGCTGGCGGCATCGATGATGCTGGCGCCAAAAAAGTGGATTCTGAAGCCAAAAGCGCGGATTCTAGCGCTGGCGATGAAAAGGTGGATTCTGAAGCCAAAAGCGCGGATTCTAGCGCGCTAGATTCTGGTTTGAGCGCGGATGCTGGCGCAAGTGCTGATGATGCAAAGATGCCAGATATTATGAGTGCCGAGGAGCTGGAAAACAAGCTTAGCGCGATTGATGATTTTGATTTGGGTGCGCTTGGAGAGCCTAGCGAGATGGGCGATGCTGGCGATTTGGGATTGCCGGATGCGTTGGCAAATGACGAAGTGCTACCAAATGATACAGAGCTAAATCTTGAGCTTGATGATGACAAAGGCGATGCGCTAGATATTGGCGCGCCGGATGCTGATATGCAAAGTATTGATATCGCAAGCGCTGAAGAGCCAGAATCTGCGGAGCCACTGGGCTTTGAGCATCTCGCGGAGGATAATCACCCGCTCGAAGATAATATAAATGCGCTTGGCGATCTTATCGGCGAGATGGGCGATGATGTGGGGCAAGATGATGGCGCGGTGGCTAAGGCGGATGTCGATTTGGATGCCGGCGCGGAATCTGAAGCGGATTCTGCGGAATCTATCGAGGAGCCTTGCGATCCGCAAGTAAGCGCGATGCTGGATTCTCTGCAAGACAAGGCGCATAAGCTGGAGAAGCTAGAAGACCCGGCAGGCGCGAGCGAAAAAAGCTCGGCGGATGCGGAATCTAGCGAGGCGGATTCTGATGTGAAATCTAGCGAGGATGCTAGCGAAGTGGATTCTAGCGCAGAATCTGATGTGGGTGCTAATGCGGATTCTAGCCACGCGGATGCTAGTGTGCTAGATATGGGCGATATTGCAGAAGTGAAGCGCCTTTTGGGCGATGATAAAGATTTATCAAGTGATGCAGAATCTAGCGCGCCAGATTCCAGCAAAATACAAGAATCCAATGAAATAGAGGAAGGGGCGGAATCTAGCGAGGCGGATTCTGATGCTGATGAGCTGGATTTTGCTGATATTGAGCCGGATGATTTGGCGGCGGCTGATATCGAGGAGGAAGCGCCGACTGCCAATAATGCGAGCCAAAAAGAGGACAAAGCGGATGAAGGCGCAGATATCGCAAGCAGCGATATAGCAGAGGATGTGCTAGCGGATCTAGCAAGCACAAGCATCGCAAGCGATGATGTGGGCGATACGAGCGGTGATGCAAGCGAAGATATGGGAGAGTTTGGCGATATTGCTGGTGATGATTTGGATTCTAGCGCAAAATCCAAGGCGGATTTGGTGCAAGATTCTAAAACCACTGCAGAATCCGCAAAAAGCGATGCTAGCGAAGATGACTTTTTGGAGCTTGATGAAAAAGAGATTTGTGAGGCGCTTGGCGAAGAGGCGCCACAGGATTCGCAGGATTCGCAAGATCTACAGGAGGCCTCGCAAGATTTTGGGGATTTGCAGGATTTGCCAGAGCCACAAACGCCAGAATCTGCAAGTGCTAGCGATGAGAGCGAAAAAAGCGAAAAGGACGATAAAGATATCGATGATTTAGCGCATTTGGTGGATTTGGGCGCAGATGTGGATTCTGGTGTGGATTTTGACGCAGAATCTAGCGAAGATTCTGCAAAGACAGATGCTAGCCAAACTAGCGACACCGCAGAATCTAGCGAAATCGACATCATGCCAGATATCATCGCTGATGAGCCAGCGCAAAACGCGCAAGAGGAAAAAGAAATAGAGGAAGCACAAATAGAAGGGGCGCAAACAACGCCAAGCGCGCAAATAGAAGAAGCGCAAGACGCCGATGCGGGTTCTATGGATTTGGCATCAGCGCAAGAGCAAGAGGCGCCAAGCGCGCACGAGCACGAAGCCAATCACACGAGCGCGGAGAATCTGCCCGATGATTTGGGAAGCTTTGGCGCGGGGCTTTCATCTATCAGCGATTTGCGCGATGATATGCAGATGATGGGCGATAGAGACGCGGGGCAGGGTGCCAGCAAATCACCAGCGGATTCTGGCGATCTGGGTGCTATCGGCGATGAGATGAGCGATGCGAGCGCCATTGATTCGAGCGCTATTGATGCAAATACTGGCGATGCAAACCACGCGGCGCGCGCCAATGAAGCCCAACAGCGCATGATAAGCGAGCTTTTGGCAAACAAGACGCCAGAGGAGATCCGCTCACTGCTAAATGGCGCGCAGATCAGCATAAATATCAGCTTCTCGGATAAGTAATGAAAGTAAATCATCAGCACAAAAACGCCGATAAAATGGGCGCAGAATCCATGAGTGCGAAAGCCAATGCATCAGAATCCAGCGCAAAAACCATAAACGCAGAATCCGCCAGCGTAAAAAATGCCAGCACAAAATCAGATTCTGTAAAATCTGCCAGCCAATTAAGCCGCGCGCGCCAAGTAGCCCAAAATAACCAAAACAATGCGCCAAGCCAAAACAACCCAAACAACCCAAACAACCCAAACCACGATAGCCAAGCCAGCCACGACAGCCACGACCGGCCCAAAGCTTATGGGCGCATCCTTATCCTATCAGGTCCAAGTGGCAGCGGCAAATCCACGCTTTGCAAGATTTTGCAAGAAAATTTTAGCGATATTTACTTCTCTATCTCCACCACCACGCGCGCGCCACGCGAGGGCGAAAAAGATGGCGTGCATTATCATTTTGTGAGCCAAGAGTCGTTTATCGAGGATATCAAGCAGGGCGCGTTTCTGGAGTGGGCGCAGGTGCATAATAACTACTATGGCACCTCGTTTGCGCCGATAAAGCGCGCGCTAGAGCAGGGGAAGCTAGTGATTTTTGATGTCGATGTGCAGGGGCATCAGAGCATCAAAGAGCATTATCGTGGGTTTGCGCGCTCGGTGTTTATCACCACCAAATCCAAAGAAGTGCTTCGCACTAGGCTTGAGAGTCGCCAGACAGATTCTGCGCAAAACATCGAGCTTAGGCTGCTGCACGCTTATAATGAGATGCAGCATATCGAGCATTTTGACTATCTCATTGTAAATGATGATTTGGAGGCTGCGCGACGCGCGATTTTGGGGATTGCGACTTCTTTGGAGTTTATCCCTCAGCCTAGCGTTTATGGCTCTTTGTGGCAGGATTGGGCGCAGGCGTAGCGCGGATTTTAGGCGGGTTTAACTAAAAATACTCTAGAATGCGAAACTATTTTGCAGACTAATTTTAAGGAGATTTTATGGGCGGTTTTAGTTGGTGGCATTGGCTGATTGTGCTGGCGGTGGTGTTACTGCTTTTTGGTGGCAAAAAGATCCCAGAGCTTATGAAAGGGCTAGGCACAGGTATCAAAGGCTTCAAAAAGGCGGTGCGCGAGGATGATGATGAGATAAGTGCGGAGAGCGTGGATGCAGAATCCAAGCCCACTTCCCAAGCGCAAAGCGCGCAACCGATCTCACAAAGCGCGCCCACATCCCTGCAGGCTTCAGCCAGCGCGCCAGCAGAAGCACCACGCAAAAGAGGGCGCCCGCGCAAAGTAGATGCAGAATCCACCCCAAGCGCTGCCAAAGCGGCTACTAAAACTACCACTAAAACAGCCGCCAAGACAGCTACTAAAACAACGGGTGCAAAAACCGCCAAAGCGGCTGGGGCTGGCAAAACAGCAGGCGAGGCGAAAGCCACCAAAGCCACCAAAACGACAAGGGCTAAAACATCAAGCAAGGCGAGCTAGGTTTATTATCGCAGGTGGCGTAGGGATGGTGTCAAAACAAAGTTTTTGGCAGCCTAACAAAAACATAGCAAAAATAGAATCTAGATTGCTTCGCCTTTTGCAAAGGCTCGCAATGACGAAAAAGCCTTTTTGGATTCTGTGATAATTTAGAATACGCAAATCGTCATTACTAAAGAAACTCGCTGCACTCGTTTTGCGAGCAACGAAGTTGCGAAGCAAAGCGCAAGCTTCTTTAGTAATCCATAAAAAAATCCGCAAGGATTTTTGCGTAAAATAAAATCTTCGCGCGCAAGCGCGGCACCTTGAAAGGCTGACAGGGGTAAGGGGGTGCAGGGGGACTAGGGCTGTCTCTTAGACACGTCTGGCGGGGGGGGGGGCGGGTGGGG